>UQVU01000001.1 GCA_900544475.1 uncultured Butyricicoccus sp.
CCGCATGGGAACTTTCGGACGTCCGTGTTTTGCGAAGTCAAAACACAGATTGTCGGAAAAACGAAGTTTTTCGACAGGCTCAGGGACATCCTCGCGGATGTCCCTCCCTACCTTATTATATATACTATCCTTTCGCGTGCGGAATGGAAATCGTCAGCGTCAAGCCGTCGTCGCTTTCCTGCTGCTGCACGGTTGCGCCGATTCCCGCGTCCACCATCACCCCAACCGCGCGGTTGAGCGTGTTCAGGAAAAACCGGACGTCCTTGAACAAGCGCACCACATGGCGGCCGCTGTCCTGCTCAGGCAGCGGCTCCGGCTTCTCCTTCGCCTTGAGAAACTCGTCGATGTACTCCTCGGTGCGGCTGACGTTCAGTTCGTGCTCGATGATGTAGTTGGTCACGTTGATGCGGTCGGCCTCCTCGCTCAGCCGCAGCAGTGCCCGGGCGTGCCGCTCGGTCAGGTTGTTCCGGCGGATGAGCTCCATGTTCTGCTGCGACAGCCGAAGCAGCCGCAGCTTGTTCGCCACGGCGGACTGGGTCTTCCCTACCTTGCGTGCGGCCTCCTCCTGCGTCAGGCCGAACTGGTCGATGAGCCGCTTGAAGCCGTTCGCCTCCTCGAAGAAGTCCAAATCGCGCCGCTGCAAATTCTCGACGAGCGCGATCACCGACGAGTCCTCCCCGTCCGCGTTGATGAGCAGGCAGGGCACATCGGTCAGCCCCGCGACCCGCGCCGCCCTCAGCCGCCGCTCCCCGGCGACCAGTTCATACCCGCCGCCTGCCGTCCGCCGCACGGTCAGCGGATTGAGCACGCCGTACTGACGGATGCTCTCCGCGAGCGTGGCGATAGCCTCCGGGTCAAAGTACCGCCGCGGCTGATTGGGATTGCGCGAAATCTCGGAAATACGAACGCGCCGCAGCACCCGGTCTTCCCTGCCGGACACGAGCGTCAGAACCGATTTCATCATATTTTGCCTCCTTTTTCTGCTGTGCCCGATGAATGGGGGTACTGCACCCCTTTTTTCTGTGGCACGGCCGTCCTCTGGTAATAGATTACCACAAATTGGCGTTGAGGCAAGCAAAATCGACCGCGCAATTTGCCCTCTGCGACAATTCTCTGTCATTTCCACGGAAAAAGCGGCCTCGTCTACTATTTTCGGACAGAAAATACCCTCTGTAATTATATCGCAGAGGGTAAACTATTTGTATAAAGTCAGAGCGGACTGGTCTGAATTTTCTTGAAGCGGCGCGGATACTGCGCGGGCGTTTCGCTGATTTTCGGAAGGCGCACGAGCGCACGCTCCACCCCGTCATGCGGCACGGTGTAGCGCAGCGTTTCCGGCTCGCCGATGCCCAGCACCTCGAAGGCATGGGCCGCGCCCTGCACTTCCTCCGCGCAGTCGGCCGCCTTCATGGCGAGGAACACGCCGCCGGTCTTGACCATCGGAACGGCAAGCTCACTCAGCGTCCGCAGGTCGGCCACCGCACGCGAAACCGCCATATCGAAGGACGCGCGGTTTTCCTTTGCAAAATCCTCCGCGCGGGCGTGCACGGCGGTGACGTTGGTCAGGTCGAGCACCTTGATGACTTCGTTCAGAAAGTCGATGCGCTTGCGCAGAGCGTCGAGCAGAACGAACTCGGTCTGCGGACACAGAATGGCGAGCGGCATACCCGGGAAGCCGGCTCCCGTGCCGACGTCGAGCACCCTTCCCCCCTGCGGCATATGCGGCGCGAGGGCGGCGCAGTCGAGGAAATGGCGCGTCACGACCTCGGTCGGGTCGGTGATGGCCGTCAGGTTCATCACCTTGTTTTTCTCGAGCAGAAGCTCGGAAAACTTCAATAAATTATCAATCGTTTTGTCGCTGACCTCGGATAAATATTCATTGAGTCCGGTGCGCAGCAGTTCGCGGTCGGTCATGCCTTTTCCTCCTTTCGATGGGTTTCCATATAAATCATCAGCGCGGTAATATCCGCCGGCGAAACGCCGGAAATGCGTGCCGCCTGACCGAAGTTCAGCGGCTTTACGGCGTTCAGCTTCTGCCGTGCTTCCAGACGCAGCGAATTGACCTCGCCGTAGTCCAGGTCGGGCGGCAGCGGACGGCTCTGGAGCTTGCGGTACTGCTCGACATCGCGCTCCTGACGTTCGATATAACCCGCGTATTTGATACGGATCTCGACCTGCTCACGGATGACCGCAGACAGTTCCGGGCGCTCCGGGTCGAACGGCGCGAGCGCGGCGTAGCTCAGCTCCGGACGGCGCAGCAGGTCGATCAGCTTGCAGCCGGCCTTGAGCGGCGTGGAATGGTGCGCCTCCAGAAGGGCGTTCAACGCTTCGCTCGGCGCGACGCCGACAGAGGCCACGCGGTCGATTTCCTGCTGCACGGTTTCGTACTTTCGGCACACTTTTTCGCCGCGTTCGGGCGAATTAAGGCCGACACGGACGCCAATCGGCACGAGGCGTTCGTCCGCGTTGTCCTGCCGCAGCAGCAGGCGGTACTCCGAGCGTGAGGTCATCATGCGGTACGGCTCACTCGTGCCGCGCGTCACCAGATCGTCGATGAGCGTTCCGATATAGCCGTCCGCACGGTCGAGCACGAGCGGCTCCTCGCCCTTGATTTTGAGGGCGGCATTGATGCCGGCGACAAGGCCCTGCGCCGCCGCCTCCTCGTAGCCGGACGAGCCGCAGAACTGGCCCGCGCCGTACAGACCGGAAACTTTTTTGGTTTCGAGCGTCGGGCGCAGCTCCAGCGGGTCGATGCAGTCGTACTCGATGGCATACGCCGGGCGCATGATTTCCGCGTGCTCCAGACCCTTGACCGAGTGCAGCATTTTGCGCTGCACATCGAACGGCATGGAGGACGAAAAGCCCTGCACGTAAATCTCCTCGGTGTCCAGACCCATCGGTTCCAGGAACAGCTGATGGCGCGGCTTGTCCGCGAAACGCACGACCTTATCCTCGATGGACGGGCAGTAGCGCGGCCCGACGCCCTCGATTTTGCCGCCGTAGAGCGGCGAGCGGTCGAGATTCTCGCGGATGATTTCGTGGGTTTCGGCGGTCGTATAGGTCAGATGGCAGACCGCGCGGTTGTCGGGCGGATGGTCGGTTTCGAACGAAAACGGGATGATTTCGTCCTCGCCCTCCTGCACCGCCAGACCCTCGAAGTTGATCGAGCGGCGGTTGACGCGCGGAGGCGTGCCGGTCTTGAAGCGCTGAAGCCGCAGTCCCAGACCGCGCAGCGATTCGGTGAGCGGCTTCGCCGCCGCCATACCGTCCGGGCCGGACTCGCGCGAATACTCGCCGATAATGACGCGGCCGCCGAGGAAGGTGCCCGAGGCGATGACAACCGCCTTGACCGCGTGGCGCACGCCGACAGCGGTCACGACCGCCGAAACCGCGCCGTTCTCCTGCTCGATGGAAACGATCTCGTCCTGCATGAGGAACAGGTTTTCCTGCCGCTCGAGCGCGTGCTTCATATACGCTCTGTATTTAATTCGGTCGGCCTGCGCGCGCAGAGAATGCACGGCGGGACCCTTTCCGCGGTTGAGCATACGGTACTGAATGCAGGCCGCATCGGCCGCCCGCGCCATCTCTCCACCCAGTGCATCGATCTCTCGAACGAGGTGTCCCTTGGCAGTGCCGCCGATGGCAGGATTGCACGGCATATTGCCCACAGCGTCCAGATTGATGGAAAAACACGCGGTTTTCGCACCCAGACGGGCACTTGCGAGCGCGGCCTCGATGCCCGCGTGACCGGCTCCGATCACCGCTACATCAAACGCTTCTGCGTCAAAAACCGTCATCGTGCGGCCCCTCCTTTCTTCTCTCGAAATAGCAAAATGTTCATCGGTCCCTCTCTGTGTATAACTGTTGATAACTCTGTGGAAACTCTGGATAACTCTCAATTTATTGACCAAAAGTAATATACATAAAGTATTATTAGTTTATGAATTTACAACCAGCAATATTTTTACCTGAAAAAGGGGCCGCTGCGCGCGGCAGGCGACCCCTTATCCACATTGTTTCCACATTCGGGTTTCTGTGTCACTTGCCGACGCAGAAATCGCTGAAAATCCGGGTGACGACCGACTCGGTCACGGTTTCGCCGGTGATCTCGCCGAGCGCGGCAATCGCGCCCTCCGCGTCCATCACAACGGCGTCCGGCGTCATGCCGCACTGAGCGGCGTAAAGCGCCGCTTCGCAGCGTTCTGCGGCGCGGGCAAGCGCGGCGGCCTGACGGGCGTTCGTGATGAGCGCGCCGTCCACGACGGTCTCTCCGAAGCCGATGGTGGACGGGATGAGCGAGAGCAGCTGCTCCATGCCCTCTCCCGTCTTGGCGGACAGGCAGACCACGTGCTCGAACTGCCGTCGGAGCAGCTCGACGTCAAGCTGCTGCGGCAGGTCGGCCTTGTTCAGCACCGCAATGGCGCGGTGGCTCGCCGAACGGGCAAGAACGAGCATATCCTCCTCCCCCATCGGCCGCGAGCCGTCGAACACCGCGAGAATGAGCGCCGACGCGGACGCTTCCGCCATCGCGCGGTCGATGCCCGCCTGTTCGATGGGGTCGGTCGTGTCGCGCAGTCCCGCCGTATCGGTCACGCGGAGCAAAATCTGCCCGACCTTGACGTTTTCCTCGATAAGGTCGCGCGTCGTGCCGGGAATATCGGTAACAATAGCGCGTTCGCGTCCGAGGAGCGTGTTCAGCAGGGTGGATTTTCCCGCATTCGGGCGGCCGAGAATGACGCACGGCACGCCCTCGCGCAGGATACGTCCCCGCTCGTAGCTCTCCGCCATGCGATAGAGCTGACTGGTCGTTTTATGCAGCAGCGCCGCCGCATCGTCGAACAGAACCGGGTCGATATCCTCGTCCGGGAAGTCCACGACCGCGTGGAAATGCGCGACCATGCCGAGCAGATTTTCACGCATCTGCTGCACGGGCGAGCCGACCGCGCCCATCATCTGAGCGGCGGCGTTCTGCGCGGCCTCGACCGTGCGCGAGGTGATAAGGTCGTGCACGGCCTCCGCCTCGGACAGCCCCATTTTGCCGTCGAGGAAGGCTCTGCGCGTGAACTCTCCGGCCTCCGCCTGACGCACGCCGTGCGCAAAGAGCGCATCGAGCGCCGCCGTCATGACGGCTGTCGAGCCGTGGCACTGAATTTCGGCCATATTCTCGCCCGTATAGGTATGCGGTGCGCGGAACACGACCGCGTAGCAGGCATCCAGAAGATGTCCGCTTTTGTCGAAAAGCGTGCCGTAAACCAGCTTCTGCGATGCCGCATCTGCCAGAGAACTGCCGTTTTTCGGCGCAAAAACCGCGCTTACTGCACCGATCGCCTGCTCGCCCGACACACGGATAATGCCGATCGGCCCTCCCGATGTGGCAACAGCGGCAATCGTATCATTCATAGATGATACCTCTGCGTTAATGACGCTGACGGCCGTCCGGTGCGATAACGACACGGCGGTTCGGCTCGGTGCCGGTGGAGTAGGTCGTAACGCCGTTGAAGTCCTGAAGAGCGGCATGGATGATGCGGCGCTCATACGGGTTCATCGGCTCGAGGGTCATCGAGCGGTGGCTCTTGACGACCTTCATCGCCATCTTGCGAGCCAGACGCTCCAGGCTCTCCGAGCGCTTCTCGCGGTAGTTTTCGGTATCGACCGACAGGCGGACGTGCTCATCGAGCGCGTTGTTCAGCACGAGCGAACCGAGGTACTGAATCGCGTCGAGCGTGTCGCCGCGGCGGCCGATGATCGGGCCCATGTCCGGGCCGGACAGCTCAAGACGCAGCTGGTCGCACTCGACCTGCGGCAGAACGGTCACCTGACCCTCGACGCCCATCTTCTCCATCAGGCCGAAGATGAACGAGGTCGCAAGCTCCTCTGCCTTCTTCATGCACTCCTCGGAAACCGGGATCAGCTCGCGCTCCTTGGGAACGGACGGGGTGATCGGGCGCTCCTCGCGCGGGCGGCGCTCACGGCGCGGACGGTCGCCGCGTTCACGGTGCGGGCGGTCGCTGCGCTCACGGCGCGGACGCTCTACCTCGAGCTTTTCCGGAACGAAATCCGCCGGAGCCGCCTTGACCAGACGCGGGGTGTCGTCCTCGTCGGTGATGGACAGCTTCTGCGGCTTCTGAGCCGGCTTTTCCGGCTTCGGCGCCGGCTTTTCCGCCTTGGGAGCCGGCTTCGGCTCGGGCTTCTTTTCTGCAACATCGGGGGCTTCGTAGGTCACGCGGACGCGCGCCGGGGTCGCACCGATGCCGAAAATGCCCTTTTTGCCGTTGTCGAGTACCTCTACGGATACGTCATCGCGGTCAAGACCCAGCTGACGCAGCGCGTTTTCGATCGCTGCATCGCGGTTCTCGCCGGTTGCTTCTAAAAACTTCTGCATGATTTACTTGTCCCCCTTCTTTTTCTCGCTTCGGGACTTCTGTGCCGCGCGGTTTGCCTCGCGCTTGGCTTTTTTCTCTGCCTCGACCCGTTCGGCTTCGGCGGCCTGCTCGGTCTCCTGCTTGCCGCGGATGTGCTTGGTCAGAACGATTTCCTGTACGCAGGTGAATACGTTGTTGAATATCCAGTAAATGCCGATCGCGCCCGGAAGAATGAACGCGAAGTACAGCGACATCAGCGGCATCAGCATGGTCATCATCTTCATCTGGTTCGCAGCCGCATCGTTGCCCTGCGGCATCTTCTGCATCTTCTGCATGATGTAGCTGGACAGGTAAGCGGTCAGACCGGACAGGATCGGGATGATCCAGATGAGGCCCGGGTGCTTGATGGACGGGGTATCCGCCAGATTAAGGCCGAAGAAGTTGAAGTCCATCGGGAAGATGCTCTCGCCGTCGCCGAGGCACTTGAGGACCTCGGGTGCGAACTGGCCGGCGGCATCCTTGAATGCGTTCAGCTTTTCGGCGATAACGATCTGTACGGTGTAGTTTGCGCCCGCGAGATTGTCCAGACCGACCAGCTGCGCGAGCTTGATAACGGTCTCGCTGCTCAGGCCGACGATGTACTGAAGCGGCTGCTGAACCGCGTAGTACAGACCCATCATGATGGGGAGCGGAATGAACTGGGGCAGACAGCCGCTCATCGGGCTGACGCCGCGGCGTTCATAGAGCGCCTGGATTTCCTCGTTGAGCTTGGCGCGGTTGTTTGCGTACTTCTTCTGAAGCTGCTGCATTTCCGCGTTGAGCGCGGTCATGGCGAGCATGCTCTTCTTGCCCTTGATGGCAAGCGGTACGCAGCACAGCTTGACAATCAGCGCGAACAGGATAACGGCAAGGCCGTAGTTGTGCACGAAATTATACAGGCTGAGCAGGATCAGACCGAACGGTCTGACGATCAGAATGCCAAAGAGATTCGGGTCTTTGATCAGGTTGGAAAGTTGTTCGATGGTCATAAGAACCTCCAGAAATGCGCGCCGGAGGCGCGTGATTGTCAGGGAAGCTGCTTTTCTGCGTTTCTGCTGCCGTGCGGCAGCACGCATAAAATACAATCTGCGCAGCAGATTGATAAAAACCGGGGGCGTGTACCTCGGTTTTTATACTTCCAGAGAGAAAAAAGTTTCTGCATAGGAACTTTTTTCCGTCCGTGTTTTGCGAAGTCAAAACACATCCTGTCGGAAAAACGTCAGTTTTTCCGACAGATTTTACGGCACCGGGTCATAGGGGCCTCGTTTGGAGAAGGGATGGCAGCGGCAGATGCGTTTGAGTGCCAGCCAGCCTCCCTTAAGTGCGCCGTACTTCTCAATCGCCTCAAGGGCGTACTGCGAGCAGGTCGGCGTATAGCGGCAGCAGGGCGGTTTGAGCGGAGAGAGATTCTTCCGGTAGAACCGCACGAGCGCCAGAAGCAGCCGCTTCACGGCTGAGCCGCCGCGACTTTGTTCTCACGAAGAGCGCGCAGCAGCGATTTTTCGATTTCCTGATAGGTTGCGCCTACCGCACGCGCGCGCGCGACAAGCACAAGGTCAACGCCGGTGGCAAATTCGTCCTCGTGCAGGCGGTATGCCTCACGAAACAGACGCTTTACGCGGTTTCTCTGCACCGCGCCTGCCAGCTTCGCGCTGACCGTCAGTCCGAGCCGGTTGTGTCCGAGGCGGTTTTTCCGGCAGTACAGCACAAGATGTCTGCCCGCCGAGGAAGTTCCCCGATGATACAGCCGCCGGAATTCGTGGTTTTCCTTTAAGGCTATGGTTTTTTTCATGTCTGTGTCTCCTCGTTTCTTTCGATGCCCGGGAAAAAAACGACTGTTCTTTGCACAATTCTTTTCATGACTGCAAAGCCGACGGTGGTCTTTTTTCTGTCCTGCCGCCACCGCCCGGTGAGTAAATTGCAGGTTTTCCGGCCCTTCGGGGGCGTTTTCCGCCTATTTCTGCGCATGACGAAAAAGGCCTGCCCATCAGACCGAAAAAAACGAGCCGCATTTCTGCGGCCCGCAACAGCTCTTTCCGCGCCGCGGCGCGAATATATGTGGACCTTTTCCGGTCCTTACTGCTGCTTAGGCAGACAGCTTAGCGCGACCCTTTGCGCGACGGCGAGCCAGTACCTTGCGGCCGTTCGCGGTGGACATGCGCTTGCGGAAGCCGTGCTCCTTGGAGCGCTGACGCTTCTTCGGCTGGAACGTTCTCTTCATAACTTCGTGCACCTCCCTGTTCTGAATTTTACGGATGGGCACCGGCATAGGTCCGGCGCGAGACGCGGGCATATGCCGCTGCCTGTCCGCATAATATGATACGATATATATTATCGTATACAAAAAGCGAAATGTCAAGCTTTTTTTGCAGGAAATTCGTTTTTTTCGTATCTTTTCAACATCTTGTGTCCGTATTTTTTTCATCCACCACGCTTTGTGTGGCAGGCGTACTTTCTGCACCGCCGCTGGGCGACTTCCGGAAATCCGACCGGCAGTGCATTCTTTCTCCGGCTCATGCTCCGTGCGGCAGCGCAGTCTTTCCCTGCTCATGCTTCGTGCGGCAGCACGCATTCAATAGAATTTGTGCAGCAAATTCATAAAAACCGGGGACATGCGCCTCGGTTTTTATACTTCCAGAGGGAGAAAGTTTCCGCATGGGAACTTTCGGACGAACGTGTTTTGCGAAGTCAAAACACAGATTGTCGGCAAAACGTAAGTTTTGCGACAGTCTAAAAGTTATCCACAGTTTCCGATTGAATTTGTGGATAGCGTGTGCTATTATAAAATAGAATAGGAGTCGGTATATCCTTTTCTCCTGTTTCCCACAAGCGCAGCCGTTCCGAACTTTTTCGCGTGTTATACCCGCGTTTATATCGCTGCGCCCATATTTTTCGGCAAAACCGTGCGAAACCGCATGGTCTGTTTGCTATGCGGAAAAACAGGCCGCGCCCCGCTTTTTCCGTGTTTCCCACCCGTCTGTGGAAAGCGAATTTCTTCCACAGCTTTTTCGCCCCGTTTCCGGCGATACTCTACAAGGAGGCTCTCCTCATGGCCAACAATATACTGGAGATGGCGCTGGAGCTGCTCGAGCACGAGCAGAAATTCCTGCCATCGACTCTGTCCGCGTGGTTCGGGGACGCGACGGTGGTTTCGTTCACCGACAACCGTCTTGTCCTGCATTCCCCGTCGGACTTCAAGCAGAAGTACATCACCGACAAATTCATCGAACCACTCCAGAACGCTCTGTATCAGCTGACCGGCGAGGCGGCAACGGTTGTGGTCGTGACCGGTGAGTACAACACCCCCAGCCAGTCGGCGTCGCCCTACGATGACTACACTTTTGAGCGGTTCATCGTCGGCTCGTCAAACAAGTTCGCGCACGCGGCGGCCTATGCGGTCGCGCAGCGCCCGGCGGCGGAAAACAACCCGCTCTTCATCTACGGCAACTCGGGTCTGGGCAAGACCCATCTGATGTACGCGATTGCAAATGTGCTGCGCCGCACGCATCCGGAATTCCGCATTATATATGTAAAGGGCGAGGATTTCACGAACGAGCTCATCACCGCCATCCAGAAGGCCGACGTGCAGTCCTTCCGCAACAAGTACCGCGTGGTCGATCTGCTGCTGCTCGACGACGTGCAGTTCATCGCCGGCAAGGAGCGCACGCAGGAGGAATTTTTCCATACCTTTAATGCGCTTTACGAGGCGAAAAAGCAGATCGTTCTCACCTCCGACCGTCCCCCGAAGGAGATCAACACGCTCGAGGAGCGCATGAAGACCCGTTTTGAATGGGGCCTGCTCGCAGACATTCAGCCGCCGGACTTCGAAACGCGCATCGCCATCATCCGCGACAAAGCGGTGAAGATGAGCATCGAGCTGCCCGACGAGGTTTCCAACTACATCGCGGAGAACATTCAGTCCAACATCCGTCAGCTGGAGGGCGCGGTCAAGAAGATCAAGGCGATGCACGAGCTGATGGGCGAACGCATCACGGTTTCCCTCGCGGAAAACGCGATCGACGCGCTGCGCACGGAAAATCCCGGCCTCAACCCGACGCCCGAGCGCATCATGGAGGCGGTCGCGAACTACTTCTATATCCCGGTCGAGCAGATGATCTCGAAAGACCGCTCGAAGGACGTTGCCTACCCGCGCCAGATGGCGATGTATATGATCCGCCAGGAGCTCGAATACTCCTTCCCCGACATCGCGAAGATCTTCAAGCGCGACCACACGACGGTCATGCACGCCTGCAACAAGATCGAGGAGGAGCGCAAGAAATCGCGCCAGACCGAGGACGTCATAAAAAAGCTGCACAACAATATCCGCGGCGACTAAATGTCGCAAAACGAAGTTTTGCCGACAATGTGTTCTGACGGCGGAGTCCCGCCGCAGAACACGAACGTCCGAAAGTTCCCATGCGGAAACTTTCTCCCTCTCGAAGTAAAAAAACCGTGATACATGCTCCCGGTTTTTTTGACTTTGCTTTGCAAAGTCTATTTTATGCGCGCTGTCGCGCGAACGCGCAGATTATATTCGGCGTCACCCATCAGACCCGAATAGTTGATTCGCGCTGTACACAGTCGTGAATATTTATGCATTTATTTATCCCCAGATTTCTGTGGAATCCACAGGGATAAGCCTGTGGATAAGGAAAGACAGTTTTTCCCGTGTGGACAGTTATTTTTTCATCCACAAATAGCTGTGGACGACATTTCCCGCGCCGCTGCTGACGATTTCGCAGTTATCCACAGGCTCCACAGCCTCTATGACGACTACAAAAACCTATCCTTTCAGCTGAGGGGTTTTCTCTGTCCGTCCTGCGCGGACACTCCCTGTATAGCTGTTTCCAGTAATAAAAAGGCATTTTCATTCGTCCCCGGAAATACGCCTCCCTGCTTGCCGGAGGATTTGACGGATGAAAATTCAAATCCTGCATTTTCAAGAGAAAGGAATCAAAATGAAGTTTTCCTGCGAAAAAGAAATCCTTCTGGGCCTGCTCGGTACCGCATCTCGCGCCGTTACCGGCAAAAGCTCAATGCCGCTACTCGAGGGTCTGCTCATTTGTGCCGACGCCTCGACCCTGACCGTGACCGGTTATGATATGTCGATGGGCATCCGCACCACGACCGAAACCGATGTTGTCGAACCGGGCAGCATCGTCATCAACGCGAAGCTGCTGCTCGACATCGTACGCAAGCTGCCGAACGACGTTGTCTATATCGAGACGGACGACAAGCTGATGACCACCATCAAATGCGGCCGCGCCGTGTTCAATCTGGCGGCGACCGAGGCGGACGAGTTCCCGGCTCTCGCCGAGGTTTCCGACACGACCGGCTTCTCTCTGCCGCAGAATATCCTCAAAAGCATGATTTCCCAGACGATTTTCTCGGTTTCCGACAACGAATCCAAGCCGATCCATACCGGCTGTCTGTTCGAACTGGAGGGTTCGCGCCTGAACGTCGCGGCAGTGGACGGCTACCGTCTTTCCGTGCGCCGAGAGACCATCGAGGGTATGTCCGGGGACATGAAATTCGTGGTTCCGGGCGCTTCCCTGCGCGAGATCGAGCGCATTCTGAGCGATGGCGATGAGCCGGTCGAGATCTTCCCCGACCAGAAGAACATTCTGTTCCGCATCGGCGGCACCACGCTCATCACCCGCCTCATCGAGGGCGAGTTCCTCAACTACCGCGCGGCCATTCCGAACGACTTCGAGCACGTGGTTTCCATCGACCCGCACGAGCTTATCACCTCGATCGAGCGCGTGTCGCTTATCGTGTCCGAAAAGCTCAAAAACCCGGTCCGTTTCCACTTTGACGGCAATTATGTGCAGCTTTCGTGCGTTACTGCTATCGGCAAGAGCTACGACGAATGCCCGATCGACGGCTGCATCGAGGACCTTGAAATCGGCTTCAATAACCGCTATATGCTTGATGCGCTGCGTGCGGCCGGCACGGACAAGGTGCTGCTCCAGCTCAAGGGCTCGCTCAACCCGATCGTTATTTCCGCGACCGAGGGCGACAAGTTCACCTATCTGGTCCTGCCTGTGAGGTTGCGTGCAAATGACTGAAATCACGATTAAAACCGAATTTATCAAGCTCGACGCCCTGCTGAAGTTCGCAAATCTGGTATCCTCCGGCGGCGAGGCGAAGATCCGTATCGCGGAGGGCGAGGTGCTGGTCAATGGCGAAAAATGCACCATGCGCGGCCGCAAGCTGCGCCCGGGCGATAAGATCGAGCTGGGCGGCGAGGCGGTCGTTATCGCTTAAATAAACATAATGTACGATAACGAACGCGATTTTGCGTGTACGGAAACGCACAAATTTACGAATAACGCGGAGTGAACCGGCAGAATGCACTTGAAGACACTGAAATTACAGAATTTCCGCAACTACGAGGACGAGAGCTTTGCGCTCGACCCGGCGGTCAATCTGATCTGCGGCGAAAACGGGCAGGGCAAGACCAATCTGCTCGAGGCGGCGGCGGCCTGCTCGACCATGCGGCTGTTCCGCACCGCCCAGAAAAAAGAGGGACTGCGCTTCGGAGCGGACGATGCACGCATCTGCGCGGAATTTGAGGCGCAGGGCCGCGACCACACGCTCGAGCTGCGGCTGTCGCGGCTCAAGGCGATGGAGATCTACAAGAACGGCGTGCGCCAGAAGCGTCAGAGCGATGTGCATGGACTGCTCAAGACCGTGCTGTTCTGTCCGGAGGATCTGATGCTCGTCCGGGCGGGCGCGGCGGCGCGGCGGCGCTTTCTCGACACCGCGCTGTGTCAGCTGCGGCCGAACTACGCGCGTTATCTGGAGGAATACAACCGCCTGCACGAGCACAAGACGCGCATTCTGCGCGACAGCGAGGAAAAGCCGTCGCTGCTGTCCATGTGGGAGGACTTTTCGCTGCGCATGGCGCGTATCGGCGCACAGATCATCCGCTACCGCGCCTATTACTGCCGCAAGCTGCTTAGCGCCGCTGCGGCCGTCTATTCCGACATCGCGCCGCACGAGACCCTCTCGGGTGAATACCGCACGGTGAGCAGCGTCAGCGACCCGTTTGCTCCGGCGCAGCAGCTCGAGCGCGAGCTTATCGACCATGTTTTTCGTCACAAGGCGGCGGAAATCGCGGCGAAAAGCTGCCTTTCCGGCCCGCACAAGGACGATCTGGAGCTGATGCTGGACGGGCGGAGCGCGGCCTCCTTCGGCTCGCAGGGACAGGTGCGCACCTGCACGCTGTCCTTGAAGCTGGCCGAGCGCGAGCTGTTCTTCGACGAGGACGGCGAATATCCGGTGCTGCTGCTCGACGATGTGCTGAGCGAGCTGGACCGCCGGCGGCAGGACTTCGTGCTCAACCGCATCGCCGCCGGACAGGTCATGATCACCTGCTGCGAGGACGGCATCTCGGAAAAATTACGCGCCGGCGCGGCATTTCATATCCAAAACGGCAAAATTGTATAAGTCTCCGATACACAAACGCGCGAAAATGTGGTATAATAAATAAAGGCAATACCGCATAATTGGACAAGAGCGATTTGCGAGTAAATTTTGCGTCCTGACGAGGCGCGGTTTTGCGGTAATACTTGATGTATTACCGTGAAATCGCAACAAAGTCAGGGCACAAAATTTCCGCAAAGCGCCGCAGCTTTAATTGTGCGGTGTTGCCTGAATAATCATTCCGGAGGAATATCATGTATTTACACCTCGGACAGGATTACATTGTGCCGCTGCAGAATGTCGTAGCGGTTTTTGATATGGATACGGCAACCATGTCCGGCCGCACGCAGCGCCTGCTCTCGCGGCTTCAGGACGAGGGGCGCATCATTGAGCTGTACGACGATCTGCCGCGCGCGGCCGTGCTGTGTGAAAGTGCGCTCGGCGAAACGCTGTATCTGACGCAGCTGTCGCCGCAGGCGCTCCAGCGCAGAGCGGAAAAGGCATACGCGATATAAAAATATTGAAAAACCTCGTTTTTCGATGAAATGGCGCGCTGATGCGCGATTTTTCTGTTATCGCAATTTTCGAAAGGAAATTTTATCATATGAGTGAAGATATCGAAATCAAGGACGAAGTGCTCGATCTGAAGGTCACGGAGACCTACGACGAGAACCAGATCCAGGTCCTCGAGGGACTGGAAGCCGTCCGCAAGCGCCCGGGCATGTACATCGGTTCGACCTCGGCGCGCGGTCTGCATCATCTGGTGTATGAGATCGTCGATAACTCGATCGACGAGGCGCTCGCAGGCTACTGCACGCACATCGAGGTCACGATCGAAAAGGGCGACATCATCCGCGTTACGGATAACGGACGCGGCATCCCGTGCGGCATCCATCCGCAGATGGGCATTCCGACGCTCGAGGTCGTTCTGACCGTGCTGCACGCAGGCGGCAAGTTCGACGGCTCGGGCTACAAGGTTTCCGGCGGCCTGCACGGCGTCGGCTCGTCGGTTGTAAACGCGCTGTCCGACTGGCTCGAAGCCGAGGTCCGCGACGGTCACACCAAGCACTATATGCGCTTTGAGCGCGGTGTTACGACTGTAAAAATGCGCGACACGCCGTGCGAGAGCGAGACCGGCACGACCATCCGCTTCCACGCCGACCCGGAGATTTTCGAAACCACGGTCTACGAGTACGATGTGCTCGAAAAGCGTCTGCGCGAGCAGGCGTTCCTGAACGCGGGTCTTAAAATCACCCTGCGCGACGAGCGCGACGATGAGCTGGTCGAGGAGGTCATGCACTACGAGGGCGGCATCCGTCAGTTTGTCGAGCACCTCAACCGCACCAAGACCCCGCTCCACGAGAACGTCATCTACATGGAGGGCAGCCGCGATACGTCCATGGCCGAGGTCGCCATGCAGTACACCGACAGTTACAGCGAGCTGATGCTGTCCTTCGCCAACAACATCAACACCACCGAGGGCGGCACGCACGAAACCGGCTTCAAGGCCGCGCTCACCCGCGTGCTCAACGACTACGGCAAAAAATATAAGCTCTTAAAGGACGACGAGTCGTTCAAGGGCGAGGACGCCCGCGAGGGCCTGACCGCCATCATTTCGGTCAAGCTCCAGGAGGCGCAGTTCGAGGGACAGACCAAGACCAAGCTCGGCAACAGCGACATGAGAACGCTCGTGGACGCGATGGTTTCCGAGAAGCTGATGACCTTCTTCGAGGAAAATCCGCAGGTCGCCCGCACCATCATCGAAAAGGCACAGACCGCCGCGCGTGCCCGCGAGGCCGCGAAGAAGGCGCGTGAAATGACCCGCCGCAAGTCGGCGCTCGACTCGGCTTCCCTGCCGGGCAAGCTGGCCGACTGCATCGAAAAGGACCCGACCTACACCGAAATCTACATCGTCGAGGGTGATTCCGCAGGCGGCTCCGCCAAGGAGGGCCGCGACCGCCGTCATCAGGCGATCCTGCCGCTCTGGGGCAAGATGCTGAACGTTGAAAAGGCACGCCTCGACCGCGTTTACGGCAACGACAAGCTGACCCCGATGATCACCGCCTTCGGCGCGGGCTTCGGCGACGATTTCGACCTGACAAAGCTGCGCTACGGCAAGATCATCCTCATGGCCGATGCCGACGTTGACGGCAGCCATATCCGCACCCTGCTTCTGACGTTCTTCTTCCGCTTCATGCGTCCGCTCATCGAGCACGGCCACGTGTTCATTGCGCAGCCGCCGCTGTTCAAGAACGAAAAGGGCAAGGACGTCCGCTACACCTACACCGATGAGCAGCAGCGCGAATGCGTTGCGGATATGGGCGACGGCGTGCGCGTACAGCGCTACAAGGGCCTCGGCGAGATGGACCCGCAACAGCTCTGGGAGACCACCATGGACCCTGAGCACCGCACCCTGCTTCAGGTAACGATGGAGGACGCGGCGGCGGCCGACGAGACCTTCGCGCTCCTCATGGGCGAAAAGGTAGAGCCCAGACGCGAATTTATCGAGAAAAACGCAAAATATGTCATGAACCTCGACGTATAAAGGGAGAAAAAAAGTCATGCTGTTTTTTGAAAACGATTACGGTTACGGCGCACACCCCAAAGTTCTGGAACATCTGATGGAAACCAATATGGAAGCGGTTTCCGGCTACGGCAACGATAAATTTACCGCCTCTGCGGCAGAAAAAATCAAAAAGGCGTGTTCCTGCCCGGAGGGACAGGTTTACTTCCTCACCGGCGGCACGCAGACCAATATGGTCGTCATCGACACACTCCTGCGCCCGTATGAGGGCGTCGTGGCGTCAAGCTGCGGCCACGTAAACACACACGAAGCCGGCGCGATTGAGTCCACCGGCCACAAGGTGCTGACCGTTCCGCATAAGAACGGCAAGCTCGACGCGGACGACCTGCGCGACTATGTGCAGACGTTCTACGCGGACGCGAGCCACGACCACATGGTATTCCCGGGCATGGTCTATATCTCTCATCCGTCCGAATACGGCACGGTTTACACGAAAAACGAGCTGGAACGCATCTCTGCGGTCTGCCATGAGTTCGATATGCCGCTGTTCCTCGACGGCGCACGCCTCGGCTACGGCCTGGCATCGGACACCGACGTGACCCTCGCGGACATCGCGCGCCTCACCGATGTGTTCTACATCGGCGGCACCAAATGCGGCGCACTGTGCGGCGAGGCGGTCGTCTTTACCCACGGCAATATGCCGCGCCAGTTCGAAACCATGGTCAAGCGCCGCGGCGCGATGCTCGCCAAGGCCCGCCTGAACGCGGTGCAGTTCGACGCCCTGTTCACCGACGGTCTGTACGAGGAAATCTGCGCACCGGCGGTACGTCTGGCGCTCCGTCTGCGCGACGGACTCGCCGCGAAGGGATACCGTTTTTCCATCGACTCCCCCACCAATCAGCAGTTCCTCATCATGGAAAACGACAGACTGCCGGCGCTGGGCGAGAAGGTCAAATACAGCTTTATAGAGAAATATGACGCGGAGCACACGGTCATCCGTCTGGCGACGAGCTGGGCGACGACCGAGGAGCAGGTAGACGAGCTTCTGAATATACTCTAAGCGTTAAACTCAGCTGAGAATAACCAAAACAGCTGAATAAGCCAACAATTCTGGAGGCAAAGAATGAGTCAAGAATACGAACAGCAGAAAATTCAGCAGGTCGATCTCGAACGCGAGATGAAGAAAAGCTACATCGACTATGCAATGAGCGTTATTGTCGGCCGCGCGCTGCCGGATGTGCGCGACGGCTTAAAGCCGGTACACCGCCGCATCCTGTACGCGATGTACGAGGACGGCCTGACCTCGGACAAGCCCTACCGCAAGTCGGCAACGACCGTCGGTAACGTGCTCGGCCGCTATCATCCGCACGGCGACGCATCGGTTTACGACGCGATGGTGCGCATGGCGCAGCCGTTTTCGCTGCATTATCCGCTCGTTGACGGTCACGGCAACTTCGGTTCCGTGGACGGCGACCCCCCGGCAGCTTACCGTTACACCGAGGCCCGCATGGCCAAGCTCGCGAACTTCATGCTCGCGGACATCAAGAAAAACACGGTCGATTTCCAGCCGAACTTCGACGAGGAGCGTCAGGAGCCGGTCGTTCTGCCCTCCCGCTTCCCGAACCTGCTGGTAAACGGCTCGTCCGGCATCGCGGTCGGCATGGCGACCAACATCCCGCCGCATAACCTCACCGAGGTCATCGACGGCACCTGCTATGTCATCGACCACCCCGAGGCCGAGCTGGACGAGATCTGCCAGTTCATCAAGGGCCCGGACTTCCCGACCGGCGGCGTTATCATGGGCCGCAGCGGCATCCGCGCCGCTTATGCGACCGGCCGCGGCAAGATCAAGGTCCGCGCCAAGACCGAAATCGTGGACCTGCCGAACGGCAAGAGCCAGATCGTTATCACCGAGATTCCGTACATGGTCAACAAGGCGCGTCTGGTCGAGGCGATGGCGAACCTCGTCAAGGACAAGCGCGTTGAGGGCATCACCAATATTCAGGACCATTCCTCCCGCGAGGGCATGCAGATCGTGGTGGACATCCGCCGCGACGCGAACGCGCAGGTCATTCTGAACCAGCTGTTCACCTACTCGCAGCTGGAGGACACCATTTCGATGATTCATATCGCGCTCGTTCCGGGTGCGAACGGCAAGCTCCAGCCGCGTGTGCTGACGCTGCGCCAGATTCTCGACCAATATATCGGCTTCCAGAAGGACGTCGTTGAGCGCCGCACGCGCTTCGACCTCAAGAAGGCACGCGACCGTGCGCACATTCTGGAGGGTCTCAAGGTCGCAACCGACAATATCGACCGCATTATCGCAATCATCCGCGCCTCCAAGAACGAGGCGGAGGCCAAGGAAAACCTGATGGCGGAGCCGTTCTGGATCGACCAGATCGCCCTGCTCGGCATCGTGGACGGCTCGGAGCATTTCGAATTCCACCTCGACGAGCCGCAGGCGCAGGCCATCGTTGATATGCGTCTTGGCCGCCTGTCCGGTCTGGAGCAGGAGAAGATCAACGAGGAGTACAAGGACCTCGAGAGCCGTATTGCGGGCTTCGAGGAGATCCTGTCGTGCGACGCGAACATCCTCGCCGTCGTCAAGAAGGAGCTTCAGGAGATCAAGCAGAAGTACGGCGACGAGCGCCACACGCAGATCGAAAACGTCGCGAACGAAATCGACATCGAGGACCTCATCGAGGAGCAGGACTGCGCGTACACCCTCACTCAGTTCGGCTACATCAAGCGTCAGCCGACCTCGGTCTACCGCGCACAGCGCCGCGGCGGCCGCGGCATTTCGGCCATGAGCACCCGCGAGGAGGACTTCGCGAAGAATATCTTCACCGCCTCGACGCATGACACCATTCTGTTCTTCTCCGACCGCGGCAAGGTCTACAAGCTCAAGGGCTACCAGATTCCGGAGACCGGCCGCTCGGCCAAGGGTATGAACATCGTAAACCTGCTTGAGCTGGAAAACGGTGAAAAAATCACCGCAATGTTCCCGATTCAGGAGTTTGCGGACGATAAGTTCCTGTTCTTCGTCACAAAGCAGGGCGTTGCCAAGCGCATTGTGCTGAGTGACCTTCAGAACATCCGCCGCGCGGGTCTGCGCGCGCTGAACCTTAACGAGGACGACGCGCTGGTTGACGTCCGCCTGACCGACGGCGAGCAGAACATCCTGATTGCGACCCACGGCGGCAAGGCAATCTGCTTCGACGAGAACGAGGTTCGCGCAATGGGACGCATCGCTACCGGCGTTCGCGGCATCAAGCTCGCCGAGGGCGATTATGTTGTCGGCGCGGCTCGTGCACGCAAGGGTGCGTTCGTGCTGTCCGTCACCGAAAACGGCTACGGCAAGCGCACGCCGGTCGAGGAGTTCACCGTGCATCATCGCGGCGTCAGCGGCATAATGCTGCACAACCTGACCGAAAAGACCGGTCTGGTGGCCGGTATCGCGGTCGTTGACAACGAAAACGACGTCATGATCATCACCGACGACGGCGTTGTTATCCGTACCGGCGTTGAGGAAATCCGTGAATGCAGCCGCGGCTCGCAGGGCGTTATCGTCATGCGCACCGGCGCGGACGTCAAGGTTATCTCGATTGCCCGCACGGACAAGGCGGAAGAGGACGAAATGGCGGAGGAAAGCGCCGGGGAGTCCGCTGAGACCACCGAAGAGACGACGGACGGCGAATAAGATTATATCGGGAAATCCGGTTTCCCGTCCGAGAGGGCACCTTTCTTTGGGGAGGTGCTCTTTTTGTCACGATATTGAAACCTGCAATGCCTTGACAATGCAAAAGCGGAAACGTAAAATAGAGGATAGTATGAAGGATACGGCGCATCGTCAGGGAAGAGTCAGTGCGCCGTAGGAGCAAAGCAATAAAAAAGGGGATATTTTCAGTGAAAAAACGGATGATAAGCGGCGTTCTGGCCGCTGTGATGCTGCTTTCCACCGCATACGCGGCTGAGGGCAGCACGCCGGACGGCACCGCCGCAGCCGATACCGCTGTTTCGGCGGACGCGGCAGAGCAGACCGTAAAGCTCGTATTCAAGGCGGACACGCCGCTCACCGGCGCAAACGGCGACATGGTGACGGAAATTCTGAAGAACCGTCTCGCCGCGCTCGGCTACAAGGACTACACCGTAACCGTGTCCGAGGACGGCACGGGCATTACCGTCGCGTTCCCGCATTCGACGCAGGTTTCCGGCCTTGCGGACTACCTCGTGCAGCCGGCGGCCTTCACCGCGTCCGATGCGGACGGCAAGGTCTGGCTGACCAATGAGGACTTAAAGCAGGTAACGAGCAGCAAGGGCAGCAAGGACAGCACCGGCTGCATCGTGCTGACGCTCACGACCAAGGGCAGACAGAGCCTCCGCGAGGCTACCACCGACATCGCCTCGCGCGACAGCGACCGCAAGCTGTACATCAAGGTGGACGGCAAGACCATCGCCTTCCCGACGATTTCGGGCAAAATCGACAGCAGCAGCGTCAATATCGAGAACAATTTCACCGAGGGCGAGGCGTCTAACTACGCGCTTCTGCTGAATGCGGGCGCTCTGCCGGTGGGGCTGACGGTTTCCGAGGCACCGGCAGGAAACGACAAGCCGATTGACGGCGACGATAACAACGGCGGCACCACGACCGAGCCGACGAGTCCGACTACCCCGACCAACCCGGACACGCCGGATACCTCGGACACGACCGAATTTCCGGATATGAAGGGTCACTGGGCGGAAGCCGCCCTCAAAAAGGGGATTACCCTCGGCCTGCTCAAGGGCTCGAACGGCAAAATGCTGCCGAACGACCCGGTACGCGGCTCCGAGGCGCTGACTATTCTCAACCGTGCGCTCGGCGCGAACGAGCAGGACAGCACGGCGTCCCTCGCCGCCTCTCAGCAGAACCAGTGGTACATTTCTGAGCTTGGCAAGGCAATTCACCTGAACCTCATCGACGCTGCCGACAGCCGCAATTTCGCGAACGCCGCGACCCGTGCGGAAGCCTTCGTCTATATCGTGCGAGCCTTCGTCTATGACCGCGCAGAGTCCGGCATGGACGAGCTGAGTGTGTTCACCGACACCGGCTCCATGACCACCGCGCAGAAGCAGGCGGCGGCGGCTCTCGTTGCGTCCGGCGTTATCAAGGGCGACACCGCGACTACCCTCGCACCGGATAAAAAGCTGACCCGTGCGGAATTTGTCACCATGCTCACCCGTATCACGGGCAATATCTCCGCGGAGTACACCGGCGCGGCCGGAGGCAGCATCGTTTCGGGCGATACCACCCTCACGGCATCCAACCTCACCGGCGACCTGATTTTCTCGGCCCCGGTACATACCGTAAACCTCTCGGACGTTTCCACTCCGAACCGCGTCGTGCTCAAGGGCTGCGACAACGTGACCCTGACGGCGGACGGCCAGGCGGGTATGTCTGTCCTCGCGGCTGACCCGGCGGACAGCGCGAACATCACCCTCGGCGACTCGGTGAGCGTCAACACGCTCGTTATCGCGGGCGACGGCGGCGCAGTCACCTTCTCCGGCAAGGCGGCAAATATCGAGATCACCGCAAGCAACCGCGTAATCGACCTCTCCGGCATGACGGCGGACACGCTTACCATCACCGGCAGCGGCAACACCGTCAACCTCGGCGGCACGGTCGGCGCGGCGGCCATCGAGAGCGGCGCGAAGAACACCCGCCTTTCGGTAGACGGCTCGGCAGGCTCGCTGCTCGTAGCGGGCTACGGCTCGACCATCGGCGGCGCAGGCCATGCCGACAGCATGGAAATCCGCGCGGCAGGCTGCAATGTAACGCTTGCGTGCGATAACAAGGTCGAGAACATCGACACCGGCATCAAGAACGTAAAAATCAACATCGGCGTGCCGACCAAGGTCACGGCAGGCGGCTCTCTCGTGTCGCAGGCGACCTTCTCGGGCGTCGAGGGCACGAAAATCTGCAAGGCGCAGTGGTATCAGGACGGCAAGTCGCTCTCCGGCCTCGGAAACGATAACTTCGAGCTGACCGACGGCAAGGTTTCCAAGCACACCACCTACTTCACCTTTACGAAGAACATGAAAACCTCGGTCACGACCGGCTTCAAGCTGACCTACGTCAACCCGTCCACGGGCGAAACCGAGGAGGTCTACGCGGAAAAGACCGTTCCGATCGAGAACTATTCGAACGAGTGGTATCAGCAGCGCGATGTTGACCGCGTGCTCAAGCTGGTTTCCTCGACCTACCGCGGCAACTACACGACCTCCTACGCGGTCAATAACGACTACAAGAGCTACGAAAAGGAAACCTGGGTCAATGCCAAGGGTTATTCGAGCAAGTCGAGCTATCTGGTCTGGATCAACCGCGCTTATCAGCACGTAAACGTCTTTACCGGCTCCAAGGGCAACTGGAAACTCGTCAAGAGCTTTGTCGTCGGCACGGGTGCGGCAGATACCCCGACCCCGACCGGCATCACCACAGTCACCTACAAGCTTAAGGCAGGCTGGACCACGAGCACCTATACCGTCCGCCCGGTCATCGGCTTCTACCCCGACACCGGCTATGCGTTCCATTCGCGCCTGTGCACGCCGAATACGGATAAGGAATACGACTTCAGCAGCGGCTACCCCGTATCGCACGGCTGCGTCCGTATGCAGAAGAACGACGTCAACTGGATCTATGACAACGTGCCGATCGGCTCGACGGTTGTAATCTTCTAAGAGCTGTCGCAAAAGCACAGCATTTCAGAGCAAACACAAAACCCCACCGTTTTTGCGGTGGGGTTCGCTTTTTCATCTCTTTTTATACAAAATCAATTCGGGGTCGGCGCCGTCCTTGCCGTAGGCGGACACGAGGAGAAAATCCGTTCCGGCGAGCACGCCGAAGCAGCGGGTTTCGTCGGCATCGCTCGAGAGCTGATTGCCGAGGTAGGTCGTATTATCGTCCAGAAAGGCGGCAGTCCGGCCGCTCGGGAGCGGATAGGCGAGGTTGACGTATTTTCCGACAAGAGCGTTCAGGTGTTCGAGCGGGGGCATTCCCTCAATGTGAAGCGCATTGATTTCGCGGATAAGCTGCGCTTTGAAGGCTTCAAACTGCCCGTTGTCGCCGAGTTCGCCGTGGCGCTTCCAGTAGTCGAGCTGCGGCAGACGCTCTTTCAGGTACGTCCGCGCCTGCTCCTCGGTGAAGCCCTCCCCTGTCATGTGCGGCACGCAGACGCGGATTAAATCGTCCATGTCGTGATAGGCGTAGGTGCCGTCGGCGTAGCACCATTTGCAGTAGTCCTCGTTCGGGGTGCCGTCGCTGTCGCGGCCGAGCATATCGTCGCTTTCGAGCGGCATGCCGCAGCACTGGCAGACAAGCTGACGCGGCGAGCCGAGAAGCGTGTTGATGGACACATCGAACAGCCGGGAAAGCAGCTTGAGCGTTTCGGTATTCGGCACCGTGTCGCCGTTTTCCCAGCGCGATACCGCCTGCCGCGTGACAAACAGCTTTTCGGCAAGCTCGTCCTGCGAAAGCCCTGTTTTCGTGCGCAAGGTTAGAATAACCTGTTTCGTTTCCATGTCGGAACACCTCCCTGTTGTCTCTTATTGTAGCGGAAAACTATCTCATCAGCAAGCAACCCTCTGTTGCTTAGACTGTCGCGAAACCACGGTTTCGCCGACACGTGTGTTCTGACAGCGCGTAGCGCCGCAGAACACGGACGTCCGAAAGTTCCCATACGGAAACTTTCTCCCTATAGAAGTATAAAAACCGAGGTACACGCCCCCGGTTTTTATCAATCTGCTGCGCAGATTGTATTTTATGCGCGCCATCGCGCGATGACTGCCTTTCGCGGCACGATAAAACGAACCCCCGCCGCGTGTAAGCGGCGGGGGTATTTGCACAGAATAAAATCGAAGCATCTTCGCGCGGCAGCGCGCGTGAGGAAACGCAGTTTCCTTTACATGGAGCCGCCCTTGCTGCCTTCCCAGACGCCGGTGGCGAGGGCGGACAGATACGCATTGATAAAGCCGTCGATGTCGCCATCCATTACGGCGTTGATGTTGGCGTTCTCGAAGCCGGTACGGGTGTCCTTCGCAAGCGTGTACGGCATGAAAACGTAGGAGCGGATCTGGCTGCCCCATTCGATCTTCTGCTGTACGCCCTTGATGTCCGAAATCTTCTCGAGGTGCTCGCGCTCCTTGATCTCGACCAGCTTGGAGCGCAGCATGCGCAGACAGTTCTCCTTGTTCTGGAGCTGGCTTCGCTCGGTCTGGCAGGCAACTACAATGCCCGTCGCCTTGTGGATCAGTCGAACCGCAGACGAGGTCTTGTTGATGTGCTGACCGCCTGCACCGGACGAACGGTAAACCTGCATCTCGTAATCATCCGGCTTGATCTCGAAATCCGCCGAGGTATCCGGAATGTCCGGTACGACCTCGACAGCCGAGAACGAGGTCTGACGGCGGCCGGACGCATCGAACGGAGAGATACGCACCAGACGGTGTACGCCGTTCTCGCCCTTGAGGAAGCCGTAGGCGTTCTCGCCCTCGATGAGAATATCCGCGGACTTGATGCCGGCGGTGTCGCCGTCCTGATAGTCCATGATCTTGTAGGTAAAGCCGTGGCGCTCCGCCCAGCGGGTGTACATACGGTACAGCATCGCGCACCAGTCCTGCGCCTCGGTGCCGCCCGCACCTGCGTGGAAGGATACGAGCGCGTTGTGGCTGTCGTACTCGCCGGTCAGCAGCGTGCCGAGCTTCTGCTCCGCTACCGTTTCCTCCAGCTCCTTGTAGCCAGTTTCCAGCTCCCCGAGCATGGATTCATCGTCCTCCTCGATGGCCATTTCGCAGATGGTCAGCAGGTCGTCGCACAGCGCACACATCTTGTTGTACGCCTCGACCTTGCCCTTGAGCGAACCCATGCGGGAGACGATCTTCTGGCTCTCCTCCGGATTGTCCCAGAAGCCCGGCTGCGAGGACTTGATTTCAAGCTCCTCGACCTCGCGCTTCGCCTGCTCCAGACCGAGGGACTTGTACAGCTCCTCAAGCTCCGGCTTGAGGTTGTTCAGTTTCACCTTGTATTCTTCAAATTGCAGCATAGAAATGCTCCTTCTTCTGTATTTTCAGCTATCTTATAGTATACCGTTTACGGGCGTTCTTGTAAAGATTTTTTCGAGAAATACAGGGGAAGCGGCGAACCTTTTCGTAAAGAAAGCGTCAAAAACATAAAGTTCGGCTTGACTAATCCGCCCTTTTCGCATATGATAGTTGTGTAAGAGGGAGTAGCTCACGCCGCAGGGCGTGGCCGGCAACGCCATCCCCGGCGGGAAACCGCCCGGTGCCGGACCATAAGCAGCGAGACTTTTATTGCACAGAGGGTGCAATGAAGGTCTTTTTTTTATGCGGTGCGCGTTTTCCTCAAAAAATACGGCTTGTACGCAGTAACATGGTAATTATGAAAACAGGAGGGCCTGCTTATGCTGTCATTTGTCATGCTTGTCGTCGGTTTCGCGCTTCTTGTGTGGGGCGCGGACAAATTCGTTGAGGGCGCGTCCGCGCTCGCGCGGAAAATGGGCGTTTCGCCCCTGCTCGTCGGTCTGACCATCGTCGCGTTCGGTACATCCATGCCCGAGCTTGCGGTCAGCGTGACGGCGGCGCTTCAGGGCGCGAACGAAATCGCGGTCGGCAACGTCGTCGGTTCGAACGTGTTCAATCTGCTCGTTGTCGCCGGCCTTTCTGCCGTCATCTGTCCGCTCGTGATGGATAAGATGCTGCTGCGGCGCGACTGGCCGCTGTCCATTCTGGCGGCGGTGCTGCTGTTCGCGGCGATCCTCCCCGACCAGACCATCGCGCGCTGGGAGGGCGCGGTGCTGCTCGTGATTTTCGCCGTTATCCTCACCCGTCAGATCCGCTCTGCACTGCACGACCGCGACCAGCTCGCGAGTGCCGCCGCGGAAGCTGAAGCGGAGGAAGCTGAGGCGCCGATGCCCACGATGATGATTTGGGTGAATATCGTGCTCGGTCTGGCGTGCATCGTTATCGGCGGTCAGCTGGCGGTCAACGGTGCGACCGGCATCGCGCGGATGTTCGGCCTGAGCGAAACGCTCATCGGCCTGACCATCGTCGCCCTCGGCACGAGCCTGCCGGAGCTTGTCACCTCCATCGTTGCGGCCCGCAAGGGTCAGAACGAAATCGCGATGGGCAACGTTATTGGCTCCAATCTGTTCAACATTCTCCTTATTCTCGGCGTTTCTTCGGTCATTACGCCTATCCCGGTGCAGGCGACTTCTATCATCGACTGTCTGTTCCTCATCGCCATCAGCGTCATTTTCTATATCCCGGCGCGAAAGGGCAAGCTCGGCCGCCTGCCGGGCGCACTGATGGTCGCGAGCTATGTCGCCTATACAGTCTATCTTATTATGCGATAAGTAAAAGGGTGAAACGATGTGTTCACCCTTGGAGCGGCCGGCTTTGCCGGCCGTTCATTTTGTCGAATAAGGCTGTTTTTCGACAGTCTTAGCCCTGCTGCTGGCCGTTCTTTTTGTTCTGGGAATTCTGCTGAGACTGGTCCTGCTGATTCTGCTGATTCTGCTGGGACTGGTTCTGCTTTTCCTGGTACTGATTGCGTTTCATAACGGTTTTCGCCTCCTGATTTTGAAGTTTCGCTCATAGTCTGCACGGAAACCCCGAAAAATATACGGCAAGGGGTTGCGGAAACGGAAAAAAGCTGATAAAATTGTTGTGCGTGTTATGACGCATGAAAAATGTTAATAATATTTGTTGATAGAAAGAGGGACATTTAACCATGTCGGGACATTCGAAATGGAACAACATCGCAAAGCGCAAGGGCGCTAACGATGCAAAGAAGGCCAAAATCTTCACCAAGATCGGCCGTGAAATGGCGATCGCAATCAAGGAAGGCGGTTCGGCAAACCCGGACTTCAACTCCCGTCTGCGCGACTGCATCGCAAAGGCAAAGGCAAACAATATGCCGAACGACAACATCAAGCGCACGCTCGATAAGTATTCCGGCGCGAACGGCCAGGTCGATTACGAGGCAAACAACTACGAAGGCTACGGCGTCGGCGGCGTTGCAGTCGTTGTTGAGACCCTGACCGATAACAAGAACCGCACGGTAGCGGACGTCCGTCACCTGTTCGACAAGTACGGCGCAGGTCTGGGCGCTTCTGGCTGCGTATCGTGGCAGTTCGACAAGAAGGGCGTTATCATCATGGAGAAGGGCGATCTCGACGAGGACACCGTTATGATGCAGGCGCTTGACGCAGGCGCGGAGGACTTCCTCGCAGACGAGGAGACCTTCGAGATCTATACCGCGCCGGACGATTTCTCTACCGTTCGTGAGGCGCTGGAGAAGCTCGGCTACGAGTTCGTCGAGGCGCAGGTCGAGATGGTTCCGCAGAACTACATCACCCTCGAAAAGGAAGAGGATATGGCCCAGATGCGCAAGCTGCTCGATAACCTTGAGGACAACGACGACGTACAGGCCGTTTGGCACAACTGGGAGAACGAGGGAGACTACGAGGGCTAACGCCTGAGCTGTCGCAAAACTGACGTTTTGCCGACAAGCTGTGTTCTGACTTCGCAGAACACGGACGGAAAAAAGTTCCTATGCAGAAACTTTTTTCTCTCTCAGAGTATAAAAACCGTGATACATGCTCCCGGTTTTTATGAATTTGCAAGCAAATTCTATTTAATGCCGCGCTGACGCGCGGGGTGAGCAGCCGCTTTTCTGCGGCTGCTTTTTCTTTTGCTTTTTTTCGGAAAAATCTCGGTTTTCCCTGTTTTATCTCTCCAAAATGCGCGGATATTGTGCTATAATATATTCTGAATAAGAATGCAATGAAAGGGGTTTCCCTCTGTGGCTGATATTACCGTACAGAACTTAACCAAATACTACGGCGACCGACTGATTTTGAAGGATATTTCCTTTGACATACAGCCGGGCGAAAAGGTTGCCGTTCTCGGCGCGAACGGCGCCGGCAAGACCACGCTGCTCAACATTCTGACCGGGCGCCTGCCCTATGACGGCGGCCACGTCGGCTTCGGACAGGGCCGCACGGCGGGCGTCATCGACCAGATGCCGGATTTTCCGCCCGAATGCACGGTCGAGGACATCCTCCGTCTGGCATTCAAGGAGTCGGACGAAGTCGCGGCAGCAATGGACGAGCTGACCGACGAAATGACCCGCAAGCCGGATGATGCCTCCCTGCTCAAACGTTACGCGCAGCTGGAAACCCGGCTTGAAAGCCTCGGCGGCTACAACCGCGACTACGAGATCAACCGCGTGTGCAACGGTCTGGAAATTCCGCAGGAAATGCGTGCGCAGAAGTTCAGTCTGCTCTCGGGCGGCGAAAAAACGCGCATCAACCTCGCGCGTATCATTCTGGAGCAGACCGATGTGCTGCTGCTCGACGAGCCGACCAACCACCTCGACATGGACGCGGTGGACTGGCTCGGCAATTACCTCGAAAGCTATCACGGCACGGTGCTCATCATCTCGCATGACCGCTGGTTCATCGACCAGTGCTGTGACCGCGTCATCGAAATCCACGACTGCACCTGCGATTTCTACAACGGCAACTATTCCTACTATGCGGTCGAGCGGGAGCGCCGCCGCGAGGAGCAGCTCAAGCACCATGAACACGAGCTTGCCGAGAAAAAGCGTCTGGAGGCAACCGCTCGTTCCATGCACGAGCACGGCACCGAGCACCTCGCCAAGCGTGCCGCGTCCATCGAGAAGCGGATTGCGCGCATGAAGGTCACCGACCGCCCCAAAACCGACAAGAAAATGTCCGTCACCTTCGGCGACCCGAACTATGAGACCGAAGAAGTGCTCAAGGTACGGGATATTACTAAAAGTTATGACGGACGAGAAATATTACAGGATGTATCCTTTAACATCCGCAACCGCGAGCGCGTCGCGCTGCTCGGCGCGAACGGCGCAGGCAAGACCACGATGCTCAAAATCCTGCTCGGCGAGGAAGCGCCGGACAGCGGCACCATCCGCAAGGGCGTCGGCCTCAAGCCGGCCTACCTGCCGCAGCAGGTCCACTTCGCCAACCCGCACCGCAACCTCATCGACACGCTCATCTACGACAAGAACGTTTCCATGCAGGTCGCGCGAAACCGTCTCGGCGCGTTTCAGTTCACCGGCGAGACCCAGATGAAAACCGTGGATATGCTCTCGGGCGGCGAAAAGAGCCGTCTGCGCCTGTGCGAGCTGATGTATGACCCGCTCAACCTGCTCATCCTCGACGAGCCGACCAACCACCTTGACCTCGCCTCCCGCGAATGGATTGAGGAGGCGGTCGAGGCGTTCGACGGCACGCTGCTGTTCGTGTCGCATGACCGCTACTTTGTCGAGCGCTTCGCAACGCGCGTGCTTTATCTCGAAAACGGCCATCTCATCGACTTTATCGGCTCGTACAGCGCCTTTCTCGACTGGCGTGCCAAGGGCGGCGGCGCTCTGCCGGAGGCGGAGGCCGCACCCGTTCCGAAAAAGAAAAAGGCCAGCGTTCCGACGCTGGACGATGTGCCGAAGCCGCCCGAAAAGCCGAAGCGCACCGGCGGTACGAAAAATCTCCAGAAGCAGCTGAGCACGCTCGAACGCGAGATTTCGCAGCTCGAAACCCAGTCGGGCGATTTGGAACAGCAGATGGTGGATGCGGCGTCCGACTCGTCGCGTCTGCTCGAGCTGATGACCGAAAAGGAGCAGTGTGACGAAAAGCTCGCCGCGAAGATGGACGAATGGGAAGCCGTTGCGGCGGAACTGGAGGCAATGCAGTGAAAAAATACAGGGTATGGATAGGGCTTGCGGTGCTGTGTGTGATCGTCGGCGTGCCGCAGCTTACCTGGAAACCATCGCGGTTCGGCGGAATTTTTCTGCTGGCGCTCGCTGTCGGCTGCACGGGGGAGTGGCTGATGCTGCGAGGACGCGAGAAGTACAGGGCGTGCCGGGTACTTTCGCGGGCCGGACAGATGCTTTTCGGCCTGTTTGTGCTGACGTTCGCGCTCGTGCAGGTGTGCATCATCGGCGTTTCGTTCGAGGAAAACGACCCGTCCGCCGCGCCAAAGGCGGATTATTATCTGACCCTCGGCGCACTCGTCAACCCGGACGGACAGCCGTCTGCGGCGCTTGCTGCGCGGTGTGACGCGGCGATAGGCGTGCTGAACGCGAACCAGGACAGCCGCGCCATTCTCTGCGGCGGACAGGGCGGCGACGAGCCGCGCACCGAGGCCGAGGCCATGCAGGACTACATGGTATCGCACGGCGCGGACCCGGCGCGGCTGATCCTGGAGGACGCATCGAGTACGACCATCGAGAATATCGCGAACGCGAAAAAGCTGCTGCCCGAAGGCGCTTCGGTCGCCGTTATCACGAACGATTACCACCTCGCCCGCGCCCGCCGTCTGCTCGCGCACGCCGGTCTGGGCGATGCAGGCGTACCGGCGGAAACGCCGTACCCCAGTCAATGGGCGGCGGTGCGCTGCCGGGAATACTGCTCGATTATGGGACTTATCCTGACAGGACGCTGGTGAAACGAACCCTACGGGCAATCGAATGCCGGGGAAACGGCAGCCGAAAATCGGATAGTAATATCGTTCTGTATCAATTATCATCGTTTCACACGATTTGGAGATAGATTATGTTTGAAAAACTGAAAGCGTTAGCGGCGCGGCTCGACGAGCTGGAAATGCGGCTGTCCGCGCCGGATTTATACGACGACCCTGACCGCGCGGCAAGGCTGCTGCGCGAGAGAAACGAGCTTGAACCCATCGTTGCGGCGTACCGCGAGTACGAAAAGGCGCAGCAGATGCAGGCGGACGCGACCGAAATGCTGTCCGACCCGGATATGAAGGAGCTCGCGCAGGAGGAGCTTCAGCAGGCGAAAAACGACATCGCGCGGCTTGAGGACGAGCTGAAAATCCTGCTGCTGCCCCGCGACCCGAATGACGAGAAGAACATCTATGTCGAAATCCGCGGCGGCGCGGGCGGCGAGGAAAGCGCCCTGTTCGCGGCCGACCTGTACCGGATGTACACGATGTACGCGGACAAGCGCGGCTGGCAGACCGAGGTCATGAGCAAGTCCGAGACCGAGCTTGGCGGCTACAAGGAAATCGTGTTCCGCGTCGCGGGCGACAAGGTGTATTCGCGGCTCAAGTTCGAGAGCGGCGTCCACCGCGTGCAGCGCGTCCCGGAAACCGAAAGTCAGGGCCGCGTCCACACCTCGACCACGACAGTCGCCGTGCTGCCCGAGGCGGAGGAGCTTGACTTCTACATCGACCCGAAGGACCTGCGCATCGACACTTTCCGTGCGTCCGGCGCGGGCGGCCAGCACATCAACAAGACCTCGTCCGCCATCCGCGTCACCCATATCCCGACAAACACGGTGGTCGAGTGTCAGGACGAGCGCAGCCAGCACAAAAACAAGGCAAAAGCGCTCTCCGTGCTGCGTTCGCGGCTGTACGAGGCCGAGGTCGAGAAGCAGCGCGCCGCCATTGCCGCCGACCGCAAAAGTCAGGTCGGCACGGGCGACCGCTCCGAGCGCATCCGGACGTATAATTTCCCGGAAAATCGTGTGTCTGACCACCGCATCAAGCTGACGATCTACAAGCTCGACCAGTTTCTCAACGGCGACATGGACGAGATTTTAGACGCGCTCATCGCCGCCGACACGGCGGAAAAACTGCGGCAGCAGAGCGAAGCGTAAGACTGTCGCGAAACTGACGTTTCGCCGACAATCTGTGTTCTGACAAACGCAGAACACAAGTCGTCCGAAAGTATGCAAACGCTTTTGATGCGCGATGCCGCGCGAGTGCTGTTTTGCGTGGGCAAATGGACTTTATCGACAGACTGAATTACTACCATAAATGGAAGTGGAAATACATGAAAACAACTCTTTTGACCCCGGAAACCGATGAAAACGCCATAAAAACCGCGGCTTCGCTCATCCGAGCGGGCGAGGTGGTCGGCATGCCGACCGAAACCGTGTACGGCCTTGCGGCGAACGCGCTGGACGGCGAAGCGGTGAAGAAGATATTCCTCGCCAAGGGCCGTCCGCAGGACAATCCGCTCATCGTGCACATCGCGGATTTCGAGCAGATTTACGACCTGTGCCCGGCGGTGCCGCCCGAGGCGAAAAAGCTCGCCGAGGCGTTCTGGCCCGGCCCGATGACCATGATCGTGCCCAAGGGCGACTGCATCCCGGACGAGGTTTCGTGCGGTCTGGACACGGTGGGCATCCGCCTGCCGTCCCACCCGATGGCGCGAGCGCTCATCCGGGAGAGCGGCGTGCCGCTCGCGGCGCCCTCCGCGAACACCTCGGGCAGACCCTCCACCACGACCGCCGAGCACGTCATGCGCGACATGGACGGTAAAATCGCGGCTATTCTGGACGGCGGCGCGTGCGGTGTCGGCGTGGAGAGCACGGTCATCACGCTCGCTCTGGAGCGGCCGCGCCTGCTGCGCCCAGGTGGAATTACGCTCGAACAGCTGCGCTCGGTGCTCGGCGAGGTCGATGTGGACCGCGCGCTGTACGAGAAGATCGGCGATGACGTCAAGGTTTCCGCCCCGGGCATGAAATACCGCCACTACGCGCCCAAAGCGCCGGTTACGGTCGTGCGCGGCGACCCGGATAAGACGGCGGCATATATCGCCGCCCACCTCGGCGAGCAGACCGGCGTCATGTGCTTCGACGAGTACCGGGACTGCTTCCCCGGCTGCGTGGTCGAATGCTTCGGCTCGGAGAACGACCTCGGCACACAGGCGCGCGAGGTGTTCGACCGCCTTCGCGCGTTCGACGATACCGGCGTTCAGCAAATCTGGGCGCAGTGCCCCTCGGACGAGGGTTTAGGCCTTGCCGTCGCCAACCGCATCAAAAAAGCCGCCGGTTTTTCGGTGGTGGAGGTTTAACATGGCTATTCCGAAATATGATGAAATGTATGCGGATTTTTTGCGTGTATTAGCAGATAATCGCATACATAGCCTATCTGATATACAGGATGCGATTGCTAAAAAACGTCATCTGACAGAGGATGAATTGGCGGAGAGGGCACCTAACAAACCGGGAACTGTGTTCAGCAATAGAGTAGCTTGGACAAAGGCATACCTGATGAAAGCAGAGTTGATTTGTTCTGCGAAGCGTGGTTATTGCCGAATCACAACAGATGGGCAAAAACTCCTTTCCAAACGCTTGAAAAAGATAGATAATACGGTTTTAAGCCGCTATAAAGGATTTACAGAATATCTGAATTCTGAAAAAGTTCAAGATGAAAATGTTGAATTACGTTGTGAAAGTCCCCAAAGCGACGTACAACCTTTGATAGATGAAGCCCCGGATGAACTGATTACAAAAGCAGTTGATACACTAAACAAATCGCTGGCCGATGAATTGCTTCAAGAGATTATGGAACAAACGCCGGCATTTTTTGAATGGTTGGTGCCATACTTGTTGGGTAAAATGGGATATGGCGTTTCAGAACGAGATCTCAGCAAAATAAGTCATCAATCGCGTGATGGTGGCATAGATGGCGTGATTCGGCAAGATAAATTGGGCTTTAGTAAAATCTATATTCAAGCGAAAAGATGGGACCCGCAGGTGGTAGTAGGCCGCCCGGAACTGCAAAAATTTTATGGTGCCTTACCGAGCGGGACTGCACATGGATTGTTTATCACAACAGCACGGTTTTCGGATGATGCGAAAAAATATGCTGAAAATAGAGGAAACATTGTTTTGGTGGATGGGATACGCTTGGTCAATCTGATGATTGAACATAATGTTGGCGTTTCGGTTGAGACACAATATGTGATAAAAAAGATAGATTCGGACTTCTTTAAGGGAGAATAATCAGGAAGTGACACTAATGAAAATCATCGGACTGACCGGCGGGAGCGGCACGGGCAAGGGCACGGTTGCGGCGCGGATGCGCTCGCTCGGCGCGGGCTGGGTGGACGCGGACGCGGTGTACCGCACGCTCTGCGCGGAGAGCCGCGAAATGCTTGACGCGCTCGATACGGCGTTCGGCGGCGTGACGGACGAAAACGGTGCGCTCGACCGGCCGAAGCTCGCGAAGATCGTGTTCGCCGACCCGGAAAAGCTCGCGCTTCTCAACCGCATCACCACCCCCTATATCCGTGCGGCCTCGCTCGCGGCCATTCGTGCGCAGAGCGCCTGCCCCATCGTCCTCTATGACGCGCCGACCCTGTTCGAGGCCGGAGCGGACGATTTCTGCGATGCGGTCATCGCTGTGCTCGCACCGCATGACACGCGCGTTTCGCGCATTATCGCACGCGATCACCTCACCGAGGACGCCGCCCGCGCCCGGATCGACGCGCAGCCGAGCGACGACTTTTACCGCGAAAAATGCGGCTATATCATCGAAAACAACGGCGATCTCGATACTCTGTACCGGGATACCGATGCTTTATATCAAATTCTCATGAAGTAATTCGGATTTTCGCAAAGGAGAATGAACTATGACTTCCGAACAGCTTTTTTATGACAAGAAAACCGGCTTTGACCGTTTGACCGACGAGGATAAGCAGGGCATTCAGACCTACGCCGAGGGCTACAAAAAGTTCCTCGACGAGGCCAAGACCGAGCGCGACGCGGTGGTTGAAATCGCCCGCATGGCTGAGGAGCACGGCTTCCGCGCATGGACGCGCGACGATACCCTGAGGGCCGGCGACAAGATCTACCGCATCAACCGCCACAAGGGCATCATGCTCGCGGTAATCGGTCAGAAGAGCCTCGCAGAGGGCGTCCGCCTGACCGCCGCGCATCTGGACGCGCCGCGCGTGGACATCCGCACCGTGCCGCTCTACGAGGACAACGGCATGGCGTTCTTTAAGACCCATTACTACGGCGGCATCAAGAAGTATCAGTGGACCGCCATTCCGCTCGAGCTGCGCGGCGTTGTCTGCGTCTGTGAAAACGGCGAGGTCAAGCGCGTCAAGGTTCGTGTCGGCGACAAGCCGGGCGACCCGAAGTTCGTCATCACCGACCTGCTCCCCCACCTCGCGTCCGACCAGATGAGCCGCAAGGCGACCGAGGTCGTCAAGGGCGAGGGACTTAACATCCTCGTCGGCTCGGTCCCGAGCGAAACCGTGGATGAAAAGTGCAGCGAGAAAATCAAGCTCGCCGTTATGGAGCACCTTAACCGCGAATACGGCATGACCGAGGCGGATTTCCTGTCCGCTGAGCTGTGCTGCGTCCCGGCGTTCAACGCCTGCGACATCGGCTTCGACCGCTCGTTTGTCGGCGCTTACGGCCACGATGACCGCGTCTGCTCGTATCCGGCGGCAACTTCCCTGTTCGACCTCACCGAAACGCCCGAGCATACCGGCGTCTGCCTGCTCGTGGACAAGGAGGAGATCGGCTCGGACGGCGTGACCGGCATGCAGTCCCATGCGTTCGATACCTTCATGGCTGACCTGTGCCGCGCACAGGACGTTCTGCTCGACGAGTGCTTCGAGAACTCGGTCTGCCTGTCGGCGGACGTCTGCAACGCCTTCGACCCGAATTATCCGGAGGTTTCCGAAAAGCGCAACGACGCGCGTGCAAACTGCGGCTTTGCCCTGGTCAAGTACACCGGCGCACGCGGCAAGTCCGGCACGTCGGACGCTACCGCCGAGCTGATGGCGCGTATCCGCTGCATCTTCGACAAGGCCGGCATCATCTGGCAGACCGGTCAGCTCGGCCGCGTTGATCAGGGCGGCGGCGGTACGGTCGCGATGTACCTCGCAAACCGCAATATTGACACCGTGGACGCCGGTGTTCCGGTCCTTTCCATGCATGCACCCTTCGAGTGCATCGCGAAACTTGACCTTTATATGGCGTATAAGGGATTTGGGGCGTTCTATAAGGATTAAAACCGTGCGGGGTTTCGGCCGCCACCCGGCGGAGGGGAGATGCACGCTGCGGCGTGCGGGGACGCGCCCCTCCCGGGGCGGGGGGCAAAAGGGGACAGGACACCAAGGTTTCCTATCCCCTCTTGCGACTCCCCAACTTTCCTTTGGGCCGCGACTCCCTGCGGTCGCGCGTCTAAAAAACGAAGGAGAGCGTAGATGTTGCTTCTACGCTCTCCTTTTTTGTGTGCCGTTGACGTTTTCTTGCGTGATTTGCCGCGCATATCAGTGCGCGGCCGGCGGGGTTACGGTCGTTTGCCTTGGTAAATGGACTGCTCCCGTAGGGCGGGGTGCCCTCGGAGGGGCGAAAACCGGGGTCTATCTCGCCTGCTGCGTCTAAAGACGCAGGAACGGCGTATCGTTCGCGCTCTCTCTCGGAGGGAAATTATTATATCACATCGCGTGATCAAGCGTTACCACCGGGTTAAACCGGGCGTCGATGGCTTTGAGGCTGTCGTAGATTTTCATCAGCAGCTTGCGCTTGCCCTCGTCGTCGTAGCTGAACGGCACGACAACGTCGAAAATCAGGTTGATCTGCCGCTCGCCGTCCACGACGCGGAAATCGTGCATGGAAAGCTGCTCGTCGATGCCGCGCAGCACGCCGTCCACCTGCTCGCGCAGGGCGTTTATGTGCTCATTGTTGACGTCGATGGGGTCCATGTGAATGACCAGATACACGCCGGTCTGCTGCCAGACGCGCTTTTCCGCCTCGTCGATTTCCTCATGCACCGCGACAAAGTTGCTGTCGCTCGGCACCTCGGCGTGCAGCGAGGCGATCGCGCGGCCCGCGCCGTAGTTGTGAATGATAAGGTCGTGTACGCCGACGATATGCTCGGAATCCATCACGATGTGCTCGATATTTTTCGCCATGACCGGGTCGGCGGCCTCGCCGAGCAGCGGCGCGACCGTGTCGCGGGCAATGCCGATGCCCGACCAGACGATGAACGCCGCCACGAGAATGCCCACGTAGCCGTCAACCGGGAGCGTGGTGAAGCGGCCTGCCACCATGCCGAGCACGACGACAGAGGTCGTGATCACGTCATTGCGGCTGTCCTGCCCCGCGGCGATCAGCACGGGCGAGTCGATGAGGCGGCCGAGCTTGACGTTGAACGCGCCCATCCAGAGCTTTACGAGCATGGAGACCGCGAGAATACCGGTCAGCAGCGCGGAAAACGTGACAGCCGCCGGGTGGAGAATGCGGTCGAGCGAGGTCTTGAAGAACTCAAAGCCGACCAGCACGATGATGAACGACACGATAAGACCCGCGATGTACTCGGTGCGGCCGTAGCCGAAGGGATGCTTGGCGTCCGGCTCGCGGTTCGCGACCTTGAAGCCGACAATGGAAATCATGCAGGAAAGGCCGTCGGACAGGTTGTTGAACGCATCGGCGGCAATGGAAATCGCGCCCGTCACCAGACCGATGGTCAGCTTGAGCGCGAACAGAAACAGGTTGCACGCGAGTCCGACCGCGCCCGAAAGAATGCCGTAGCGTTCGCGCACGGCCGCCGAGCGGGTGTCCTCCGCGTCCTTGATAAAAAGGCGGATGAGAGCCTTTGTCATAATAATCCCCTCACAGACAAGATATGGTGTATCCCGACTACGATCGCAGCCTGAAGCACCATAACGGCCGGAATGCCGAGCATGAAAACGCGGTGCAGGGTCTTGTGGCGGATGAGCAGCATGACGGTCAGCACACCCGGTCCGCCGCCCACAAGCGCCCAGAAAAACAGCGTGCGTTCGGGCACGCGCTTCCAGCCGCGCGAAGAGGCGAGCTTGTCATAGACGCAGAGGACCGCGCCGATGAGATTGACTGCGATAAAGTAATATAATACGTTCTGCATGAAAACAGAACCTCCGTTTCCGGGATTTCTCCCAATTTTAGCACAACCGTCCGCGCATGGAAAGACAGAACGGCAAAAAGTAGCCTGCGCTAACGAAAAAGTAGCGAAAGCTAACGGAATTAGCGGTTTCTAACGCGAAAAAGCGCCGTTTGCCCTGCCGCAGAACGACGCTTTCGGAATCCTTATTGTTTCTTCGGAGCCTGTCTTTTCTTCGGGCTGCCGTTGTCGAACGGCTCGGTGAAGGGATGATGCAGCAACCAGCCGATGTCGAACTGCGCGGCGTACTGTCCGGCGAGCGAGGCGGCGCGGATGCGTGCGAGGGCGAACAGCTCGGGGACCGAGTCGCGCCTCTCCTCCCCCGGCGTCCACGGATTGTGCCACGGACGGTGCGAGAGATTGAGCGCGTCCCACGCGGGCGGCTCGACCTTCATGTGCCCGGTGAGCAGAGCGCCGCGTCCCGCGAGCGTTTCGAGCGTGCGTGCGCCGCGGTAGACCGCGCGGCTGTCGCTGTACAGGAAGCACTCCCACGCGAGCATCTCGTCGAACGAGCGCCGCAGCTCGCGCACGGGAATGTCCTCGCCGTAGACGTCGAGCAGCACGGCGTGCAGCACGACCGACAGCACCGCCTTTTCCTCGGGCGCGAGAGTGTAGTGCCGCTCAGGCTCAAATTCGGTCACAGGGCGGTGATACGCGCGTTCGTAAACCAGACAGTCGATGTCGCTTTCGATGCTGCTGTGGACGGCGGAGGGGTTCAGACGGGCGTTCTCCGCGCAGAATTCCTCCTCGCGGCAGTAGACGTAGGGGTGAATGGTGCTGTCGAGGGCGTAGTGGCAGAGAAAGCCGTAGAAATACGCCGCCGCCATCTCCCCTGCCTCGTCCGACAGCAGATGCACCGTCCGCGCGAGCGCGGCGAACAGCCGGCCGGTATGCTGGCTGTGCATTCGATTGCCGAGGGAATGAAGCGGACTGCCGAGATAGATTTTCCGGTAGAACAGCGGGTCGGGGCCTTGACAGCCCCAGTAATAGCACGCGGGCCATTTGTCCACCGGCCGCTGCGCCGAGGCGGGCAGGACCGAGCGGGTCCCGGAACCGAAAAGATGATGAGATACCAGATCTGCCATGAAAACACACCTTTCTTGAGAAATCGCCGCAAAACGCAGATGGATAAAGTTCTCGTTCAGCGGCGGGGTGAGGGCGCCCTGCCATACGTGTTATATTTATTATTATAACGTATTCGGGGCGAAAAGAAAAGACTGCCGCAGAGGGCAGTCTTGGGGCAACACCGCAGCTTTCATTATGCGGTGTTGCCTTAGTTTTTCGACAGTCTTTATATGGATTCGCGGATGATGTCCACGATTTCGGTGGTTTCGAGCGGGCGCGGGTCGGCGCGGAACAGACCGCCCATGGTGACGATGGCGTTCTCCGCAATTTTATCGCAGTCCGCGGCCTTGACGCCGTAATCCGCCAGACGAAGCGTATCGACGCCGCACGCCTTCTGCATCTCGGCGAGCGCTGTGATGAAGTCCTCGGGACGGGTCGCGTCCTTGTGGCCCATCGCGCGGGCGATTGCCGCCATGCGTGCGCCGGACGACTCCGCAAAGCGCTTCCAGTAGGCGTTCGAAATCATGATAAGGCCAGCGCCGTGCGGCAGGTCGGGGTGGAACGCGCTCAGCGCGTGCTCGATGGCGTGCTCGCCCGTGCAGCTCGACAGAGTTTCCACGAAGCCGGCGAGCGTGTTCGCGAGAGCGACGTCTGCGCGTGCCTCGGCGTTCGAGCCGTCGTGGACAGCCGCCGCCAGAGAACGGCCGATCAGCTCGATCGCCTGAAGCGCGAACATATCGCTCATCGGGGTCGCGGTCGAGGCGAGATAGCCCTCTGCGGCATGGAAAAAGGCGTCAAAGCCCTGATATGCGGTCAGATGCGGGGGGACCGACATCATGAAGTCCGGGTCAACGACAGAAATCGTCGGGAAGCACTTTTCGCCGCCGCCGCCGATTTTCTCCTCGCCGTTGGTGATGACCGTGAACGGGTCGGCCTCGGTGCCCGTGCCCGCCGTGGTCGGAATGGCGACGATCGGCAGACCGGCCTTCGCCATGCGCTTGCCGCCGCCCGTGCCGCCGTGGATGTAGTCCCACCAGTCACCGTCGTTGGTCGCCATGATGGCGACTGCCTTCGCGGTGTCGATGGACGAGCCGCCGCCCAGACCGACAACGAACGCGATGCCTTCGCTGCGGCAGAGCGACGCGCACTCGCGCACGCCCTCGATGGTCGGGTTCGGCTTTACCTTGTCGTAAACGAGCGTTTCATGACCGGCGTCCTTGAGGATGCCTGCGACCTTGGCGACGTAGCCGAGCTTTGTGGTCGAGGTGCCGCCCGTGATGATGAGGCCGCGTCCCTCAGGCAGACGGGCCCGAGAGAGCTTGTTCACCGCGCCGCTGCCGAAGTACAGACGGGTCGGCATATAAAAACTGAAAACACCCATTGAGTAGATTCCTCCTTCAAAAAAAGGGAGCCGGGCGGCTCCCTGACGATGCGTATGGAACTGGTTCTGCGGCAGGCGTATACAACGCGCCTACAATAACATTATAGCAAACCACGGGCGCGAAAAAAAGAGGCAGATACGACGAATTCACAGAAAAATTATTGTGCAATATGCAGCGAAAAAGTACGCAAAAAACGCTTGACGTTGTGCAGAATTGATGATATGATTAGGGCACAGAAAAGGAAAGGGCAAACACCCAAAACCGAAAGTCCTATCTCTCCGGCGAGGGCGAAACCCACAGAAAATTCCTTATCTGCGACATCTGATTTTTCAGAAAGGGGTGAGTCCAATGGTAACAGAAGAAATATCCTACCGAGTTGCGGGGCTCGCCGCGACGCTGTGACCGAAACGATCAAGGTGATAGCTATAAAAAAAGAACGCGGGTTCCAGCCTACACAGACGAACCGCCTGAAAAGCGCGACTGGTTTCTGACCAGAGTTCGCACGGAAGCTCACGGGGAAGCGATCCCCTTCCGATATGATCCGGTATGACGACTGCGGATGAATACGGGTCGAGGCAGCAGGAAAGTAAGGTTCGATTTTTACACAAAGGCCATAAACCGGAAATGATGCGCCGAATGATAATGACAGGATCCTGTGATACCTGCATACGCCGGACAAGGCGCGCACCCAGTGGCCGATGGGTATGCTGATGAGCATGGTGCAGCGAGAACGTAACAGAGCCGAGATGATATCAACGCCGCCAAAATGTACGTTTTTCGGCAGCAGGCAGACAACAACTGAAGCGGACGCACATTTTTCCCATTTATATAAAGTGTAAACAAATCTTCGACCGATATTGATAATTCATCAAGTCGTGCGTGACCCGTAAGGGTAGGATAAACCGAAAAACGATGTCAAAAATAAACGTAAAGGACGAACTCCGATGCCGTAAGTCGCGATACCCATTCCCCTTATGCTGAAAAGGGAAAACCCAAAGCCATTTTTTCACCGGCAGAGACAGAAGCCGCTGCGGAACGTTGAAAAAACGGTGAAGGCCATGCGAATAATGCTATAAAAAATTTCATACAAACCGGCGGCGAGTATCCCGCCGAGAAAAGAGAATCTATGGAAATCTGGAAGTGAAAGCCCTCGTTTGTACGTGCAGAACGCAAACGGGGGCTTTTTTGTGTGCTTTTTTAGTTAAATGCTTCGTCGTCGCGCTCGGCGAACATCCGGTGTACGCGGTCCTTTAAGAGCGGGTAGCCGCTGAGGGTCGGGTCGGCGGCAAGGATTGCCTCTGCTTCCTCGCGGGCGCTCTGCATGAGCGCGAGGTCGGCGGCGATGTCCGCCACATGGAGCGCGGGCAGGCCGTGCTGCCGTCTGCCGAAAAAGTCGCCCGGGCCGCGCTGCGACAGATCCGCACGGGCGATTTCGAAGCCGTCGTTCGTCTTGCAGAGGATTTTCAGCCGTTCGCGGGCGGTCGAGCCCTTGTCCGCGCCGAAAAAGACGCAGTAGGACTGCCGCGTGCCGCGTCCGACACGGCCGCGAAGCTGATGTAGCTGCGACAGACCGAAGCGGTCCGCGTCCTCCACGACCATGAGGTTTGCGTTCGGCACATCCACGCCGACCTCGATGACCGTTGTCGCGACCAGAATATCGTACTTGTGCGCCGCAAAATCACGCATTACCGCGTCTTTTTCGGCGTTTTTCATGCGTCCGTGCAGCACGGCAACGCGGCGGTGCGGAAGCTGCGCCTGAATGTCCTTCGCGTGCTGCTCGGCGCTTTTGAGACTGCTGTCCCCTTCCCCGTCCTCGACGAGCGGACAGACAACATAGACCTGACCGCCGGCGACAAGCTGCTTTTCGATGAAGGCGGTGATGCGGCGGCGCATATTCTCCCCTACCGCGTAGGTCTCAACCGGACTGCGGCCGGGCGGCGTTTCGTCCAGAATGGAAACGTCGAGGTCGCCGTACATGATGAGCGCGAGCGTGCGCGGAATGGGTGTGGCCGACATGACGAGCACGTGCGGCGTTTCGCCCTTGGCGGAGAGCGCGGCGCGCTGTGCAACGCCGAAGCGGTGCTGTTCGTCCGCGATGACCGCGCCGAGCCGGTGGAACACCACGCTTTGCTGAATGAGCGCGTGCGTGCCGACCACGACATCCGCGCTGCCGCTTTCGATGGCGGCGAGGGCGTTCCGCTTCTGTGCGGCGGTCATCGAGCCGGTCAGCAGCGTGCAGCGCAGGCCGAGCTTGTCGAGCATGGGCGTGAGCGTTTCGGCGTGCTGCGCCGCGAGAATTTCGGTCGGCGCCATGAAGGCCGCCTGCCAGCCGTTCTGCGCCGCAAGAGCGCACAGAGCCGCCGCGACGACCGTCTTGCCCGAGCCGACATCGCCCTGCACGAGGCGGTTCATCGGCCGTCCGGAGGCGCAGTCGGCGGTGATTTCCCCGATGGCGCGGCGCTGTGCGCCCGTCGGAGCGAACGGCAGAGCTGCGAAAAATTCCTCCAGACGGTCCCCGCGGAACAGAATGCCGCTGTCCGCGCGGCGGCGCTCCTTGAGCTGCTGAAGGCCGCAGCACAGCAGAAACAGCTCCTCAAACACCATGCGGCGGCGTGCCTCGTCCACTTCTCCCCTGTTTTTCGGACGGTGAATGGCGGAAAGCGCGTCCGCCGCGTCCGGCAGGCGGTACTTGACGCGCAGCAGCTCGGGCAGCGGGTCGGGCCAGTCCCCCGGCACGGCGTCGAGCGCGGCCTCGGTCACGCGAGCCATATCGCGCTGGGTCAGCCCGGCGGTCAGCGGATACACCGGCACGATACGGCCGGGATGCGGGTCGCTTTCCGCGACCTTTTCGGCCTGCGGCGAAACCATCTGCCGCCCGCGGCCGAACCCCTGCACCCTGCCGTAAAACAGGTATTCCTGCCCGACGCGCAGCTGCGCCGCCGCGTAAGGCTGGTTGAACCATGTCACGCCGAGCGAGCCGCTTTCGTCGAAAATCGTGCATTTGACGAGCGTCATGCCCTTGCGGATGCGGCTGACGCGCGGCTCGGTGCCGAGAATTGCGCGGACGGCGTATTTGTCCTCCGCCTCGATGTCCGCGATGCGCGTGAGCTGCGTGCGATCCTCGTAGTCGCGCGGATAGGTTTCCAGAGCGTCCTGAAGCGTCGAAATATGCAGTTTTTCGAACAGTTTCACCTTTTTCGGGCCGATGCCCTTGACGAACTGCACGCTGTCTGTGATGGCTGGCATGGTATCTCCTTGAGAAAATTACGGATAAAACTTATGGAATATAACAAAAAATATGTAGCTTTATTTAAGGCAACACCGCACAATTAAAGCTGCGGCGCTTTGCGGAAATTTTGTGCCCTGACTTTGTTGCGATTTCTTGCA
>UQVU01000002.1 GCA_900544475.1 uncultured Butyricicoccus sp.
TTCGCAGTTTTTTGCGTTTTGCAGCATCTATTTTTTATTGAATATTCAATTTTATGCGGATTATCTGTGTTTTCTCCCGTTTTAATGCGTAAAATATTTCGTTTTCTTTCTGAGCCGACTCTTTCGCCCTCCCTCTTTTTGTTTGCTATTATAGAACCACCGAAGCGAAAAGAGCGTTTCGAGATTAAATTTTTCTTGCAAAAGGAGAGTCAAAATCATGAAAAAACACGAAATCCGCAAACTTTCCGCCGTAACTACCGCGCAGGTAGTACCGCTCGGCACGCGCTGGCGCGACGACGAGCAGCTGCCTGACCATCTCCGCAGACGTGCCAAGGTGAGCGACGAACTTTTCATCTCGAAGAGCGGCGTCGTTGTGGCGAGCGACCTTCGCGTCGGCTTCCTCGCTGAGCGCATCGAGACCGTCTGCATCGCCGTGTCCGATCGGTATGCGCGGTGGAATATTCTTGCCGTTTACGTCGGTGACATCGTGCACCGCTATGCTGTCCGCGCTACCGAGTGGGAGAAACACCCGGAGTTGCCCCGCCTCGACCTCAGCCGCCGTGAGACCGACCTCGTGTATCAGATGTGCGATATTCTCTCCCGCAAGCGCGCCTTTCAGGAGAATATTTACAACATTGACCGTCAAATTGCCCTCGATTTGGTGTCAAATGTACATCGCACAGAGGAACTCGGCGAGTTCGACGAGACTCGCTTCATCGGCCTTCTGACGACCGACCCGCTCGCACTTCCGGTCCTCGAAGCCGTTCTGCTCTCCGCGGTGTGGAGCGAGCCGGCGCTTGAAAACGTTCCGAACTTCGTTTTGAATTTCGTTCTGCCGAACGCACAGTCCACCGTACTACGTGGGCGCGTTGACGAACATTTCCATGCTGTTGATCTCCTTCGCTCGCCTTTCGCGCCCTTCAACCGGGCGATGACGCTTCGACTCGAGAATACGCAGATGCCGGCTCTTCCGTCTGCGGCAAGTGGCCGTCTCGTGTTGCTCAACCCGGTTGGCGACGCGATCAGCAAGCTTACTGGTGTTCTCGAACAGTGCTCACACGAACAGCTGCTTTCCGGCGATGCCGAGGACCGTCCCTTCGCAGCGTTTCCCATTACAATCACCACACGTGCTTTCCCTTCCGCGTATGCGTATAACGTGACCCTATCCGCGAACACGCACGAGCTTCGCGAGGAAGACGCCGATTGCCTGCGACTGGCTGCCGCCAAACTTCTGCGGTATGTGCCGGACGCCACGCGCACGCTGAGCGATGCCATTGATGATCTCGCTTGTCATCCCCGGGCGTATAGAACAAACCTGCCTGAGCGGTGGATTACGCTAGCGCGTCAGTTCATCCACAGCTTTCTTTTGACCTCCGAGTCTGCACGCGAGACGTTTGACCGCGTAACCGGAGAGGCCGAGCACTTAAACAAGGAAGCGGAGTTGCGCCGCGCGGAAACAATCGATCGCGGTGTTGCGTTTCTCCTTGACCCGGAGCGCTACAAAGACGCCATCTCTCCGCGCCCTGAATATCTTGAGGAGCTTTCCGAGACTGTTGTATTTCCCTACACGTGCAAGGGAGAGAAGCTGCTCGCATACAATCCAGATCGTTTTCCCAGCCTTCTACAGCGTGCCGGTGTCGGTCCCGAGCTTGTTCCTAATGTGACACAGGCGCTCAAGGACCGTGCAATTTTCACGTCCGAGAATGTAAAAATCAACGTTGGCAGCGCGTCTCGCCGCTTCCTTGCCATTTCTCTCTCAAAGTTCAAAAATTCCGTCATTCCGGCCATTCCGGCGGGCAGCGGGGTGTGATATATGTTATATACTTACGATATATACGCCGCCATGCAACGGCTTGGTGTAACACAGTTGCGCGAGGAACAGGAAAAGTGCCTCAACTTTATCCTGAAAGGCCGCGACGCTCTTATTCGTCTCCGGACCGGCGGTGGCAAATCCCTTCTGTATCAGCTCCCCGCGCTTCTCGATGCGCCGGGGGAGCTGACGCTCGTGTTCTCGCCACTGCTCGCCTTGCAGCACGACCAGGTCGATGCCCTTCATAAGAAGGGCATCCGCGCCGACCTGTTAAATTCAGAGCTGTGCAAGGGCTGCCATGCGGAAACGCTGCACAGCTTTGCGGAGAAGGGCGGCCTCCTGTATCTCTCGCCCGAGCAGCTCCGCCGCGAGGACGTCCGCACCGCGCTCAGCGCCGCACGGGTACGCCGCGTTGTTGTGGACGAGGCGCATATCCTGCCGCAGGTAGACAACGGATTCCGCAAGGCCTACGCCGAAATCGGCCCGTTCATCGACTCGCTGCCCAAACAGCCGCAAATTTTGGCGTTCACGGCAACGGCAACCCGTTCCGACATGAACTACATCGCCAAAAGCCTGCATATGACCGACCCGAAACACAAGCTGTTCCCGGTTAAGCGTTCGAACATCCAGCTCTATGTCAAAAAGTTCGACGTAAAGGGGAACAGCCGGTTAAAAAGCCGGAAGCGGAACATACGGCTCGCGATGGTTGATGACGTACTGAAAAAGTACCGGAAAAAGGGCGCAACAATCGTCTACTGCCCGACCGTCGGGGACGTCAAGCGCACGACCAAGTGGCTGCACAGCCGCGACTACCCGGCGAAAGCCTACCACGGCAAGCTCTCCAAGAAGAAGCGCAAGCTCGTACACAAATACTTCCTCCAAAAGAAGCGCCCCATCGTTGTCGCGACCAACGCATTCGGTCTGGGCATCGACCGCCCGGATGTGCGGCTTGTGGTGCACGCCGGTCTGCCGCTCGGCATCGACTCCTATACGCAGGAAATCGGCCGAGCGGGCCGCGACGGCAAAAAGGCTCGCGCTGTGCTCATATACACACCGAGCGACGCCAATCAGGCAAAGCAGATCCTCCGCAAGAACAGCGACCCACAGGCGGCCGCTCGCGCAGCCAAGTGCCTCGACGCGCTCCAGAAGGCCATCCGCCACCCCAAAGACCTCTGGCAGCGCATCGACAGGTTCTTCCGCTGACCGTATCAAACGGCGGTTTCGTTGATACAATATACCTTTATACAAGGGCAACACCGCACAATTAAAGCGGCGGCGCTTTGCGGAAATTCTGTGCCCTGACTTTGTTGCGATTTCACGGTAATACGTCAAGTATTACCGCAAAACCGCGCCTCGTCAGTACGCAAAATTTACTCGCAAATCGCTCTTGTCCAATTATGCGGTATTGCCCAAGGTTAAACTGCCCCCGAAAAGGCAACCCTAAAACAAAAGGAGGAGATTTTCATGACAAGAGAATTTCAGCGGGCGCAGGTCTATCAGATTTTAGCGCTCAACGACGCGATGCTGCAAAGCGGCAGCATTTCCCGCGACGCGCACGACTTTGTGCGCCGGGTGCAGACCGAGAAGTTGACAAAACTGCACGGACGCGGTACACTGAACGCACGCGGCGCGGATTTCAGCTGAGGCGGCCGCCATGGATGTCCGCAGACTGGACGAAATGCAGGCGCAGGGCCGCAGCATCTTTGACGCCGCGCTTTCCGTAGCCTACTACGCCCGCGTTTCGACCGACAAGGAGGAGCAGATCAACAGCCTCGGCAATCAGGTCCGCTACTTTGAGGACTATATCCGCGCCAATCCGCACTGGACCTTTGCCGGCGGCTACGTGGACGAGGGCATCAGCGGCACCTCGGTCGAGGGACGCGAGCAGTTTCTCCGCATGATCGAGGACGCCAAAGCCGGGCGGTTCGACCTCATTGTGACCAAGGAGATCAGCCGCTTCGCCCGCAACACCCTCGACAGCATCGGCTACACGCGCGAGCTGCTGCGGCACGGCGTCGGCGTGTTCTTTCAGAACGACAACATCAACACCTTCGACCGGGACGCCGAACTGCGCCTCACCATCATGTCCTCCATCGCGCAGGACGAGGTGCGTAAGCTGTCCGAACGGACCCGTTTCGGCTTCAAGCGGGCGCAGGAGAACGGCGTCCTGCTCGGGCAGAACAACCTGTTCGGCTACAACAAGGCGGACGGACGGCTGGAAATCGTCGAGAGCGAGGCCGCCGTTGTCCGCGAGGTGTTCGAGCGCTACACCGCCGGTTCGCTCGGTCTGCGCGCCATCGCAAACGACCTCGAGCGCCGCGGTGTGCGCGGACGGCAAGGGCGCCCCCTCACCTACTCCACACTCTACGGCATGATACGCAACCCGAAATACAAGGGCTGCTACGCCGGGCGGCGCTACGCGACCCGCGACTACCGCGACAAGCGCAGCTACCGTCTGGACGAGGACAAGTGGATCGTCCACGAGGACGACCGCGTGCCCGCTATTGTTTCCGAGGAGATGTGGGACGAGGCGAACCGCCTGCTCGCCGCGCGCGGGCAGACCATGAAGCAGCACGCGCAGGCCTCCCAGAACCGCTACGCTTACAGCGGCAAGCTGATCTGCGCGAAGCACGGCACGACCTTCCACCGCCACATCTACAAGAGCAAATCGCGCGGCGAAATCGAATGCTGGAACTGCAAGCGCTACCGCGAAAAGGGCCGCGAGGGCGGCTGCAACTCCCCCACGATTTACAGCCGCGAACTCGACCGCATTCTCGAACGGGTCTTTGCACAGGTATCGGACGAGCAGTCCGCCGCCATGCAGGAGTACCTCGACAACCTCCGCGCCTACGCTTCTCAGCAGGACACCGCCCCTGCCCTCGCCGCCGTGGAGCGCGAGATGGAAACGCTTGCGCAGCGCAAGGAAAAGCTGCTCGACCTGGCGCTCTCCGGAGCGCTCTCGAACGAGGAATTCAAGCAGCGGAACGAGGCCTGCAACGCCCGTCTTGCCGAACTGGAGGCGCAGCAGAAGTCGCTCCGCTCCGCCGACAAAACGCTCGAAGAGCGCATCCGCCGTGTGGATGAGCTGCGCCGCACCATCGAGCAGCAGTGGAAAAGCAACTGCGGCTTCTCGCGCGAGATGTCCAAGGCGCTCGTGGACCGCATCGTTGTGGACGCGGACGAGAGCCGCACGAAAATCTCGCTCGACATCTATCTGACGCTCGGCCGCGAATACCGCGCGGAATACGCCCGTCAGGGACGGAAAAGCTCCATCCTTTCGCTTGACGAGATACACATCTCACAGGCGCAGGTATCCCGTCTGGAAAAGGGCGCGCTCGCGCACATCCGCGAGGGTCTGGCGTAACGAAAACTCCCCTGCACGCACGGAAAACGGCGCACAGGGGAGTCTTTTTTGCAATTTTGGAAGAATTACTCCATCAGGCCGACGCAGTCGTAATACGGCTTCTCGGCAATCAACTTCTTGTTATCCTTAAACAGAGTATGACCCAGAGTAATCACGAGGTAATCCGCCTTCTTGAGAATTTCCTCGAAGGAAACGTTCGGGATGCCCTGAACCTCGGTGTCCTTTGCGAACGGCTCGCAGGCGATGACGTTCACGCCCTTCTCCTGAAGAACGTGGCACAGCTCGATAGACGGGGACTCACGCAGGTCGTCAACGTCCGGCTTGTAGGACAGGCCGAGCACGCCGACCGTATCCGTGACCTTCTTCATCTCGGAAACGACCTTGCCTGCAACAAAGACCGGCTTGTTCTCGTTGCGCTCGCGGGCGGCGAGGATAACCTTCGCCTCAGCCGGGAACTGCTCATAGATGAACCACGGGTCAACCGCGATGCAGTGGCCGCCGACGCCGACGCCCGGGGTCAGAATGTTGACGCGCGGATGGCAGTTCGCGAGCTTGATAAGCTCGAATACGTCGATGCCCATCTTGTCGCAGATAACCGACAGCTCGTTCGCGTAAGCGATGTTGACATCACGGAAGGTGTTCTCGGTCAGCTTGCACATCTCGGCGGTCAGGTCATCGGTCTTGTGGACAACGCCCTTGTCGAGCACCTTTTCGTAGATGGAAGCCGCCATTTCAGCCGCCTCGGGCGTGCGTGCGCCGACGATGCGGTCGTTGTTCTTCAGCTCGTACATCATGTTGCCCGGGATAACGCGCTCGGGGCAGTGCGCAACATGGATCTTCTCCATCGGAATGCCGGACTCCTCGGAGAGCACGCGGGCGAGCATTTCGGAGGTATGCGGCGGAACGGTAGACTCCAGAATAACGAGGTTGGGCGCTTCGAGCACCTTGCCTGCCATGCGGCCGGCGGACTCGACGAACTTCAGGTCAGCCTTGTGGCTGCCGGTTTCGTCCTTGTAGAACGGCGTCGGTACCGAGATATAGAATACGTCGGACTTACCGAGCGTGTCGGAGAAGTGCAGATGACCGTGCGCCACTGCTTTTTCAAACGCCTCCTGCAGGCCCGGCTCGACAATGTGGATGTGGCCGCCCTGAAGGGTTTCGATGGTTTTCTTATTGACGTCAAAGCCGCAGACCTCAAAACCGGCTTCTGCGAGGGTGATCGCGGTCGGCAGGCCGATGTAGCCAAGACCCATGACAGTAATTTTCATAGTTTTCTTACCTCATTCAGCGTAATCTTCTTACATTATACCACTTTTTTCGCAAAGTTCAACGTAGTGTTTGAATTTTTACGAGAATACGTCTATAATGTATTACATAGTGTTTTTCGCGGATATGATTTTCCGCTCGATTTCCAAGGAATGGATGTATGTATTATGTTTTTCAAGGGCCTGCTCGACGACGCCCGTTCGATACGTGACCGCGACCCTGCGGCGCGCACGACGCTTGAGGTCGTCCTTCTCTATCAGGGCTTCCACGCTCTGTTCTACCACCGCCAGGCGCACTGGCTCTACGAGCACAAGCACTTTTTCCTCGCGCGTGCCCTTTCGCAGTTCGCGCGGCATATGACCGGCATCGAGATACACCCCGGCGCCAAAATCGGCCGCCGCCTGTTCATCGACCACGGCATGGGCATCGTCATCGGCGAGACCGCCGAAATCGGCGACGACTGCACCATCTACCACGGCGTCACCCTCGGCGGCACCGGCAAGGACACCGGCAAGCGCCACCCGACCATCGGCAACAACGTGCTGATCTCGACGGGCGCGAAGGTGCTCGGCCCGTTCACCGTCGGCGACAACAGCCGCATCGGCGCGAACGCCGTCGTGCTTCAGGAAGTGCCGCCCGACTCGACCGTTGTCGGCGTCAAGGCGCGTGTCGTCAAAATCGCCGGCCAGCGCGTCGGTTCTTCCCCGGCCTACACCCTCGACCAGATTCATCTGCCCGACCCGCTTACGCAGGAGCTGTGCCGCCTGCAGAGCCGCGTCTACGCGAACGAGCAGAAGCTCCGCAAGGAAGAGGAGCGCGAGCGCGAATCCGACCAGTAACAAACAGAAATCCCTCCGGGCTGCATTCCGGAGGGATTTTTTGCGCTCAGAACGTCTCGGCGATCCTGCCGAACAGCTCATTGATGCGGTCGTACCGCTGTTTGAGATACAGCCAGCCGAACAGCGCCTCAAGCGCGGTCGCGTGCGCGTACTCCGCTACCGTTGCCGACTTGGGCACGGTTTTCGGCTTCGCGTTGCGGCCGTGACGATAGACGGTCTGCTCCTCCTCGGTGAGGTCGGGCAGAATGTGCTCGATGGCCTTCGCCTGCGCGGAGGCGCGGACGAGCGCGATGGTCTGACTGTGCAGATTTTTCGCTGTCTGCGTGCCGCCGCAGGCGAGATGGGTGCGAACCAGTATCTCATAAACGGCATCGCCCACATGGGCGAGCGCGAGGCTCGACATGCGGGCGATAGCGGCATCATCCAGCAGAGGATGAAGATAATCCATTACTTGTCCTCGGAAGCCGGAGCAGCAGCTTCAGCAGCCTTCGCAGCCTCAGCCTTAGCCTTGGCGGCAGCAGCCTGCTTTGCCTGCATCTCCTTGAACTTCTTGACTTCTTCAGCGGTCGGAACCGGCTCGATGCAGCCCTTCGGGCAGGCCTTGGTGCACATCTTGCAGTTCTTGCACTTGTCGTAGTCGATCTTGGCAACGCCGTCTACTACGTGGATTGCGTCGAACTTACAGGTCTTTTCGCACATCTTGCAGCCGATACAGCCGTTCGAGCATACCTTCATGACAGCCGGGCCCTTGTCCTTGTTCACGCAGTTTACGTGAACCTTCTTGACCTCGGATACCAGATTGATGATCTTCTTCGGGCAGGTGGAAACGCACTTGCCGCAGGCAACACACTTGTCGGTGTCAACCTTTGCAACGCCGTCCACGATGTGGATAGCGTCGAATGCGCAGGCCTTGACGCAGGAGCCGAGGCCCATGCAGCCGAATGCGCACGCCTTCGGGCCGCCCGCAACACGCATTGCAGCGTTGCAGTCCTGAAGGCCTTCGTATACAGCCTTATCGACTGCGTTGCAGCCGCCGTTGCAGTATACGTGAGCAACCTGACGGTCGCCCTCGGCAACCTCAACGCCCAGTACCTTTGCGATCTTTTCAGCCGCGGCAGCGCCGCCTACGGGGCAGCCGTTTACCGGAGCCTTGCCCTCGACGATAGCAGCAGCCAGACCGTCACAGCCCGGGAAGCCGCAGCCGCCGCAGTTTGCGCCCGGCAGGCACTCACGTACCAGCGGGATGCGCTCATCAACCTCTACGGCGAAGACCTTAGCGGCAACGCCGAGCAGGATCGCGAATACGATACCCATGATAAAGAGTACCGCAACCGCGTAAATAACATTTTGCATATCCATTTCTTGTGTCCTCCCTTACCAAATCGACAGGCCGGAGAAGCCCATGAAGGACATAGCCAGCAGAGCAGCCGCAACCAGCGAAATCGGGAAGCCTTCAAAGCACTTCGGGCACTTGGAAGTAGCGTCCAGACGCTCGCGGATGGAAGCGAACAGAACGATAGCCAGCGTGTAGCCGACACCGGCTGCAACGCCGTATACCAGAGAGCCGATGAAGGAATAACCGTTGGAGATATTGGTCTTTGCTGCGCCGAGTACCGCACAGTTGGTGGTGATCAGCGGCAGGAAGATGCCGAGTGCGGAGTAAAGCGACGGCATTGCCTTCTTCATGAACATCTCGACGAACTGAACCAGCGTTGCGATTACGAGAATGAACGCGATGGTCTGCATATAACCCAGACCGAGGGGTTCGAGGATGAAGTACTGTACAGCCCAGGATGCTGCGGAAGCGATCGCCATAACGAAGATAACCGCCATGCCCATGCCGAGCGCGGTGTCGGTCTTCTTGGAAACGCCGAAGAACGAGCAGCAGCCGAGGAACTGAACGAGAATGTAGTTATTGACCAGGATTGCCGCGATTGCGAGCGACAGGATATCGGTCAAACCCATAGAGGCAGGTAAATTAAACACTTACTTGTCCTCCTTTCGAGCCATGATCTTCTGGATCGCAGCCAGGATGAAGCCCATCATGAGGAAGCCGCCGGCCGGCAGGATCATCATGACCATCGGGTTGGAGTTGAAGAACGGAACTGCGATGCCGTTTACGCCGTTGACGTAACCGGACAGGATGGTGCCTGCGCCCAGCAGCTCACGGAAGAAGCCCATGAGAACCAGAGCGAAGGTGAAGCCCAGACCCATGACAACGCCGTCGAGCGCGGAGGGCAGAACCTTGTTCTTGGAAGCATACGCCTCGGCACGGCCGAGGATGATGCAGTTTACTACGATCAGCGGCAGGAACAGACCAAGGGACGATGCCAGCGACGGCAGGAATGCCTGCATGGACAGGTCGATCATGGTTACGAAGGTCGCGATGACCGTGATGAAGGCTGCGATACGGATCTTGTCCGGAATGATCTTGCGCAGCGCGGAGATAACTACGTTCGAGCAGATGAGAACGACGGTAGCCGCCGCGCCCATGCCGATCGCATTCTGCAGAGAAGTGGTGGTTGCCAGCGTCGGGCAAAGACCAATCGTCTGCATGAAAACCGGGTTATCGAGGATAACGCCCGATTTCAGCTGTTCAGAAAATTTCATTGTGGCTTTTCCTCCTTAACCCAGAGTAGCGACATATGCTGCCGCCGTATTGACGCCGTCGGTTACTGCACGGGAGGTGATCGTCGCGCCGGTGATGGCGTTGATCGTGCCGCCGTCCTTGGTAACCTGAAGCTGACCGTCAGCCGCCTGACCTGCGTACTGGGTGATCCAGTTCGGGTCTGCCTGGCTCTTCGCACCGAGGCCCGGGGTCTCGGCGTGAGAAGTAACCTTTGCGCCTGCGACCGTGCCGTCAGCGTTGATGCCGACGATCATGGTAACGTTGCCGCCGAAGCCCTTCGGCTCAACCTGTACGCAGTAGCCGACTTCTTCGCCGTCCTTGGTAGCCTTGTAAACGCCGTCGATCTGAGCGGCGGTGCGGCCTGCCGGCAGGGTGACGCCTGCGGCTGCGACTTCGTCTGCGCTGAGCGCGGTGTTCATGTCCTCGAACTCTGCGTCCGGGATGATCTCTGCCATGGCAGCGTCGCGGGTTTCAACTGCGTTCTGCGCGATCTTGTCCGCGGTTACGCCGTTGATAACGCCGAGCAGCAGCGCGCAGATGAACGTAATGAGGCCCAGTACGACGACAAGCTGTACGATGCCGCCTTCCTTTTTGTTGCTTTCCATGATTTACTGCGCCTCCTTCTTTGCCTTGTCAAGCTGATAGCCGAACTTGCGCGGATGGGTCTTCTTGTCGATTGCCCATACGAGCGTGTTCATGATCAGGATGGAGTAGGATACGCCCTCCGGCAGACCGCCGAAGTAGCGGATGAATACAGTCAGCAGACCGCAGCCTACGCCGAAGATGACCTGACCCTTCGGGGTAACAGGGCTGGTGACGTAGTCGGTCGCCATGAAGATAGCGCCGAGCATCAGACCGCCGTCAAGCACCTGATACAGCATCCACTGGAGGTGGCTCTGGCCGCCCATCGGGAAGAGGAAGGTGATGACTGCAACGGTGAGGATGTACGCTGCCGGAATGTTGATGGTGATGACCTTGCGCCACAGCAGGTACAGACCGCCAACGATCAGTGCCAGTGCGGAGGTCTCGCCGATAACGCCGCCGGTCTGGCCGAGCAGGGACTCGATGACCGAGCAGTCCGGCAGAGCGCCGGTCTTGAGGCTTGCGAGCGGAGTTGCGGTGGAGATCGCATCGGTAACGGTGACGTTGCCGAAGAGCGGCAGCTTTGCGTGCGGTGCGGTCCAGGTGGTCATGAAGCCGGCCCAGGAAGCCATCATGAACGCACGTGCGCCGAGCGCCGGGTTCATGAAGTTCTTGCCGATGCCGCCGAACAGCATCTTGACAACGATGATGCCGAACAGGCCGCCGAATACGGTCAGCCACAGCGGAGCTGCGACCGGAATGTTGAACGCGATCAGAACGCCGGTGACGAAGCAGGAAAGGTCGCCTACGGTGTTCTCATGCTTTACGATTTTGTTGTAAATGGTTTCAAATACAGCGCAGGACACCATCGCAATGATAACATGGATGAGTGCGCGAACGCCGAAGTTGTAGATCGCAACAGCCAGTGCCGGAACGAGCGCGATGAGCACGTCGAGCATCAGGCTCCGGGTGTCATCGTCCGCCTTGATATGCGGCGAGGAGGTTACGACTACTTTGCTAAGATCATAAGCCATTTTCGTTTTTCCTCCTTACTTGTTCTCTGCCTTGGCAGCCGCCTCGGCCTCGGCCTTCTTCTTTTCAGCCTCAGCCTTTGCGCGCTCTGCCATGCGCTTTGCCTGGATCTTGCCCTTGGTCAGACGGAACTGTGCGACCAGCGGAATGCGAGCCGGGCAGACATAAGCACAGGAACCGCACTCGATGCAGTCCATCATGCCGCAGTCAACAGCATTGTCGAGGTCCTCCTGCTTGCCGTATACGTTCATGTAGATCGGCAGCAGATGCATCGGGCAGGCGTTGATGCACTTGCCGCAGCGGATGCACTGGGGGTCCTTGACGCGCTTGTCCTCATCGCCGGCGAAGGCGAGGAAAGCGTTGGTGCCCTTGACGACCGGAGCGTCAAGAGAGAACTGGGCGTTGCCCATCATCGGGCCGCCCGCGAGGAGCTTGTTCGGCGCTTCCTTGAAGCCGCCGCAGGCGTCGATCAGCTTTTCGATCGGGGTACCGATGCGTGCTTCGAGGTTCTTCGGCTCAGCCACAGCGGAACCGGAAATGGTGACAACGCGGCGGATGACCGGCATACCGGTGGTAAAGCGGCGGTAGATCGCGCCGGCGGTGTCTACGTTGAATACCGCGCAGCCCGCGTCAGCCGGCAGCTTGCCGGACGGAACCTCGCGGCCCGTGCAGGCATTGATGAGCTGCTTCTCAGCGCCCTGCGGGTACTTGCACTTGAGCGGATACAGGTGCAGACGCGGATCGTCAGCGATGAGCTGCTCGATCTTCGGGAAGGTGTCTGCCTTGTTTTCCTCGATGGCGATGATCGCGTTCTGTACGCCCATCAGGTCTGCGAGCATCTTGAGGCCGCCGATGGTTTCCTCGGGGCGCTCGAGCAGCAGACGATGGTCGGACGTGATGTACGGCTCGCACTCGGCCGCGTTGATGATGACCGTGTCGCACTTGCCGATACCGGACTGGATCTTGACGTGGGTCGGGAAGGTTGCACCGCCGTGACCTACGATACCAGCCGAACGGATGCACTCGATGCGCTCCTCGTTGGACATGGACGCGAAGTCGTAGGGATGTACGGATTCGTGCGGACGGTCCTCGCCGTCATTCGTGATGACGATGGACAGGACCTTGCTGCCGTTCGGATGCAGGCGCGGCTCGATTGCCTTTACCTTGCCGGAAACGGTTGCGTGGACAGGAGCGCTTACGAAGCCGCCGGCTTCAGCGATGGGCTGTCCGAGATCCACAGTGTCACCGACCGAAACGATCGGCTTCGCCGGGGCGCCGATGTGCATGGAAACCGGCAGGATTACCTCGTCGGGCAGGGCCAGCTTCTCGATCGGCTTGGTGTTTGTCGCGGATTTATATCCCGGATCTGCATGAGTGCCGGGATGTATGCCGCCACGGAACGAATACACCATTTTTTTCACCTCTCTGTTATTTTGCGCAAGAAGAACCGGCATGACCGGCTTCCTCTTCTTCAGAAATCAGCAGGCTGCACAAACTGCGCAACCATACAACATAGATTATACTGTTTTATATACCGTGTGCGCAAGTCCTAAATTCAAAAAAATTTAACCAAATTCATTATTCTCTTTGTTCATCTTGCCAGATGAGGTCTGTTTTCCCTCTTTTTCTTTGTTGATTACGCATGAGTTCGGCCATATTTCATCATCGGAAACAGACAGACCGTCAGTTAGCGAAATGCAACTCCATAACGCAAAAGAGAGCACAGCGTTATGCGGTGCTCTCCTGAAATCTGTGGAATATGCAGTCTTTTAGATGGCGCGGACAGAGATCATGCCGTCGATTGCGCGCAGCGCTGCGAGGGTGTCCTCGTTCGGCTGGTCGGCGAGGTCGATGATGGTGTAGGCGTAATCGCCGCGGGAACGGTTGCCCATGTTCTCGATGTTGGTGTGAACCGCCGAGGTGATGGAGGCAATCATGTTCGGGATGTTCTTGTGGATGAGACATACGCGGTAGCCGCCCTCATACGGAACCTTGAGGTTCGGGAAGTTGACGGAGTTGCGGATGGTGCCCTTCTCGAGGTACTCGGTGATTTCATAGACCGCCATCTTCGCGCAGTTGTCCTCGCTCTCCGGGGTGGAAGCGCCGAGGTGCGGCAGCGTAATGGCGTTCTCCTGCTCCAGGATCTCGTCGCTTGCAAAGTCGGAAACGTAAGCCGCAACCTTGCCGCTTTCGAGGGCCTTTGCCATTGCCTTGGTATCGACCAGCTCGCCGCGTGCGAGGTTGATGACGCGGACACCGTCCTTCATCTTCTCGATTGCTTCTGCGCTGATGGTGTTCTTGGTGTCGGCGTTCAGCGGAACGTGAATGGTGATGTAGTCGCAGTTTGCGAAAATCTCGTTCAGGTCGGTAACGTGCTTGACCGAGCGGTCGAGCTTGAGTGCGCCGTCAACCGACAGGAACGGGTCGTAGCCCCATACTTCCATGTCGAGCGCAACGGCTGCGTTTGCGACCTTGACGCCGATGGCGCCGAGACCGATGATGCCGAGCTTCTTGCCGGCGATTTCCGGGCCTGCGTAGGTGGACTTGCCCTTTTCAGCGGCCGGGCCGATGTCCGGCGTGCCCTTGAGGGACTTTACCCAGTTTGCGCCCTGAACGACCTTGCGGGACGCGAGCAGCAGTGCGCAGATGACCAGCTCCTTGACGGCGTTCGCATTCGCACCCGGGGTGTTGAATACGACGATGCCCTCCTGCGAGCAGCGGTCGATCGGAATGTTGTTTACGCCTGCGCCTGCGCGTGCGATGCACTTGAGGTCTGCCGGGAACTGCACATCGTGCAGCTTTGCGGAGCGGACGAGAACCGCGTCGTAGTTCTCGAAATCCTCCGAGCAGGTGTACTTTTCGGTATCAAAGTCGTTCAGACCGACCTTGGAAATCTTGTTGTAGAGCTTTACGTTATACATTTTGTTCTCCTTTGCCGAACGATCTCTTACTTGTTTTCTGCGGCGAACTTCTTCATGAAGTCGATCAGGTACTCAACGCCCTCGATCGGCATTGCGTTGTAGATGGAAGCACGCATGCCGCCGACCGAACGATGGCCCTTGAGGTTGGACATACCGGCCGCCATGGACTCCTTGGCGAACTTTGCGTCAAGCTCGTCGTTGCCGGTGCGGAAGGTAACGTTCATGTGGCTGCGGGAAGCCTTCTCTGCGACAGTCTTGTAGAAGTCCTGGGAGTCGAGGTAGTCATACAGCATGGAGGAACGCTTCTCGGCGCGCTCCTGCATGACCTTTACGCCGCCCATCTGCTCGACCCACTCAAGAACAAGGCCGAGAACGTAGATGCCGTACGTGGGGGGCGTGTTGTACATGGAGCCCTTGTTGGCCATGGTCTGCCAGTCGAGCATGACCGGGTACTTTTCGAGCGGATAAGAGCCGAGCAGATCCTCGCGGACGATGACGACGGTAACGCCCGCCGGGCCCATGTTCTTCTGTGCGCCGGCGTAGATCACGCCGTACTTGGAAACGTCAACCGGCTTGGAGAGGATGTTCGAGGACATATCCGCAACGAGCGGTACGCCGGCCGGGGTTTCGGGGTCGTACTGGTACTCGGTGCCATAGATGGTGTTGTTTGCGCAGATGTAGAAGTAGTCTGCGTCCGGGCGGATGTCCAGCTCAGCCTGCGTCGGAACGCGGTCGAAATTGCGCTCCTTGGAGGAGAAGGCAACATGGATGTCGCCGAACTTGACCGCTTCCTTGTATGCGTTGTTGGCAAAGTTGCCGGTCAGCGCGTAGTCCGCCTTGCCGGTCTTGAGCAGGTTCATCGGGATCGCTGCGAACTGGGTCGAAGCGCCGCCCTGCAGGAACAGCACCTTGTAGTTATCCGGGATAGAGAGCACACGGCGAAGAGCCGCTTCAGTCTCGGTAATGATGCCGTCATATACCTTAGATCGGTGACTCATCTCCATGACTGACATGCCGGAGCCCTTGTAGTTCAGCATTTCGGAAGCACAGCGCTCGAGCACCGGAACCGGAAGCATGGAGGGGCCTGCGGAGAAATTGTAGATTCGATTGTCTGCCATAGTTTGATAGCCTGCCTTTCAAAAATTCAGCTTGGCGCTCCCTTTCGAGGGAACGTATTAACAATTATAAGATAATTTTTCGCAATTTACTACCGAAAAAACTCCCAAAATTCCGCGCAGAAAACACGTATGTCTGCACATTGTAGACAGTATTAGGCTTTTTTATCGGTGTTATGAAAATTTTTAATAACAAACAAAAAAAAGGTGTTCAAACGTGATAAGGCAATACCGCATAATTGGACAAGAGCGATTTGCGAGTAAATTTTGCGTACTGACGAGGCGCGGTTTTGCGGTAATACTTGACGTATTACCGTGAAATCGCAACAAAGTCAGGGCACAAAATTTCCGCAAAGCGCCGCAGCTTTAATTGTGCGGTGTTGCCTTAGTAGTCTTTGCGTTTGCCAGACGCCCTCCCCCGTGGTATACTGACTCTATCCGTTACACAAATAATAAGGAGCACTTCTCATCATGCACCACCGCAAACTGAACGCGGCGCACCGCCGTCCGCGCCGCCACACCATCGACCGGCTGATGCCGTTCACCGGCGCACCGCTTTTCCACGCGCTTCAGCTGCTCGCGACCTCGGATTCGGCGCGTTTTCATATGCCCGGCCACAAGGGCCAGCCGGTTTTCAACTCGTTCCGCGACATCTACGCCATCGACTACACCGAAACCTACGGCACGGGCAACCTCTACCTCGGTGACGGCCCGATCCGTGACGCGGAAGTCGCGGCGGCGCGATATTACGGCGCAAACGACTGTTTTTTCCTGACCGGCGGCTCAACGCAGGGCATTCTCGCCATGCTCGGCGCGGCGGTCGGGCGCGGCGGCAGCGTGCTCATCGACCGTGAGGTGCACCGCTCGGTCTGCCACGGCTGCGCCCTGCTCGACATCACGCCGTATTTCTTCTCCGCGCCCCTGCTCGAACCGTTCGGCATTTCGGGTGCGCTGCGCGTCGAGGACGCCGAGCGCCAGCTCATCGCCCACCCCGACATCCGCGCCGTGCTCCTCACCTCGCCCACCTATTACGGTCTGCGGCGCGACCTGCCCGCGTTTGCCGACCTGTGCCGCGCCCACGGCAAGCTGCTGCTCGTCGATGCGGCGCACGGAGCGCATTTTCCGGCGGTTGACCTGCCCTCGCCGGTCGAGGAGGGCGCGGACATGGCGGTGCTGTCCATGCACAAGACCATGCCCTCGCTCGGACAGGCCGCCGTGCTGCTCTCCGGGACCGGCGTGGACCGCGCGTTGCTCCGCGAGAACACCGCCCTTTTCGGCACCTCCAGCCCCTCCTACCCCATCATGGCGTCCATCGACCTCGCGCGGTCGTACAACGAGGGGCCCGGCCACGAAAAATACCGGAAAGCCGCCGAAACCTGCCGCGAAGTTCGCGAATACGTCTGCCGGAACACGGTTTTCACCGCGCTGACCGAGCGCGACTTTCCCTCGCTCGACCCCTGCCGCCTGACCGTCTGCACCGCCGGCACCGACATCACCGGTCACGCCCTCGCCGACGCGCTCTGGAGCGAGCACGGCGTTGCCTGCGAGATGGCGGACGAGCGCAACGTGGTGTTCATCCTCACCGAAAACGACCCCGCGGGCGCGATTTACCGCCTGAAGCACAGCCTGCGCGTGCTGTCGCGCCGCCGCAGCCAGACCGTTCCGCCGAAGAAAACGCCGCCGTTTCCGCCCGCCGAGCGCGTCATGAGCGTGCGGGACGCCCGCTTTGCGCCCTGCGCCGAGGTTTCGCTCTCGGACGCCGAGGGCCGCGTCTGCGCCCGCCCGGTCACGCCCTATCCGCCCGGCGTGCCGCTGCTCTGGCCCGGCGAGAAAATTACACGGGCGCACGTTGAACTTATCCGCGAAAGATGGTACAATGATATAGACAGGATCACCGTTGTCATGCCGGAAAAGTAACGGCGGCGGTGCTCCGCACACTCTGAAACCAGCTGTCTCCGCGCCGCACGGCGCACGAAACAAAGGGGGATTTTACTATGAAAATGGTACTCGCGATCATCAACTACGATGATGCACAGGATGTAATCAGCAGCCTCATGAAGGCAGGCTTCTCCATCACCAAGCTCGCGACCACCGGCGGCTTCCTTAAAGCAGGCAACGTGACCATTCTGGTCGGTCTGGATGAGAGCCGTCTGGACGAATGCTTCGACATCATCCGCGAGCATTCCTCCACCCGCAAGCAGATCATCCCGACGACCGCCGAGCTGGGTATGGGCTTTTTCCCGTCCGCCCCGGTTCAGGTCGATGTCGGCGGCGCGACCGTATTCGTGCTCGGCGTCGAGCGCTTTGAGAAGCTGTGATCTCCTTTGACGCGCTCCCCGGCAACCGCAGCCTGAAAGCCAGCCTGCGCCGCGCACTCGCCGGACGCATTCCGCAGACCGTTCTGCTCTCCGGCGACGACACCCGAGGACTCGAAACGCTTTCGACCGTGCTCGCGGCCGGTATTCTCTGCGAAGCCGACGGGCCGCGCCCCTGCGGCGCCTGTCTTTCCTGCCGCAAGGTGCAGGACGGCGTCCACCCCGACCTGACCCTCATTGATGAGGGCGAGGACGAACTGAAAGTGGACCTTGCACGCCGCATCAAGGCAGAAAACGCGATTATCCCGAACGACGGCGCACGCCGCGTCACCATCATCCGGCACGCGCACAACATGAACGCCGCAGCGCAGAACGCCCTGCTCAAGGAGCTCGAAGAGCCGCCGCATTTCGCGTTTTTCGTGCTGACCTCGGAAAAGCCGGACGCACTCTTGCAGACCGTGCGCAGCCGGTGCACGCGCTTCGCGCTTGAGCCGCCCGAAGAGGCAGCCGTTTCGGACGACGAGGCGACCCGGCTTCTCGCGCCCTATCTGACCGCCGTCGCGGGCAAACGCGAGGGCAGCATGATGCTCGCCGCGCTCGGCATGGAAAAAACGCCGCGCCGTGCGCTCATCGGCGTGATGGGTGTCATGCAGGCTGCGCTGCGCGACGCGATTTTCCTTGCGAAGGGTCTGCGCGAGCCGCCGCTCCAGCCAGGGCTTTCCAAGCAGGCCGAGGCGCTTGCCGCCGCACTGACCCCCGAGCGCCTGCTCGCATTCTACGACTTCACGGGCGAGCTGGTCGGGCGCATTTCGCGCAACGCGGCCTCCGCCGCCGTGACCTGTGCGCTGACGAGCGATGTATACCGCATCTGCTTCCAGTGACCGCACTTCCCCGCAGGGCGCTTCCCTGCTTTACAGATACAGGAGGACAAACCTTTGACGACCATAATCGGAGTTCGTTTCAAAACGAACGGAAAAATGTACTATTTTGACCCGCAGGATACCGAAGTTGCCGCCGGAACGGGCGTTATCGTCGAAACCGCGCGCGGACTGGAATACGGCGAGTGCGTGCAGGGCAACACCGAGATCGCCGAGCAGTCGGTCGTGCAGCCGCTCAAGCGCATGATCCGCGTGGCGACCGAGGCCGACATGAAAACGCTCGAACGCAACCGCAAGCGTGCCGACGAGGCGTTTCTCGTCTGCAAGCGCAAAATCGAGGACAGAAAACTCGAAATGAACCTCGTCACCGCGGAATGCACGTTCGACATGAACAAGCTGCTGTTCTACTTCACCGCAGACGGCCGCGTGGACTTCCGCGAGCTGGTCAAGGACCTTGCAGGCGTGTTCCGCACTCGCATCGAGCTGCGCCAGATCGGCGTGCGCGACGAGGCGAAGATGATCGGCGGACTCGGCTGCTGCGGCAGAGAGCTGTGCTGCTCGACTTATCTTGACGATTTCCACCCGGTTTCCATCAATATGGCCAAGGACCAGAACCTTTCGCTCAATCCGGCGAAGATCTCCGGCGTGTGCGGCCGACTGATGTGCTGCCTGAAATACGAGCACGAGGCCTACGCCGAGCTTCAGAAGATCACCCCCCGTCAGGGCAGCGTGGTCGATACGCCCGAGGGACGCGGCAAGGTCATCACAACCCAGATGCTGCGCGGCCTGTGCAAGGTGCAGCTCGACGACAGCCCCGAGCATTCGCTGACCGAGTTCCGCTGCGAGGACTGCACGGTGGTCAAGGGCGCGTGCCGCAACCGCCAGAACGCCGCCGCGATGGCCGAGGAGCGCCGTCAGCGCGAGGAAAACGGCGAAAATCCGCCGCTCGAGCGTCCGGCCAAGCCGCAGAAGTCTGAGCGCCCGGCGAAACCCGAGCGTCAGCCGAGAAGCGAGCGCCCGGCGAAGTCTGAGCGTCCCGAGCGCCAGCCGAAGGGCGAGCGTCCGCCGCGTCAGGAGAAGCCGGAACGCCCGGAAAAGGCTGCAAGCGCCGCCGAAAACGGCGAAAGCACCGCAAACGAGCCGCGTGAGGGCGGCCCGCGCCGCCGTTCCCGTGGAGGCCGCAGACATCGCCGCCCGAACAACAACGGCGAAAATGCGCCTGCCCCTCAGAACAGCGCCGAATAAAAGTAATCGCACGACAGCGCGCATTAAAAAGCGTTTGCTGCGCAAACGCAAAAAAACCGAGGACATGCGCCTCGGTTTTTTTACTTCTAGAGGGAGAAAGTTTCCGCATGGGAACTTTCGGACGTCCGTGTTCTGCGAAGTCAGAACACAGATTGTCGGAAAAACGAAGTTTTTCGACAGTCTAAGAGAGAGATTTGCTGATTTTTCTGCTTACAGCAGCTCGCGCTTGATGCGGTCGAGCGCCTCGGGAGCCTGCTGCTCCATCTTCTCCGGGAAGCCGAAGTAGGATACGCAGATGATGTTGTCGCCGCCGACCTTGGGAGCATCGGCTTTCAGCTGCTTGTTTGCGAAGTCCATCTCGCGCAAGGTCTCGAAGATGCCGTCGAAATCGACCTCACCCTCGCCCATTGCGGTGTGCTGATGGATGGTGTAGTCGGCGCGGCCGCGCTGGTTGAGCCAGGGCGGATTGACGATGTAGCGGCAGTCCTTGGTCTGGTTCCAGGTGTCGGCCAGAAGAACGTGGGTCAGCTCGTCGCCGGCGTACTTGAGCATATGGCGGACGTCGCCCTTGCCCTGGTCGTAGAAGAAGCCGTGGGACGCCGAGTAAACGTAGCCGAGGTTCTTGGAACGGAAGGACTTTACGATGTCGCACGCCTCGTCGTTCAGCTCAACGAAGTCATACGGATGGGACTGGCACTCAACACGGATGCCCTCGCGCTCGATGATCGGGAGAAGCTCCTCCATCGACTTGAAGAACATGCCGTTGCAGATCTCCTGCTGGTTCGGGTCGCCGGAGAACTCGGTGTTGATGACCGGTACGCCCATGTCAACCGCGATCTCGATCATGCGCTTCCAGTTTGCAACTGCGTGCTGGCGCTGCTCCTCGGTCGGGCCGGACCAGCGGTAAACAACGATGAAGGACGAGATCTCGACGCCAGTCTCCTTGAGCGCCTGCTTGTACTCCTGCTGGCACTCCTTGGAGAACAGCGGGTGCTTGTAGAACGGGTTGATGCGCGGATGCGGGGACTGCTCAATGTACTTGTAACCCCAGTCCGCTACCTTATGAACATAATCATTGATGGACATCTGCTTGGCCAGAACGTCAACGTCAAATGCGATTTTCATGTATTTTTCCTCCTTGTCTCTTTGTGCCGTTTCCAGGGCGGCTTCCCTTTCGATGGCTCTATTATACGGCGGCGCGGCCGCTCTGCCAATGATACAAATCGCCCTGTTTCTGCGAAATCCTGCTATTTTTCCGTGACGGTGCAGTTTTGATTATCTTCTGCGCAACTGCTGCATCTCTGCGTAAATCTATGCGTTATTGCGCATATTTTTCGCATTTCTCCTACGCATTTTCTCTGACGCCCTTGCGAATCTGGGTAAATTCTGCTATGATGCAGGAAAGGAGAGTGAACAAACCATGCTCATTCCGGAACAAGGCGTACACCAGACCTCGGAGCGGTATTTCTTTACGCCGTCCTCGCTGGCGCACGAGCTGTTTTACTTTCCGACGCGCGGCGGACACTATTTCTGCAACAGCCTCTATTCGTTCGACCACCGCTCGGAAATCGCCATGCAGGGCGACCACAACCAGAATATCATGCTGTTCTACGTCCATGACGGGGCGATGGAGCTGACGCTCGGCGGAGAGGAAATGCTCGCCGCCGCCGGGCAGGTCGTGCTGTTCGACTGCCGCGAGCCGTACCGCTACGCCGCCTCGGACGGACTGGAGTTTTCGTGGCTGCTGTTCAACGGCCTCAACACCCGCTCGTTCTATCGCCGCATTCTTCAAGCGCACGGCGGCAGACGGGTGTTCGTGCCCTCGGGCGTGCGCGAGGTGGCGCAGCTGCTCGACAGCATCTTCACCGGCTGCGCCGCAGACGAGCGTCCGGGCGAGGCACAGCTGTCGCAGATGCTCCACCGCATTCTCTGCCTGCTGCTGCTCGACGACACCGCCCCCACCCACACCGGCACCGACCGCATCGCGGAGGCCATCCGCTACATGAACCGCCACCTGTTCGAGGAGATGAGCGTGCAGCAGGTCGCCTCGGCGGTCAGCCTGAGTCCGTCGCACTTTTCGCGCCAGTTCAAGACCCGCACCGGCTATTCCCCCTATGAATACATCATTCTCCGCCGCATCGACAAGGCGAAGTACCTGCTGACCTCGACCCAGCTTTCGGTCAAGGAGATCGCCTTCGCCACCGGCTACAACAGCGAGGAGAACTTCATCCACAGCTTCCGCAGCAATGTCGGCGTCGCGCCCGGCCTGTTCCGGAAGTATCCCATCTGATATTCCCCCTGCCACTTGTGCTGACCATGAAAATGCGGTATAATGACATTTGTATATGAATTTTAACGAAAACGAGGTCCGGATATGAGACTTAGAACCAGACTGGCCGTCCTGGTGTGCAAGGCATCGGGCGCGGTCCTGCGCAGACTCGGCCGCGGCGGCACCAACCTGCCGGGCAAGCTCGCGCTCAAAATCGACAGGAATATTCTCGGCGAGCTGGCGCGCGGCGTCAAGGTCACAGTCGTGACCGGCACGAACGGCAAGACCACCACCTCCCGCATGATCGAGCAGGCGTTTTCCGACGCCGGGCTCCAGTATTTCTCCAACAAGTCGGGCGCGAACCTGCTGACCGGTATTATCGCCGTGTTCGCGCAGCATTCCACCCTTTCGGGCCGCTGCCCCTACACCCACGCGCTTATCGAGTGCGACGAGGCGGCGTTCCGCAAGACGAGCGAATACCTGCCGGTCGAGTGCCTTGTCGTGAACAACATCTTCCGCGACCAGCTCGACCGCTACGGCGAGATCACCCACACCCTGAACGCCATCCGCGAGGGCATCACCCACGTTCCGAATGCGACGCTCTGCCTGAACGCGGACTGCTCGCTGACCGCCTCGCTCGCGGAGGACAACATTCCGAACCCCATCATCCGCTTCGGCGTCAACGTGCCGATTTACAAGGAAACCGCACACGAGCTTTCGGACGCCGTGTACTGCATCCACTGCAAGACCCAGTACGAGTACGACTACCGCACCTACGGCCATCTCGGCGGCTTCCGCTGCCCGAAGTGCGGCTATCACCGTGTCGCGCCCGAGGTCGCGGTAACGCAGGTCATCGCCACCGGCGCGGACTCCTCGGACATCGTGCTCGACATTTTCGGCCACGCCCACGAGGTTCATGTCAACCTGCCGGGCGGCTACAACATCTATAACGCCGCGGCTGCCGCAGCCGCCGCTCATGTGGTCGGCATCGATGAAAAGACCACGGTCAACGCCCTCGGCCAGTTCGAATGCGGCTTCGGCCGCGCCGAGCAGTTCCGCCTCGGCCAGTCGCAGGCGCGCATGATGCTCGTCAAGAACCCCGCAGGCTACAATCAGGTCATCAACCTCATCTCGCACGACGTCGGCAGCTGCAAGCTGGCCTTTCTGCTGAACGACCGCTTCGCGGACGGCACCGACATCAGCTGGATCTGGGACGTCGATTTCGAGGCGCTCGCCGCCCAGCAGAGCCGCTTTACGCGCGTTCTCGTGTCGGGTGTCCGCGCGGACGATATGGCGCTCCGCCTCAAGTACGCCGGCTTCGACCCCGCACGCATCGAGGTCATCCGTGAATACGACAGGCTGCTCGGCGAAATCGCCGCAGACGCGGTTCCGGCGTTCATCATGCCGACCTACACCGCGATGTTCGACCTGCGCGGCGAAATCGGCAAGCACACCGACGTCAAGGCGTTCTACGAATAAGGAGGAACGGAAAAAATGGAACTCAATATCTGCCATCTGTACCCGGACATCCTTAATCTGTACGGCGACCGCGGCAACATCATCACCATGAAGCGCCGTCTGGAAAGCCGCGGCATCACGGTCAACATCGACGAGTGCTCGATCGGCGAAGCGCTCGACGCCGCAAAGTACGACATTTTCTTCATCGGCGGCGGTCAGGACTTCGAGCAGGAGGTTCTGCTGCGCGACCTCGCCTCCGGCAAGGCGCAGGAGATCCGAAACGCAGTCGAGGACGAAAAGACCTTCCTCGCCATCTGTGGCGGCTACCAGATGCTCGGCGAATATTACAAGACCTGGGACGGCGTACAGCTCGACTTCATCGGTGCGCTGAACCTGCACACCATCGGCGCGAAAGAGCGCATGATCGGTAACTATATGTTCAAAACCACGCCTGAAAGCGGCGATACGGTCGTTGTCGGCTTCGAGAACCACTCCGGCAAGACCTACCTTGGCGAGGGCGTCGCCCCGCTCGGCACCATGCTCTCGGGAAACGGCAACAACGGCGAAGACAAGACCGAGGGCGCCCGCTACAAGAACGTGTTCGGCACCTATTCGCACGGCTCGCTGCTCCCGAAGAACCCAGTCCTGTGCGATTTTATCCTTCAGACCGCGCTGAACCGCCGCTGCGGCAGCGCGGAACCGCTCGTGCCCCTCGACGATACGCTTGAAAATAACGCTCACCGCTATATGCAGGAGCGCCTGTCGCACAAATAGAATGACACACAAGTGTAACACACAGACGCGCTGAAACGTGTTATCCTTATAGTATGTAATAAGAGGTGATTACTTTGAAAAGAATTTTATCCGCAGTTCTTGCGGCGGCTCTGCTCGTCGGCTCGGTTCCGGCGGCGCTCGCGGCCGACATCGACTCGCACTGGTCCAAACCCTATGTGACCTCGCTGCACGAGCTCGGCATCATCAACCCGTCCGCTTCGACCGGCAACTATACCCCCGAGGCTGCGGTAACGCGCTGGGAGTTCATGCGCTACATCAACCGCGCGTTCGACTTCACGGAAAAGGCGTCCATCAGCTATTCGGACGTCCAGACCTCGGACCCGTACTATGAAACCATCCAGATCGCCGTCAAGCACGGCTACATCAACGGCACGGGCAACAACAAAATGTCCCCCGAGGGCATCCTGACCCGCGAGCAGGCCGCGACCATTCTCGGCCGCCTGCACAAGTACGCGCCGGCCGCATCCGCGTCCAAGCTGGACGTTTTCACCGATAAATCCAGGATTTCCTCCTACGCGACGAGCTACGTCGCCGAGGCGGTCTCTCAGGGCTACATCAACGGCTACACCGACGGCACCTTCAAGCCGCAGGGCAACTTGAAGCGCGGCGAGATCGCGAAGATCCTGTACTTCTACCTCGGTTCCTCGCTCGGCGAGTCCGGCAAGCAGTACACCTCGGCGGACTTCAACGGCGACACCAAGAACGTCACCATCTCCGCCGCCTGCACGCTGTCCGACGCGACTGTCAACGGCAACCTCTACATCACCGAGGACGTGCTCTCCGGCAACGTCAACCTCAATAACGTCACCGTCAAGGGCGATATCATCGTCGGCGGCGGCAACGTCACGCTCGACGGCGTGAACGCGATGAGCCTTGTCGTTTCCAACCCGATGGGCAACAAGCCGACCGTCATCGCGACCGGCTCGACCAACATCGGCACCACCGAGGTGCAGACCTCGGCCTCGCTCGCCGAGAGCGGCCTTTCCGCCAACGCGGGCGGCTTTTCGGATATTTCCGTCACCGGCGAGGGCACGAACCTGTCGCTTGATGCCGCTGTCTGGGACGTCAGCACCAAAGCAGCTTCCACCATCGTTACCACCGGCAGCACCACCATCAGCGAGCTGACCGCCGACGCCAAGACCACCGTCACCGGCAACGGCTCGATTCAGACCGCAAAGCTGAACGCAAGCGGCTGTGAGCTTGTCATGCAGCCGGCCGAGGTCCAGCTCGCAAGCGGCGTCACCGCAAGCATCGCGGGCAAGTCGGTCGCCTCCTCCACGAGCGTTTCGATTTCCCCATCTACCCTGTCCATCGACATCAACAACAAGGACGCCATCGCGTTCTCCTATGAATTCACCTTCAACGCGGACAAGAACGACCTGACCCGCGTCACGGTCGGCGGCACCAACCTCCGTCAGGGCACGGACTACAACCTGCTCTCGGACAAGAACGGCATCCGCATCTACAAGACCTATCTCTCCACCCTGACCGCCGGCACCTACACCGCCGAGCTGAAGTTCGAGGACGGCACCAAGGCCGCTATCGGCATCGTCGTCGGCAACTCCGCGCAGAGCGCGGTCAGCCCCTCGCAGGTCACGTTCGACAAGTACGAAAGTTCGGCGAACTACAACGACGTCACCGTAACGCTCAGTCTGCCGGCCGGCACCCTGCTCAGCTCGGTCAAGCTCGGCAGCACGGTACTGGAACGCGGCACGGACTACAACTACAACGCCTCCTCGGGCACGGTGACGCTCCTTCGTGAAACCCTCGCGAAAAAGAGCAAGGGCAGCTACACCATCACCTTCGTTCCCACGAAAGGCACCTCGTCCACCTGCTCGCTCACCGTCACCGACACCGCGCCGGTCAACGAGGTTTCGCCCTCTCCGGTCGATTTCGACGCGAATACCTCCTCGGGCGGCTATCAGGACGTTACCGTAACGCTCAAGCCGGCGGACGGCGCGACCCTCAAGAACATCCGCGCAGGCGGCAAGACGCTTGAGGAAGACTGGCAGTACAAGGTGGACGGCTCGACCGTCACCATCAGCAAGACCGCTGTCGCGGAGTTCGGCAAGAGCGGCGCGACCTACGCGGACTTCACCTTCGTCATGAGCAAGGGTCAGAACCCGACCCTGCGCGTCAACTACGTCACGACCTACGCGCTGACCGCGAATGTGGTCGATGACCTCGGTCTGCCGATTTCGGGCGCGACCGTCACCTTCACACCGAACGACGGTGAAAGCGGCACCGCCGCCCAGACCCTTGTCACCGATTCGGACGGCAAGGCGACCGTTTATGTCAAGCGCGGCAGCTATACCCTCACCGCGACCCACGAGCGCTTCACCTCCGCCATCACCCAGACCACGAGTGTTTCTTCCGCCCGCACGGTCAAGATGACGGGCGAAATTCTGGAAACCGTTCAGCTCGTCGTGACCAATGAGTACGGCGCTCCGCTCTCCGGCGCGGTCGTATCCATCGGCGGCAAGAGCGTCACCACCGGCGCGGACGGCACCGCTTCGTTCAGCGTCAAGCGCGGCAGCTATGTCGCACAGGTGGCCTGCAACGGCTACAAGACGCAGGCAGTTCAGCTTTCGGTCACAGGCTCGCTCCGCGAGCGCGTCAAGCTCTCCTGACACGATAAAACAGTAAAAAACACCTCCGGAACCGCGAAAAAACGGAAATCCGGAGGTGTTTTTCTGTCTGTATCAGTCGCCCATCGACAGGCCGAGCGCACGCGCCTGCGCCACGATCTCGCAGTCGGGCGGCACGGTTTTCAGCTTGCCCGCGACCTCGGAGAGCGGCACGGGAACGATTTTGTCGTCCCGCAGCGCGACCATGTTGCCGAAGTTGCCGTCGCGGATAAGCTCGGCCGCCGCCGCGCCGAAGCGGCTCGAGAGCACGCGGTCCGCCGCGCAGGGAGCGCCGCCGCGCTGAAAATGGCCGGGAATGGTCACGCGGATCTCCTGGCCGGTCAGCTCCTTCAGCTCGGCCGCCAGACGGTAGGACACCGACGGGTACGGCATGGCCTCGCGCGCCGCCTTGAACTCCTTTTTGCTCATGGCCGCCTCCTCGCAGCTGACCGCGCCCTCCGCGACCGCAATAATCGAGAAGCGCTTGCCGTTTTTCGCGCGTTTTTCGATGGCCTGCGCGATTTTCTTCGCGGAGTACGGGATTTCCGGGATAACGATAACGTCCGCGCCCGAGGCGATGCCCGCGTGCAGCGTCAGCCAGCCGGCCTTGTGACCCATGATCTCGACGATGAACACGCGCGAGTGGGAAAAAGCGGTCGAATGGATGGAGTCGATGACCATGGCGGCGATATCGACCGCCGACTGGAAGCCGAAGGTCAGCTCCGTGCCCCAGAGGTCGTTGTCGATGGTCTTGGGGAGCGTCACCACGTTCACGCCCTTCTCGCGCAGCAGGTTCGCGGTCTTGTGCGTGCCGTTGCCGCCCAGAATAACGAGGCAGTCGAACCCGGCCTTTTTGACCGTTTTCAGCATTTTATCGAGCTTTGTCTGCTCACTGTCCTCGACCGGGCGCTGCATCTGCTTGAACGGCTGGCGCGAGGTGCCGAGGATGGTGCCGCCGAGCGTCAGAATATCCGAAAAGTCGTCCGGCTGCATCTCATGGTAGTCGCCCTCGATGAGGCCGCGGTAGCCGTCACGGATACCGTACAGCGTCACGCCTTTGCCCATTTCGTTATACAGTGTCTTTGCGACACCCCGGAGCGCCGCGTTCAGTCCCTGACAGTCGCCGCCGCTCGTAAGCATTCCGATTTTCATATTCATCATCCTTCCCCCGCCGGTCTCCCCGCGGTTTTCTTCTCTCCATTATAGGATATTATGCCGCACGGAAAAAGCGATTTTACATACTTTTTTCATTGGGATTTGTGCGCATGAGATTTTTCTGTCGAATTTTGATTTTTTTGCAGGAATTCTGTTGACAAAACTCCCTGTACGGGTTTATACTGCAGTCACAAAAAAAGATGATGCAGTCGCTTTGACCGCATCTCAAACGATAATAGCAAAACCATCGAAAGATGGCGACGCAAAGCTATAGGGCCTTACCCCTCTGAGAGGGCTGGCAGCCAGTTACCGAAAGGAGATCACCGGATATGAAGCGGCTTTTTCGTTTTGCATGCACAGTTTTTGCAGCAGCTGTCCTCTCGATGGGTTTCACCGCAGCGGCAGCGAATGACATTGTTGACACGAGCAACACGTCCCACGGTTATGTAACCGTTAACTACACCTCGAGCGCAAAGCTCAAGGTCGGCATCCAGTATAACGGCGGCAAGACCGTTTACCGCGACTGCCCGAGCGGCAAGGACGCTTCCTTCTCCCTCGACCAGGGCGATGGCAAGTACACCGTAACCCTGTACCGCAACGTTTCCGGTTCTTCCTACGAGGAAGTTTCCTCCAAGACCATGAACGTTACCGTCAAGGACGCTTACGCTCCCTACCTTGTTTCCACCGCTGAGGTTCAGTTCTCCAAGGGCGACGCTGTTTCCAGCAAGGCTGCTGAACTCTGCAAGAACGCCAAGACCGACAAAGAAAAGGTCGTTGCCATCTACAATTACATGGCAGGCCGTTACTCCTATGATTACAAGCTGGCAAACGAAATCACCAGCGGCAAGATCACCAAGTACATCCCGGATACCGCCGCTACCCTGAACGGCACCACCGGTATCTGCTACGATTTCTCCTCCCTGTTCGCAGCAATGTGCCGCAGCGAAGGCATCCCGTGCGCACTGACCAAGGGTTATGCCGGCTCGAGCTACCACGCCTGGAACAAGGTAAACCTCGACGGCAGCTGGTATCAGATCGACCTGACCTACGCCGTTACCCGCAATGTCAAGAACGCAAAGACCCTGCATGACTGCGTATCCCCGCTGAACTACACGGGGACCAGCGACGCGCTTGTTGTTGCAGCGGCTTAATTTCTCGTTTATTCTTTTTTCTTTCCTATTTCTTATCTATTTGTATACGGACAGCGACTGTTTGCCCAGCCGCTACTTTGTATAAATCTGTTTCAGACCGCCATTTTCTTTCAGCTTACAACATCCGCTTGCCGTTCGGATGCAGATGTAGTATACTGAAAAGGATTAATTTTGAAACATCTGTCCGGCCGTGCAAAAGGTGTTTTGTGCGCACTTTAGTTGCATATCCACCTTACCGGCAGACAAAGGCACAGTCGGTGAAAACCGGTGTCGCAAAGCCAGATGGGCCTAAACGGAGGCTTTTCTCCGCATGGCAGCCGGTTGCCGAAACGACTTGAATCCCCCTTTGCAGAGCTATGCGCGCTGTAAAGGGGGTATTTTATTTGGAGGTTGAAACTGCATTCTGTTCTGAAGATACGCAAACCACAAACACACATGATCTGTGCGGCTCGTTGAGGAGCAAGTTGTACAGACAAAGGCACGATCGATGAAAGTCGATTTCGCAAAGCCAAGGGCCTAAACGGAAGGTTTCCTTCCGTATGGCAGCCGGTTGCCAGAAATACATTTGCAATCCCTCTCGATCAGCATGCACGCTGACTAAGGAGGTATTCATCTGTTAAAAAAGAATACGCGCAAACGCCTGCTCGCAGGAGCTCTTGCGACTGTCATGATGCTGACCATGTGCCCGAGCTGGGCGCTGGCCGACGATGACGGCATCGCACCTCTGCCGCTCGTGGACGAAAACCGTCCCGTAGCAGAGTCCGCTCCCGTTGAAGCAGACACCACCGAAACTCCCCTTCTGAACCCGAGGCAAAGCCTGCCTATGATCAGAATACCGCATCGGCTCCGTCTGACGACGAAGCAAACGGCGGTACGGACAGCACGGAGTCTGGCAATAACAACGCTTCTTCCGACGCTTCGGAATACAATTCTCAGAACAACAGTGCAGCAGACAGCACTCCCGACGTAAACGACCAGCCGCAGGACACGGCAAATGAGGCCAACAGCTTTATCGACGGTCTCGACCTCACGATGGACGTCTCTACGACCAAGACGCTTACAGCTGAGTACTGGATTACCAACGCTCGCGCAAAAGACGACAATGGCAGCTGGAAGCTGAGCATCGACAAGGATACTGTCGGTGAAGACGGCAAGTCCGTTGCTGAACTGGCACCCGAAATCCGTAACAACATCATCGGCTACGAAACCACCGTTTTCGGCCATGCCCGTGTACTCGGCAATAGGCAGCGTCAGGAAGAGTACCGCACTGACCGCAGCACCTACGGTACTGAAATCGATGCTATCCGTTATCATGACTCTTACCGGAAGTATTTCGAATACCATGATAAGAAAACCGACCGTTGGGAAAAATTCAGCAGCAGCGACCAGCTGGTATTCTACTATCTGGTTCGCACCGACTATTCGAAGATGGTTCAGATTGACGTTTCCGACTGGGCGTATGACGACAGAGACGAAACTGTAGTAGATGACAATTACCGAAGCAATTCTACGCACTACAGCGTAACCTATCAGGTCATCGTTGAGGAAGCTAATGGTACTACAACTCCCGCTGACAGCAGAAAGTTCTGGTACGACAGTCCTCTTACCGTTTCTCTCGTTGCGGTTCGTGAAATCGACTCCGATTACACCATCACTCATATTGACCCTGAGCCGTCCGCTCTGGGCAATGTCTCGCAGGCAAACGGCGAATACAAGTTCAGCCTTGATCTTTCCAGGGCAGAGCGCGATACGGCTACCGTCAATATGTATGTCAAGTCGAGCAAAAATCCGCATCAGCTAACCTATGACAAAGACGGCGGCGAATTCACGAGCTCGGGTTACACCGTAGGTTCGGTTTACCCCAAGCAGACGATCATTGTACCGGAAGTCGAAAAGGAAAACTATATCTTCGATGGCTGGTTCGATGAGAAAACCGGTACCAAGTATGAGACCGGCGCTCCGATGCCGGACAATGATCTGGTACTGACGGCTCATTGGAACGCTAAGCCCCCGGTTACTCCCCCGGTCAACCCGGAGACCAAGACCGAGGCGAAATATTTTGTCCTGCTGCCGAATCTCGGCGTTCCGAAGAGCGGCGAAAGTCAGGGCCCGGCAAGCTACCTGCCGAATGCTGATTCGGACGGCGGCGTTACCGGTCGAAACGCTGGAAATGGCTACGAAGGCTATCTGACCGAGGCAGGCAAGGCGATTGCTGATGCCAAGTACACCGGCTACGATGCCACGAACGGCTATACCAAGATTGATGACGTTGGCGTTGAAAGCAAATATCTGCTTCCGCCGACTAACCTCGGTTTCTTCACCGCGACCAACTGGAACGGCACGACTTATCCCGCAGATAAGACCAACACTTCGGCAACCAACATCACTGCGCTGCTCGGCACCAATTACAAACCGCAGATTGCTGAGGTTGTTTGGTATACCATTAAAAAGCAGTCCGACGGCTATCATGTCGACGGCTACGTCCAGAACGTAGATGTTAACGTCACCTACCATTCTAACTTTGGCGATACTGAGCAGACCAAGATTTGCACCGCTACTACCGGCACGGAATATAAGGCGCTCGGCTATGCAGCTACCGGACTTCTTGCCCGTGAAAACTACACCTTCGGCGGCTGGTACACCGATAAGAACTGCACCACGGCATACGAGACGACTACGCTGATGACCAGCCTGGATCTGTACGCAAAGTGGGTTCCGAACAAGTTCGCCGTAAGCTACTTTGTTGACAACGTACAGGACGGCGAAACTGAGGAGCACGCTGTCGGCACTGATGTAACCGTAAAGGCTACTCCGACCAAGACCGGCTACACCTTCCACGGTTGGACTCCGGCAGCTGACGTTGCAAACATTATCAAGGTTGCTGATGGCAAGTTCACCATGCTGGCACAGGACGTTTGCTTCAACGGCACCTTCGAAATCAATCAGTACAACGTAACCTACAAGGTTGGCACTGAGGTAGTCTACACTGATGTCTACAACTTCAATTCCGACGTTGCAATCCGACCCGTTCCGACCAAGGAAGGCTACACCTTCTCCGGCTGGAAGATTGGCGACAAGGATGCTGAGAACTTCAAGATGCCCGCGCATGATGTTGAAATCCACGGCTCTTACAGCCAGAACGTGCGCAAGTACACCGTAAACAAGCACTTCTACGACGAGAAGGGTGCAGAGATTGCCGAGCTGGCATCCACTGCAAACGCTTTCGGCGCAGAAAACGCTCTGATTGCTGACCTGTACAAGAAGGATGCTGTAAACCAGACCGTTGACGGCAAGAACTACGTTTACGTTCCGGGTCTGACCAAGGTTACCGATAACCTTGAAAAGCTGACCAAGGACAACGTTACCATCGACCTGCATTACTACCTTAACGTCGAGGGCGGCAACGACACCCCGGACGCCTGGGAGTACCGTCTTACATTCAAGGTTGTAAACGGCGAGTGGAACGACGGCGACAACGCTGACAGAGTAGCTTACGTTCCGTTCAAGGACTATCAAACCGGCAAAGACCTCAAATACGTTGTGGTTCCGGCCACCCGTATCCCGCCCGTTGGCGAAAAGCCGAACTCCGGCTACCACGCGGGCGCATGGGATACGACCCCTGTCGCCAATGCAACGGTTGAGAAGGATACCGTCTTCACCTACACCTACGCGAAGAACAGCAGCTCCGGCGGCCACCACCGCAGACCTACCGTTACCATTCCGGACGAGGTTCCGACCGGTCTGAACGGTGACGATCACTATGCGTACATCGTCGGCTACCCGGACAAGACCGTCCGCCCGCAGAACGGCATCACCCGTGCTGAGGTCGCGACCATCTTCTTCCGCCTGCTGACCGACGAGACCCGCGACGCTAACTCCACCAGGTCCAACAGCTACTCCGACGTAGCAGCCGGTGCATGGTACAACCATGCGGTTTCTACGCTGAGCGCTATGGGCATCGTAAAGGGCGACAGCAACGGCAAGTTCAACCCGAACGCTTCCATCACCCGTGCTGAGTTCGCAGCTATCGCGGCTCGCTTTGACGACAAGGCGAACACCTCCGCTGCATCTTTCAGCGACATCGCAAACCACTGGGCGAAGGACGAAATCAGCGCGGCAGCCAACAACGGCTGGATCACCGGTTACACCGACGGCACTTTCCGTCCGAACAACCGCATCACCCGCGCCGAGGCCATGGCTCTCGTCAACCGCGTTCTCAAGCGTCTCCCCGAGACCGACGAGGACCTGCACGCAGACATGATCAAGTGGAGCGACAACTCCGATGCTTCTCAGTGGTACTACCTTGACGTTCAGGAGGCTACCAACAGCCACTACTACAAGGTCAAGGAAAACCAGTTCGAGAAGTGGACCGAGCTGCGCGATACCCGCGACTGGACCGAACTGGAAAAGTAAATACTTTCCCTATGCAGCCCCCGACTTCGGTCGGGGGCTGTTTTTTTGCTGTCGAGAAACCGCGCCGCCAAACCGGGTTTTCTCTTGTGTAATTTACCGAATTTCTGCAAAAGGCGCTTCTCTGCTTGTCATTACGGCGGCATCGGTGTATAATAACATCGTTCGGCAGGCTGTGCCCTGCCAGAAAAAGAAATACAAGCGAACAGACGGTGCCGCCGTGCAGCATTTTTCCGCTGCGGCTGCGGGTAAAAGGGAAACAGGTGCAAGTCCTGTACGATCTCGTCACTGTAAGCGTGGAGCATTCCGCCAGATATGTCACTGATGCCGTGCATCGGGAAGGCGGCGGCGTGCAATGAGGCGCGAAGTCAGGAAACCTGCCGTTCTGCTGGTACGGAAAGCTTTTCCAGGTCACGAGTCATTGACTGTACTGATGCCGCATTGCATTACGACAGTCCCTTTTCGCCCGCGCGGCAGAGGGACGTTGTGTTTTCTGTGCCCTTTTCAGAGCTTTTCCCCGGTGCGCTTGCCGGAGGAGCCGAAATAAGGAGGAACTTTTTCATGAAACTCAAGAAACTGGGCGCTCTGCTGCTCTCCGCGAGCCTGATGATGGCGGCTCTGACCGCCTGCGGCAGCAAGCCGGCTGCAAACGACACCGCCGAGGACACCAAGGGCGCGGACGCCGCTGCAACCGATACCGCGGCAGACGACGAAGAAAACTACGAAACGGGTGACGCAAGCTTGGATAATCCGCTCAATCAGGACGAAATCGGCGAAAACGAGCTGCTGGTCGTCAGCTTCGGCACCAGCTACAACGACAGCCGCCGCGAGACCATCGGCGCCATCGAGGCCGCGATGCAGAAGGCGTTCCCGGACTACTCGGTTCGCCGCGGCTTCACCAGCCAGATCATCATCGACCACGTAAACAAGCGTGACGGCGAAAAGATCGACAACGTGACCGAGGCGCTCGACCGCGCGGTTGCAAACGGCGTCAAGAACCTCGTTGTTCAGCCGACCCATCTGATGAACGGCCTTGAGTACACCGACCTCAAGGACGAGCTGGCAGGCTACTCCGACTCCTTCGAGAAGGTCGTTCTCGGCGAGCCGCTGCTCACCTCTGATGCGGACTTCCAGACCGTTATGAACGCAATCGTTGACGCGACCAAGGAGTACGACGACGGCGAGACCGCTATCTGCTTCATGGGTCACGGCACCGAAGCTGACTCCAACCAGGTTTACACCAAGATGCAGGTAACCCTGACCGCAGCAGGCCACAAGAACTACTTCGTCGGCACGGTTGAGGCTACTCCGTCCCTTGAGGACGTTATCGCGGCCGTCAAGGAAAGCGGCTGCAAGAAGGTCGTTCTGCGTCCGCTGATGATCGTTGCGGGCGACCACGCAAACAACGACATGGCAGGCGATGAGGACGGCTCCTGGAAGACCGAGTTCGAGAAGGCCGGCTTCGAGGTAACCACCGTTGTTGAGGGTCTGGGCAGCGTTCCGGCTATTCAGGACCTGTTCGTTCAGCACGCACAGGCGGCTATCGACTCGCTCAAGTAATCTTTCCATACCAGATACAGGTCCGGACTGCGAAAGCGGGCCGGACCTTCTTTTATCAGTCAAACACAAGGAGAAAACAATCTATGAACAGCAAAAAAACACTTCTGGCCGCTCTTCTGGCGGCGCTCATGCTCACCTCCGGCTGCGGCAGCTCCCCCTCTCAGCAGCAGACCGACACCGCCGCGCAGACCGGCGAGACCGGCACCTCGAATGTTGCTTCTGCGTCCGACATGGCCGAGGTCGAGGATGTCGTTGAGGATAGCATGATCCCGATTGCCGGCGACCAGGTAAAGGACGGCACGTATCATGTCACCGTCAAGTCCAGCTCCAAGATGTTCGACATCACCGCCTGCGAGCTGACCGTCGAGGGCGGCAAGATGACCGCCGTCATGCACATGGGCGGCACCGGCTACCTCTATGTCTACATGGGTACCGGCGAGCAGGCCGCGGCGGCTTCCGAGTCGGACTACATCCCGTTCACCGAGGAAGCGGACGGCACGCACAGCTTTACCGTGCCGGTTGACGCGCTCGACGAGGGCATCGACTGCGCCGCCTTCAGCAAGAAGAAGGAAAAGTGGTACGACCGCACCATCCTGTTCCGCGCGGACTCCCTGCCGATGGACGCCCTCGCGGACGGCGTGGTAACGACCCCGGCTGACCTCGGCCTCGCAGACGGCACCTACACGGCGGACGTTGCGCTCGCGGGCGGCTCGGGCCGCGCCTCTGTCGAGTCCCCGGCGCAGCTCACCGTCAAGGACGGCAACGTAACCGCGAAAATCGTCTGGAGCAGCAAGAACTACGACTACATGAAGGTCGGCGACATCAAGTACGACGCCGTTATCGAGGACGAGCACTCCACCTTCGAAATCCCGGTTTCCTGCTTCGACTGGGCGATGGCGGTCAAGGCCGACACCACCGCGATGAGCGAGGCGCACGAAATCGACTACACCCTGACCTTTGACGCCGCGTCTGTCGCGCCCCTCAGCAAATGAGGCGTGCAGCAGCCTTTTTCCTGACGCTCGCGCTTTCGGCAGGTCTGCTGACCGGCTGCGGCGGTGAGGCATCGTCCGCCCCCGCCGGCGGCACGCTCGACCTCACCCCGACCGGCTCGATGCCGCTGTCCTACGCCGAGCAGTTCACGGTCGATACCCTCGAAAACGGTCTGTCGCTCATCACCATCGGCGGCGAGGACCGCTATCTGGTCGTGCCCGAGGGACAGCAAGCGCCGCAGACCGACGCGGACATCACCGTGCTCCAGCAGCCGATTGACAGCATCTATCTGGTCGCGACGAGCGCGATGGACTTCTTTATCTCGCTTGATGCGCTGGACACCATCTCGCTCTCCGGCACCAAGGCGGACGGCTGGTATCTCGACGAGGCGCGGCAGGCCATGAAAAACGGCGACATCGAATACGCCGGCAAGTACAGCGCCCCGGACTACGAGGCGATTTTCGATGCGGACTGCGACCTTGCGGTTGAGTCCACGATGATCTACCACACCCCCGAGGTCAAGGAGCAGCTCGAACGGCTCGGCATTCCCGTGCTCGTGGAGCGCTCCAGCTACGAGAGCCACCCGCTCGGCCGCATGGAGTGGATAAAGCTGTACGGCGTGCTGACCGGCAAGGAGGACGAGGCCGAGGCGCTCTATCAGGAGCAGCTCGACGCCCTCTCCCCCATCCTCGACCAGCCGTCCACCGGCAAGACCGCCGCGTTCTTCTACATCACGGCGAACGGCGCCGCAAACGTGCGCAAATCCACCGATTACGTCCCGAAAATGCTCGAACTTGCGGGCGGAAAGTACATTTTCGACAACCTCACCGATGACGACGCCCGCTCGACCATGAATATGCAGATGGAGAACTTCTACGCAGGCGCAAAGGACGCGGACGTTCTCATCTACAACTCGACCATTGACGGCGAGCTGCACTCGCTCGACGAGCTGCTCGCAAAAAGTCCGCTCCTCGCGGATTTCAAGGCCGTGAAAAACGGAAATGTCTGGTGCACCGAACAGAGCCTTTTTCAGTCCGCCATGGGCCTTGGCGGCATGATTCAGGACTTTCACGCGATTTTTTCGGGCGAAAATACCGACAATCTGCACTATCTGCATCAGCTGACCTGAAACGGAGGGGAAAATCTTGCAGCCTGACCACCGTGCACGCTATACGCTCGGCTTTGCTCTGCTTGCCGCGCTGCTCGCCGCGCTCATCCTCTGGAACCTGAATACCGGCAGTCTGCACCTCTCCCCGGCTGAGGTCGCGGACATTCTGCTCACGCGCACGGGCGAAAACGCCGCCGTCGTGTGGGAGATCCGTCTGCCGCGGCTTATCGCCGCCTTGCTGCTCGGCGGGGCGCTTTCGGTCTCCGGCTTTCTGCTCCAGACCTTTTTCGCGAACCCCATCGCCGGGCCGTTCGTGCTCGGTATCTCGTCCGGCGCAAAGCTGACCGTTGCCCTCGCGATGATCGGTCTGCTCTCGCGCGGCCGCGTTATCGGCTCGACCGGCATGATTTTCGCCGCTTTCCTCGGCGCGATGCTGTCGATGGGCTTCGTGCTCGTCCTCGCGCAGCGTGTGCGCCAGATGTCCCTGCTCATTATCGCGGGCGTCATGGTCGGCTACATCTGCTCGGCGGTCACGGATTTCATTGTGACCTTCGCCGAGGACAGCAACATCGTAAACCTGCACAACTGGTCGCAGGGCAGCTTTTCCGGCATTTCATGGGACAATGTCCGCGTCATGACGCCGGTCGTGCTCGTATCGCTTCTCTGCGCCTTTCTGCTGTCCAAGCCGATGGGCGCGTATCAGCTCGGCGAGGGCTGCGCCCGCAGCATGGGCGTCAACATCCGCCTGTTCCGCGTATCACTTATTCTGCTGTCGAGCGTGCTGAGCGCCTGTGTCGCCGCTTTCGCGGGGCCTATCTCCTTTGTCGGCATCGCGGTGCCGCAGCTCATGAAGGGTCTGTTCGGCACGGCAAAGCCGCTCGTTCAGATACCGGCGTGCTTCGCCGGCGGAGCGGTTTTCTGCCTGTTCTGCGACCTTGTCGCGCGGACGGTATTCGCGCCCACCGAACTGAGCATCAGCTCGGTCACGGCCATTCTGGGCGCTCCTGTCGTCATTTTCATCATGGTGCGCCGCCGCACGCGCACGATGTAGGGAGGGATACGCCATGTCAAACGAGCTTCTCCGCGCGGAGAACATGACCGTCGGCTACGGCGGCGTTCCCCTCATCCGCGACATCGCGCTCAGCGTGTCGGGCGGCGAAATCCTGACGCTCATCGGCCCGAACGGCTCAGGCAAGTCCACCATCCTCAAAAGCCTCATCCGTGAGCTTGTGCTGCTCGGCGGCACGGTCTACTTAGACGGCCGCGACAGCCGCCGCCTGTCCGCGAACGAAACCGCACGCACCCTTGCCGTCATGATGACCGGGCGGCTGACGCCCGAGCGCATGACCTGCTGGGATGTGGCGGCGGCGGGGCGCTACCCCTATACCGGTCGGCTCGGCCTGCTCGGCGCGGAGGATAAAGAGAAAGTCCGCGAGGCGCTCGCCCTCGTGCACGCAGAGGACTTCGCGGACCGCGATTTCGCCTGCGTCAGCGACGGTCAGCGCCAGCGCATCCTGCTCGCCCGCGCCATCTGTCAGCAGCCGCGCGTGCTCGTACTCGATGAGCCGACCTCGTTCCTCGACATCCGCTACAAGCTCGAACTGCTGACCATTCTGAAAAAACTCGTGCGCGAGCAGAACGTTGCGGTCGTGCTGTCGCTGCACGAGCTTGACCTCGCGCAGAAAATCTCCGACCGCGTGGTCTGCGTCAAAAACGGCGAAATCACCTGCATCGGCACCCCCGAGGAGGTCTTTGCCAACGGAAGCGTTCGCGAGCTGTACGGTCTGACCGCCGGAAGCTATGATGAGCGCTTCGGCAGTCTGGAGCTGGAACCCGTGCGCGGCGTGCCGCAGGCGCTCGTTGTCGGCGGCGGCGGAAGCGGCATCGCGCTCTACCGCGCCCTTCAGCGGCAGGCCGTCCCCTTCGCCGCAGGCGTGCTGCACGAGAGCGACATGGACTTCCCCGTGGCCTCGGCGCTCGCGCGCGAGGTCGTGTCCGAGCAGCCGTATCAGCCGATAAGCGACGCGGCGTTTTCCCGCGCGCAGGCAATCATGCGCCGCTGCCGCCGCGTTTATGCGCCGCTCCGCGCGTTCGGCCCGATGAACGAAAAAAACCGCGAACTTATCGCGGAAGCCGAGGCAAACGGCTGGCTCTGCCGGTAACCGCCTCGCAATTTCACCAAAAAAGCCGGGCACGGCTTGCAACGGACACGCCGCTTGTGTTAGAATGGATGATATACAAATGCAGACGTCATCAAGGAATGCAGTTTTATGTCAAAAAGCGTAAGAAAATCCAGAAAACAGCATAAAAACCGCAGCCATCGTGCGCCGGTGAGCCGTCCGGCTGCGCCGCAGCACGTGCGTCCCCGTCCCGGACCGACCGCACGCCGCCGCAAGCGCCGCCAGAGCCGCGCACGCCGCCGTCAGCTGCTCATTCTGCTCATCGGCGTCGTGATGTTCACGCTGGTGTTTCTGCTTCTGCGACAGCCGTCCTCGCCGGACGCTGCGGGCGGCACGGGCACGGGCGCGGGCGCGGACGATCGTCCGCTCGAAAGTAACATCACCCACGGCCTGATTTCGGACTCGGTCATCGCCTACCGCGACACCGTGGCGGATTACGCCGCGCAGAACGATATTTCCGACTACACCGATGTGCTCCTCGCCATCATGCAGGTCGAGTCGGGCGGCGAGCTTGACGACCTCATGCAGTCCTCCGGTTCTCTCGAACTGCCCGCCGACTCGCTCCATCAGGAAGCCTCCATCCGGCAGGGATGCAGCTACTTTGCGCACCTGCTGCTCCGCGCGGAGAGCGAGGGCTGCGACCTCGACACCACCATTCAGGCATACAACTACGGCAGCGGCTTTATCGACTACGTCGCCGAGCACGGCGGCAAATATTCGCTCGAACTGTCCGAAAAGTTCGCGGAGAAGCAGTCCGGCGGCGCAACCGTACCCTATGACAACCTGCTCGCCGTCAAGCGCAACGGCGGCTGGCGCTACGCCTACGGCAATATGTTCTACGCAAAGCTCGTCAATCAGCATCTGGTGCAGTAATAGAAAAACGACAGGACTCCCCCCGTGCGGCCCTATGCGGCGCTCGGAGAGGGCTCCTGTCGTTTTTTGTTCGGTTATTCCGTTGCGGCGGATTTTTTCGGAAAAATCTTGTATCGGATGATGAGATAGCAGACCATATGCGCGATTACGGTCAGAATCCACGAAATCGGGTAGGAAACGTAGAGCGAGGTCAGCGTGTGGTACATCCGGAATATCGTGAAGATCCAGATCACGCGGAATACGCACGCGCCGACCATGGACACGAGCATCGGCATGATCGAATAGCCGAGGCCGCGCACGACGCCCGAGCCGACGTCCATCATGCCGCACAGAAAGTAGGTGACGCTCACCACGCTGAAGCGCTGAATGCCGTAGGCAATGACCTCCGGGTCCTGCGAATAGATATGCAGCAGCGGGTCGCCCAGACGGTACGCGCCCTGTCCGAGCACCACGCCGATGAGCACGACAAGCGTCATGCAGCACACGAGGATGCGGTCGATGCGGCGGTACTGCTTCGCGCCGAGGTTCTGGCTCGTGAAGCTGAGCGTGGTCTGGTAGAGTGAGTTCATCGAGATGTACACGAAGCCCTCGATATTCGCGGCGGCGGTGTTGCCTGCGACTGCAACTGCACCGAAGCTGTTGATGGAGGACTGGATAAGAACGTTCGAAATATTGAAGATGACGCTCTGCATACCGGCCGGCAGACCGATTTTCATAATCTGGCGGAAGCGGTCGGGGGAGAAGCGCAGATGGCGTATATCCAGATGGCACATGCCGTCCGAGCCGGTCAGGCACAGCACGGTCAGCGTCGCGGAAACGCACTGGCTGAGCACGGTCGCGATGGCAACGCCCGCCACGCCCATACCGAGCACGCACACGAACAGCAGGTCGCCCAGCACGTTCATCACGCCCGCCGCCATCAGAAAGTACAGCGGCCGCCGCGTATCGCCCACCGCACGCAGCACCGCCGCGCCGAAGTTGTAGATCATGGTCGCCGGCATGCCGATGAAGTACACCCGCATATACAGCACCGCGCCCTCGATGACCTCGTCCGGGGTCTGCATGAGCGTCAGCATGGGCCGCGCGAGCGCGATGCCGAGCACGACCAGGATAACGCCGCCGATGAGGCCCGTGAGCAGCGAAGTCTGCACGGTTTCCTGCACGCCGTCATAGCTGCGCTCGCCGCAGAACCGCGCGACAAGCACGTTCGCGCCAACCGAAATGCCGATGAAGGCGTTGATGAGCAGATTGAAGAGCGAGGTAGTCGAGCCGACCGCCGCCATCGCGTTCGCGCCCGCGAACTGGCCGACGACCACAATATCCGTCGCATTGAACAGCAGCTGTAAGACGCCCGACAGCAGCAGCGGCAGCATGAACAGCAGAATGCTGCGCAGGAGCGGGCCTCGCGTCATATCCATTTCGTAAGATTTTCTCATAATTACCTCTTGTTGTCACAGGTCGTTTTTGCTTTTCTCTTTATATTGTAAAGCCTTACTGCGTTCCCTGTCAACCGCTCTTGCATTCCGAGTGCAGCCGTGGTATATTATCAGTTAGAATAAACTAACCGAAGGAGTGTTATTTCCATGTATCAGACCACTGTCGGCGTAGACGGCATGATGTGCGGTATGTGCGAGGCACACGTAAACGATGCCGTCCGCAAGGCCTTCCCCGTTAAAAAAGTCACCTCCTCACACTCGAAGGGACAGACCGTGATCCTCTCCGAGCAGGCGCTCGACGAGCAGGCTGTCCGCGACGCCATCGGCGCGACCGGCTACACCGTGACCTCGTTTGCGTGCGCACCCCACGAGAAAAAGGGGTTTTTCTCTTTTTTTCACAAATGAAAATTTCTTTTGTCTTTTTCGGTGTTTTCCGTCTTTTCTCTTGACAAAAGGACGCAAAAAGACTAAACTAATTACAGTTAGGCCGTGCAAACTCCAAGCCGCACGACCTGATTTTTTCGGCTTTGGTTAGTTTGAACTAACCGTGTTAGCTGAATGTAACCCATTTTGTTCATTCTGGGCATACGCCCCTGTCTGGAGGCCATCCTCTTGCTGGAAACACTGTTCAACTCCGCCGCTCCCGGCACTCTCTCCGGGCGGCTGCGCCGCATCCCCGTGCGGGACGGCGTGCGTGCGTGGGATTTCGACTGCGCACTCAGCCTGCCCTCGCCGCTGCCTGCGGCCCCTCAAAACCGATACCAGATCCTGTTCTGCCGCAGCGGTACGCTGCGCGTGGAGCTCGCCGTCGGCAAGCAGCTTTTTCTGCACGAACGCGAGGTGCTTCTCCTCGCCCCCGGCGCGACGCTCGCCCGTGCCTCTGTGCCGGACGGACGGCTCGCCGGCGGACTCGTCGTGGTCGAGGTGCGCCGGAACGACAGCCTTCAGAACGTGCTCGGCTCGCTTCTCGGCGGCCTGACGCTCGACGCGGTGCGGCTTGAAGAGCGGCTGAACGCCCGGAGCGGCTGCGCCCTGCTGCGCGGCACGCCCTGGACGGAAACCGTCTTTTCCGCGCTCCAGCCCCTGCAGCCCGAGGCGCGCGGACGCTACTGCGCCTTCAAAACCGCCGAGCTGCTCTATCTGCTGAGCACGGACAGTCCGCTGCTGCCGCTTCCGCCCGAAGCGCCCGGCCGCGACCGCTATCAGGTCGAGCTGATGCGGCAGGTGCGCGACCATATGCTGGCGCATCTCGCCGACCCGCTCACCATCAATCAGCTTTCCGCACGGTTTCACATCTCCCCGACCGCGCTCAAGGACTGCTTCCGGCAGACCTACGGCCGTCCGCTGCACCAGTATCTGCTCGAGCATCGCGTCCGCCGCGCCGCCGAGCTGCTGAGCGAGTCCAATCTCTCCATCGTGGAAATCGCCTCGGCGGTCGGCTACAACAGCGCAAGCCAGTTCGGCGTGGCGTTCAAGCGCCGCTATCATCTGACGCCCTCGCAGTTCCGCCGCATGGCGCACACGCAGAAGTTCTCATCCTGACAATCGCCAATTTCGCAACGAGCTAGCCGTGTATAACCAAAAACTGCACAAAACTAAAGTTTTTGGGAACTTTTGTCCGTTTTGGATAGTTTT
>UQVU01000003.1 GCA_900544475.1 uncultured Butyricicoccus sp.
TATTTCCAAGAGCCAGCTTTCGATTCCTTGGCTTGGAGGTATAATTTTTTCCACGAGTGCCTTGGCACTCATTGAAAAAATGGTGCCTCCGGGCGGAATCGAACCACCGACACGGGGATTTTCAGTCCCCTGCTCTACCGACTGAGCTACAGAGGCATTTGCCGTTTCGCAAAGCGCTTGTTTAGTATAGTCGAATTTCGGGGAATTGTCAAGCGTTTTTTCAAAAAAGTTTTCGTGAAATTTTACCGGCATTTTGAATGCCGTGCGCGGGCACGCAGAGATATGCCGTTCATCCGCGCGAAACCCTTCGGCGAAAAGCGGCCTGCCGCTTGCGTGGGGCGGGTGCCTCATGGTATGATGGGAGAAACGAAAGCGCACGGAGGGAGGAACTTCATATGCGTATTCTGACCGGACTCGCCGCGAGCGGAAAAACCACGCTGATTTTACGCGAAATCGCGGAAAAGGCAGAAGCAAACCGGGGGCGTCAGATCCTGCTTGTCCCCGAACTGAATTCACATCAGATGGAGCGCCGTCTGGCGGCGACGACGCACAACCACGGCGCCCGCACGGCGGAGGTGCTGACGTTTTCGCGGCTTGCCGACCGTGTTTTTGCGGTGGTCGGCGGTCTGGCGCAGCAGATGCTCACCCCGGCGGGTCAGCTTCTGACGCTTCAGGAGGCGGCGCGGCGCGTGCAGCTCGGTCTGACCGCGTGGAACGGCCTTGCGGACAAGCCGGAGCTGCTGGGCGAGGCGCTCTCGCTCATCGACGAGTGCAAGACCTGCATGGTCTCGCCCGACGCCCTGTTCCGCGCGTCCGAGGAAAGCGAGCTCGACGAGGACGCGGCGCTTTCCGCCAAGCTGTTCGACCTCGCGCAGCTGCTCACCATGTACGACAGCCTGTGCGACGAGAGCCTGCCCGACCCGCGCGACCGCCTGACCCGTCTGCGGGACGGCCTCGCGGAGAGCCGCGTGCTCGACGGCGCGGAGGTCTATCTGGACGGCTTCCTCAGCTACACGCCGCAGGAGCTTGCCATCATTGAGGTCATGGTGTCGCTGAACGTGCCGTTGACCGCCGCTGTCACCTGCGACACCGAACTGCCCGATGTGTTCGTGACCGGCTGCAAGACGCTGCGCACGCTGACGCGCATGGCTGAGCGCCACGACCGCCGCCCTGAAATCGTAAACCTCGGCGCGAGCCGTCTTTCCCGTCCGGCAGGGCTTGCCGCCGTGGCGGAGGAGGCGCTTCTGCCCGTTCGCGGCACGCACGAGGACGCTTCCGGCGTCCGGCTCTACGAGGCGGCATCGCCCTTTGACGAGTGCGAACACGCCGCGGCCTATATCCGACGCAAGGTGCGCGACGAGGGCGCGCGCTACCGCGATTTCGTTGTTGCGGCGCGCGATATTGCGCCGTACAGCGCCTCTCTCGCCATGGCGATGGGGCGGTACGACATCCCGATGTTCCTCGCGGACAAGCCCGACCTGCTTTCCCGTCCGCCGATGGCGCTCGTCATGGGTGCGCTCGAAAGCGTCCGCTCGAATTTCGGCTACAAGGAGCTGTTCGGCTGTTTCAAGACAGGTCTCGCGGGTCTGGAGCACGATGAGATCGACCGGCTCGAAAACTACGTCATCACGTGGAAGATACGCGGTGCGGCGTGGGAGCGCGACTGGGTCGAGCATCCGGATGGCTACGGCATTCCGCTCGATGACGCCGCCCGGGCACAGCTGAGCGAGCTGAACAAGCTGCGTGCGCGTGCCATCGCGCCGTTTGCCGCCCTGCGCGAGCGCCTGAAGGGCGAGCAGCCGTCCGCGGACTGCGTGCGTGCGCTCTACGATTTCCTGCTTGCGGTGGACGCGCCGCAGCGCATGGAGCAGCGGGCCGCCGAGCACGAGCAGGCAGGCCGCCTTCAGTTTGCGGACGAGTACCGCCAGCTGTGGGAAATCCTCGTTTCCGCCATGGAGCAGTTCGCGTGGGTGCGCAGCGAGCTGCCGCTGACGCTCGACCGCTTCGCGCAGCTGTTCCGTCTGGTGCTCGGCGGCTATTCGGTCGGCAGCATCCCGGTGTCGCTCGACCGCGTGAGCTGCGGCAATATCGAGCGCGTATGCGGCGAAAACGTCAAATATGTCATTCTTCTCGGCGTAAACGACGGCCTTATCCCGAAAGACCCGTCCTCGGCGTCGCTCATCAGCGACAGCGAACGCGACGGGCTGGACGCGCTCGGCGTGGAGCTGAAAGCCTCGGGCGAGGAGCGCCTGCTGATGGAGCAGGAAACCCTTTACCGCGCTCTTTCGTGCCCGTCCGAAGAACTGCTGCTCTCGTGGCATTCGAGCGACGCGGGCGGCGGCGAAACCCGGCCGAGCTATTTTATCGGCACGGTGCGCAGCCTGCTGCCGGGCGTCAGCGTCACGACCCACCGCACGGAAACCGTGCGCGACCGGCTCGAAGCCGAGCGTCCGGCGGTCGAGCTTGCCTGCGCCTACCTGTCGGGCGACCGCACCCCGGCGGTCACGGCGGCGTATGCCTTCTATCAGAACGATGAGCGGGTGCTCGCGGCGGCGCAGCAGCGCAGAACGCGCGGCCCGCTGACCGAACGCGCGACGATCGACGGCATTTACGGAAAAAGTCTCAACCTCACCGCGTCCCGCGTGGATAAATTCTTCACCTGCCCAAGCGCCTACTTCTTCCAGTACGGCCTCAAGGCCAAGGTGCGCCGCCCGGCGGCGTTCGCCGCGCCCGAAGCCGGCACGTTCATCCATTACGTTTTAGAGCACGCGCTTGCCTCTCTCGGGAAAATCGAGGGCGGCGCGGCCCGTGCCGATAAGCAGACCGCCGCCCGCGCGTGCCGCGAGGCGGTCGAGCAGTACATCCGCGAAGAACTCGGCGGACTTGCGAACAAAACGGCGCGGTTCCGCTACCTGTTCAACCGTCTGGTCAAGAGCGTGCAGGAGATCCTCGACAACGTGCTCGAAGAGCTGCGCGTTTCCGAGTTCCGCCCGATCGACTACGAGGTGAATTTCTCGCACGGCGGCGATCTTCCGCCGGTCAGATGCGAGGAGGACGGCGTTTCGGTCGCCCTCACCGGCACGGTGGACCGCGTGGACGGCTATATCCGCGACGGACGGCTGTATCTGCGCGTCATGGACTACAAGAGCGGCAAGAAGTCGTTTTCACTCTCCGACATCTGGTACGGCCTGAATATGCAGCTCATCATCTATCTGTACGCGCTTCAGGAGGAAGGACTCGACCGCTACCGCGAAAAGCTCGGCGAGGAGCTGAACGAAATCGTCCCGGCGGGCGTGCTGTACGTGCCGGTGCGCGACGATATTCTCGACGGCGACCGTGCGCTGACCGAGGAGGAGCTTCGCGCGAAAAAGGAGGCGGCGCTCGTCCGTTCGGGACTGCTGAGCGAGGATATGTCGCTGCTCGACGCGATGGAGCAGGGCATCGAGGACAAGGGCCGCTTTATCCCCATCAAGCTGAAAAAGGTCAAGGGCGAGGACGACAAGGTGCTCGACCCGAAGTCTGCGGTGGCGGACCTTGCGAAATTCGGCAGACTTGCGCGGTATACGCACAAAAAGCTGCTCGAAATGGGCGCGGAGCTGCGGTGCGGCAATGTCGAGGCGTCGCCCTGCCGCCGCGACAGAAAGAGCGTGTCCTGCGACTTCTGCGACTACCGCGCCGCCTGCCACTTCGACGAAACGGCAGGAGATAAGGACCGTCCGCTCAAAGCGCTGAGCGACGAGGACGTATGGGAGCTTCTGGGAGGTGACGACAATGCCTGAGTGGACAAGTGAACAGAAAAACGCGATAGAAAACCGGGGCGGCTCGCTGCTCGTTTCGGCGGCGGCCGGTTCGGGCAAGACCGCCGTGCTGACCGAGCGCGTGCTGCGGCGCGTGACCGACCCCGAAAACCCCATCGACATCACGCAGCTGCTTCTCGTGACCTTCACCAAGGCGGCGGCGTCCGAAATGCGTGAGCGAATCGCGGCGGCCATCGCCTCGGCGGTGGCGAAGGAGCCGGGTTCGGCCCGTCTGCGGCGTCAGCTCTTTCTCGTGCACCGCGCGAAAATCACGACCGTGCATTCGCTGTGTATGTCGCTTGCCCGCGAGCAGGCGGCATCTCTCGGCATCGCGCCCGACTTCCGCCTGATGGACGAAAACGAGAGCCGCATTCTGCGCGGCGAGGTGCTCGAAGAGGTGCTCGAGGCGTGCTATGAGCAGGCGGACAGCAAATTTCTGGCGCTGAGCGACCTGCTGACGGCGGGACGCGACGACAAGCGTCTGGGCGAGGTCATTCTCGCGACCTACGACAAAATTCAGGCGCACCCCGACCCGCGTGCTTTCCTCGAAAACGTGCGCGCCGGTCTGTATACGCGCGGCATGGACACGCCGCACGGGCGCGTGCTGATGGAAAAGGCGCGGGAGGCCGTGCTGCACGGCATGGCGTTCCTCGAAAACGCGGTGAGCGAGGTCACGGGTGTGGAAATCGTCGAGGACGCCTATCTTCCGGCGCTCTCGGACGATTTAGTACAGGCGCGGCGGCTGCTTGACGCGCTGATGCGGCACGACTGGGACGCGAGCGTCAAGGCCGCGCACGACATTTCGCACACGAAACTCGGCTCGACCCGCAAATTCGAGGACAAAGAGTTCCTTAAAATGGTGCAGGAGCTGCGCAAGGAGTGGAAAAAGGTCGTTGAGGACAGCAAGACCAAATGGCTCACCGAAACGGCGGAGGAGGCAGAGTTCGACCGCGGCCTGACCGCGCCCGCGCTTTTCTCCCTCATCGACACGGTAAACGCCTTCGAGGACGCGCTGACGGCGGCGAAACGCGCACGAAACGCGGCGGATTTCAACGACCTGGAGCATTTCGCGGTGCGGCTGCTGTATACGGACGGAGAGCCATCCGCCCTCGCGAAAACGCTGTCCGCGCAGTACGCCGAAATCGCGGTGGACGAGTATCAGGATACGAACGCCGTACAGGACGCGATTTTCCGCGCCCTTTCGAAGGACGAGCGCAACCTGTTCATGGTCGGCGACGTCAAGCAGAGCATCTACGGCTTCCGTCTGGCCGACCCGTCCATCTTTCTGGAAAAGTACCGCACCTACAAGGACGCCGGCAAGGCGAAGGACGGCGAGCCGCGCCGCATCATCCTCGGCCGCAACTTCCGCTCGCGCGAGTCGGTGCTCGAATCGTGCAACTATATCTTCCGCGCGGTCATGGGCGAAACCGTGGGCGACCTTGTCTATACCGACAACGAGGCGCTGCATCTCGGCGCGACTTATTATCCACAGGCTGGGGACAAACGCTATCAGACCGAAGTGCTGCTGCTCGACACGGCGGGCGGCGACGAGGACACGCCGGAAAAGACCGACCTCGAAGCACGGCTCGTGGCGCAGCGCATCCGTCAGCTGCTCGACGAGGGCTTCCCGGTGACGGACAAGGTGACCGGCGAGCTGCGCCCGGTGACGGCGGGGGACATCGTGATCCTCATGCGCTCGCCCCGCACCAAGGCGCGCAGCTACATCACGGCGCTCGAGCGCGTGGGCGTGACCGCGACCGCCGAGCAGCGCGGCGGCCTGCTCAAAACCAACGAAGTCGGCACGATGGTGTCGCTGCTGAACGTGGTGGACAATCCGCGGCAGGACGTTGACCTCATCGGCGTCATGCTCTCGCCGCTCTTCGGCTTTGCCGAGGAAGAGCTTGCGGAGATACGCCTCACTGACCGCTCGGTGAGCTTTTATGACGCGCTTCTCCTTGCGCGGGAGACCATGCCGAAGGCCGAGAGCTTTCTTCAGAAGCTCGATTATCTGCGCGCGTTCTCCTGCGACCAGCCGGTTTACCGTCTCCTCTGGGAGATTTACGACCGCACGGGCGCACTCGGCCTGTACGGGGCGCTGCCCGGCGGCGCACAGCGCGAAAGCAACCTGCTTGCGTTCTTCGAGCGGGCGCGTGCCTTCGAGGAACAGGGATTCCGGGGACTTTTCAGCTTCGTGAACCTGCTGCGCGGCATGGAGCAGACCGGCGAGGACTTCCAGACCGTGGGCGCGGAGGCGACAGGGAGCGCGGTGCGCATCATGTCCATCCACAAGTCAAAGGGACTGGAGTTTCCGGTCGTTATCGTGGCGGACTGCGCGAAGAACTTCAACGAGAAAGACCTGAACGAGCCGGTGCTCGTCCATCAGGAGCTTGGCTTCGGCAGCCGCTGCCGCGATTTGCAGCGCGGCGTGCAGTATAAAACGGTCGAGCAGGCGGCGGTCGCGGTGCAGCAGCGCCGCGAGATGGTGTCCGAGGAGCTGCGCGTGCTCTATGTCGCAATGACCCGCGCGAGGGAAAAGCTCATTCTGACGGGCGCGTCGGGCACGTTCGCCTCCCAGCTCAAAAAATGGGCACAGCTGGCGCAGCTCGATACGCTGCCGCAGTACGCGATGGGTTCGGTCCGCACGCCGCTCGCGTGGCTCATAACGCCGCTGCTGCGCCACCCCTGCACGAGAGCGCTGCGCGAGGCGTATGACCTCATCGTTCCCGAGCACGGCACGGACAACGACGCCTTTTCGGTCGAGCTTTACACGCCCGAGATGCTGCCCGAGCCGGAGTGCGAGGTCATCGGCTTCACCGAACCGGCGCAGACCGAGCTTGCGGTCCGCCCGTCGATGCGCTATCCGCACGAATGCCTGACCGAGCTGCCGAGCAAGCTGACCGCGACCGGTGTCGGACGCGGCTACCGCTCGGAGGAAGCCGCCGAGGAAACACCGCCGCCGCGCCGCGAGGTCAAGCTGCGCGCGCCGCTCTTTGAGGCGGCGGAGAAAAAGCTCACCCCGGCCGAGGCCGGCACGGCGCACCACCTGTTCATGCAGTTCTGCGACTTTGCCGAGGCGGAAAAGCCGGGCGGTGTCGAGCGGGAGCTTCACCGGCTCGCGGAGCGCGGCATTCTCTCGGAAAAGCAGGCCGGGGCCGTCCGCATCCCGCGCATCGAGGCGTTTTTCGCCTCCGACCTCTACCGGAACCTCATGAAGAACGCCGAGGTGCGGCGCGAGTTCAAGTTTTCCGTCCTCGTTCCGGCGGCGCGGTATTTCCCGGCGGCGGAGAGCGAGCCGGACGAAAACGTGCTGCTTCAGGGCGTTATCGACTGCCTTATCCGCACGGAAAAGGGCTACGTCATTCTTGACTTCAAAACCGACCGCGTGAGCGAAAAATCCCTCCCCGAACGCGCGGAAAGCTACCGTGCGCAGCTCGATGCCTACGCCGCGGCGGTGCGCGAGATCTGCGGGGGAGAGGTGTACGAAAGCGTTCTCTATTTCTTCCAGACGGGCACGGTCTGGAAAGCGTGAGGGGCGGCGCTCATATTTTGCGCGGTTTGCATAATCTTGCCGAGACAAATATGTTAAAAAACTGTCACATGATTTCTTTACTTTACAGGATAAAGAGGATATAATTAAAAGCAAGTATTCAAATGAAACCGGAACGGAGAAAAGGAGCTATAACGACATGGCGTATTATTTCAGTGAACCCTCTCATACCTTCAATGAATATCTGCTGGTGCCGGGTTATTCTTCGGCAGAGTGCATGCCGGCGAACGTAAGCCTGCGCACCCCGATCGTAAAATTCAAGAAGGGTGAACAGTCTGCGCTGTATGCCAATATCCCGATGGTATCCGCGATCATGCAGGCGGTATCCGATGACCGCATGGCGATCGCACTGGCGCAGGAGGGCGGCATTTCCTTCATCTACGGTTCGCAGTCGATCGAAAGCGAAGCGGCTATGGTATCCCGCGTCAAGAGCTACAAGGCAGGCTTTATCGTTTCCGACTCCAACGTAAAGCCGGAGACCACCCTTGCAGAGGTACTGACCCTCAAGGAGCGCACCGGCCACTCCACCATGGCCGTCACCGACGACGGCACGGCAAACGGCAAGCTGCTCGGCATCGTCACGAGCCGCGACTACCGTGTATCCCGCATGAGCCGCGAGGCTAAGGTCGAGGAATTCATGACCCCGTTCGACAAGCTGATCACCGCCCCGGCGGACACCAGCCTCAAGACCGCAAACGACATCATCTGGGACCACAAGCTCAACTCCCTGCCGCTCGTAGACGACAAGCAGCACCTCGTCTACATGGTATTCCGCAAGGACTACGACAGCCACAAGGCAAACTCTCTTGAGCTGCTCGACCAGCATAAGCGCTATGTTGTCGGCGCAGGCATCAACACCCGCGACTACGCAGAGCGTGTTCCGGCGCTCGTCGAGGCCGGCGCGGACGTTCTCTGCATCGACTCCTCCGAGGGCTTCTCCGAGTGGCAGAGCCGCACCCTGGCATGGGTACGCGCGAAGTACGGCGACGACGTAAAGGTCGGCGCGGGCAACGTCGTTGACCGCGAGGGCTTCCGCTTCCTCGCCGAGGCAGGCGCAGACTTCATCAAGGTCGGCATCGGCGGCGGCTCCATCTGCATCACCCGTGAGCAGAAGGGCATCGGCCGCGGTCAGGCTACCGCCCTCATCGAAGTTGCGGCGGCACGCGATGAGTATTACGAGGAGACCGGCATCTACATTCCGATCTGCTCGGACGGCGGCATCGTTCACGACTACCACTGCACGCTCGCGCTGGCAATGGGCGCAGACTTCCTCATGCTCGGCCGTTACTTCTCGCGCTTCGACGAGTCCCCGACGAACAAGGTCAACATCAATGGCAGCTACATGAAGGAGTACTGGGGCGAGGGTTCGGCCCGTGCCCGCAACTGGCAGCGCTACGACATGGGCGGCGACAAGAAGCTGTCCTTCGAGGAAGGCGTTGATTCCTACGTTCCGTATGCAGGCTCTCTGAAGGACAACCTCGGCCTGACCCTGAGCAAGGTCCGCTCGACCATGTGCAACTGCGGTTCGCTGTCCATTCCGGAGTTCCAGCAGAAGGCAAAGATCACGCTCGTATCCGCAACCTCCATCGTCGAGGGCGGCGCACACGACGTTGTTCTGAAGGAAACCGCTTCCACCAGCAAATAATTCGGGAACGGCGGCGTTTCCGGCCATCAGAAAACCCCTTGCGCGGATACTCGTGCAGGGGGATTTAAATCTGCCGGAAAAACAACGTTTTTCCGGCAAGATGTGTTCTGACGGCGCGAAGCGCCGCAGAACACGGACGTCCGAAAGTTCCCATGCGGAAACTTTCTCCCTCTTGGAGTCAAAAAACCGAGGTACACGCCCCCGGTTTTTTGGAATTTGCAAAGCAAATTCTATTTTACGCGCGCTGCCGCGCGGGAGCCGGAGGCCGTTACACAAATAATTTGTTGAGAAAAAACAGGGGAAAAGAGAAAAAGAAAGGGGCGGACGGTTTTGGTACACAAAAAGGCACTGCTTCGCCGCATTTATGGCACATATTACCGCATCAGGCGCAATCTCGGTGCGTTTATCCGCTGGTGTCTGTTTGCGGTCATCATCGGCATCGTGGTCGGCGCGGTCGGCGCGGCGTTCCATCATGCGCTCGGCTGGGCGACCGAAATGCGCACCGAGCACACGTGGACGCTGTATTTTCTGCCGCTTGCCGGTCTGTTTATCGCGTTCTGGTACAGCAGGATGGATATGCCGCTTGAGCGCGGCACGAACTTCATCCTGACCTCGGTGCGGCGGGACCATCCGGTGCGGCTGCGGCTTGCGCCGAGCATCTTCATCACCTCGGTGCTGACCCATCTGTGCGGCGGCTCGGCCGGCCGTGAGGGCGCAGCCATTCAGCTCGGCGGCGCGATTTCGGGCAACATCGGCCACCTCATGCACCTCGACGATAAGGACTCGCGCACGATCACCATGTGCGGCATGGCGGCAGGCTTTGCGGCGCTGTTCGGCACGCCGCTCGCGTCGAGCGTGTTCGCCATGGAGGTCGTGAGCGTCGGCGTCATGTACTACGCGGCGCTTCTGCCGTGCGTGCTCGCCTCGGTCATTGCGCAGCGGTTTTCGATTTTCCTCGGCGGCGAGGCGACGGCGTTTTCCGTCACCGGCATTCCGGACGCGGCGAACGCCCTCCTCATCGTCAAGCTCCTGCTGTTCGGCGCGGCGTGCGCGGGGCTGGCGGCGCTCGTGTGCATTGTGTTCCATAACGTCGGCCACCTCTTTAAGCACTGGTTCCCGAACCGCTGCGTGTGCATCGCGGTCGGCGGTGCGGTCGTTGTCGTGCTGACGCTGCTGCTCGGCACGCGCGACTACAACGGCGCGGGCACGCAGGTCATCGAGCGGGCGATGGCGGGCGAGGCGTCCTGCGAGGCGTTCTTCGTCAAGCTCGTCCTGACCGCCATCACCATCGGTGTCGGCTACAAGGGCGGCGAGATCGTGCCCGTGCTGTTCATCGGCTCGACGTTCGGCGCGGCCTACGGCGGCTTTTTCGGCCTCGGCGCATCGTTCGCGGCGGCGCTCGGCATGGTTTCCGTGTTCTGCGGCGTGACGAATTCGCCCCTGACGTCCGTGCTGCTCGCCTATGAGCTGTTCGGCGGCAAGAGCCTCGCGCTGTTCGCACTCCCCATCACGGTCGCCTATATGCTCAGCGGCTACTACGGCCTGTACAGCGAGCAGAAAATCATCTACTCCAAGCTCAAACCGAGATTTATTGACAGAAAGACGAAATAAAAACCGACTGACCGTAGGGCGGGCCCGCCGCCTTTTACGGAAAGCACTCATTTACAGCGGCGGGGTGAGGGCACCCCGCCCTACGGCATACCTCGAAAGGAAAAGAACCAATGCACAATATCAAGGGTGCAATTTTCGACATGGACGGCACGCTGCTCGACTCCATGCCGGTGTGGCACCGCCTGACGCAGAATTACCTCAAGCAGTTTAATGTACATATCACCGACGAAGATTTTGCCGCGTGCGAAGGCTTTTCGCAGCCGGAGGTCGCGGATTACTTTCTGGCGCGCCATCCCGAGCTGCCGCTGACGCGCGAGACCATGCTGGGCGGCATGGATGCGCTCATCACCTCGCGCTACGAGAGCATAGCGGTGCCGAAGGACGGCGTGCTCGACTTCCTTGAGCGGATGCGCAGGCAGGGCGTCAAGATGGCGATCGCGACGCTGACCGCCCGCCGCCATGCGGAAAAGGCGCTTCTCGACCGGGATATGATGCAGTATTTCGAGTTCATGCTGACCATCGAGGACATCGGCGTCTCCAAACGCGAGCCGGACATCTACCTTGCGGCGGCGGAGCGGCTCGGCCTCGCCCCGGCGGACTGCATGGTGTTCGAGGACGCGCCCTATGCGGGCGTCACCGCCCACCGCGCAGGTTTCTTGCTGTGCGGTCTGGCGGAACCCGCCTACGCCGCGGGGGAAGCCGAGCTGCGGAGCGTCAGCGATGTGTTCATCGAGCACTCGTACAGCGAACTCGACGGAAAGCTGTAAAAAGCCAGAAAATGTTCGCTCCCTTTGGCGAAAAACACGGTTTTGCAGAAAATTTTCAAAAGCTATTGCATTCCGTCCCTGAAAGACTTACACTATACACAGAAGTAAATCGGTAAACTGCGTCAGAGAGAAAATTTCTGACGCGGTTTGTTTGTCTAAGGAGGGTAACATTGGAACAACAGAACAAAATGGGAACCGCGAAAATGGGGCCGCTGATTTTCTCAATGGCGCTCCCGGCGATGATTTCCATGATCATCAACGCGCTGTACAACATCGTTGACAGCATCTTCGTTGCGAAGTATTCGCAGGACGCGCTTGCGGCGGTCTCGCTCGTCTATCCGATCCAGATGCTGGTCGTTGCCATCGGCGTCGGCACCGGCGTGGGCGTAAACTCGCTCATCGCACGCCGTCTCGGTGAAAAGCGGCAGGAGGAAGCCGACTCAGCGGCGGAGCACGGCGTGGCGCTCGCGGTCGTGGGCGGCATCGTGTTCCTCGTGCTCGGTCTTACGCTTTCGGGCGCGTTCATCCATGCGTTCGGTGCGGCGGAGAGCGTAGCCTCGCAGTCCATCGAATATTCGCATATCGCGGTCGCGTTCAGCATCTTCGTGCTGATTTCCATGATGTGCGAGAAAATCCAGCAGTCCACCGGCAACATGATCATCCCGATGTGTCAGGGCCTTACGGGCGCTATCATCAATATTATCCTCGACCCGCTGATGATCTTCGGCATCGGCCCGTTCCCCGAAATGGGCATCCGCGGCGCGGCGCTCGCGACCATCATCGGCCAGATATGCGGCATGGTGATCGGTCTGTGGGGCGTGTTCCGCCGTCAGAAGGTGCTGAAGGTCAACATGAAGGCGTTCAAGTGGAACCGCTCGATAGTCGGAGACATCTACCGCGTCGGTCTGCCGGGCATCGTTATGCAGAGCGTCGTTTCCGTCATGACCGCCGGCATGAACGGCATTCTGATCGCCTTTTCGCAGACAGCGGTCAACGTCCTCGGCATCTATTTCAAGCTCCAGACCTTCGTGTTCATGCCGGTGTTCGGCCTCAATCAGGGCGCGCTGCCGGTCATGGGCTACAACTACGGCGCACGCAACCGCAAGCGTCTGTTCGGTGCGTATAAGATCACGCTCACGGCGGCAGTCGTTATCATGGCGCTCGGTCTGGTGCTGTTCCAGCTGCTGCCCGAGCAGATGCTCATGCTGTTCGTGGACAAGACGGACGCGGCGGCAGCGCAGGAGATGCTCGAGGTCGGCGTCCCGGCGCTGAGGATCATCAGCCTGTCCTTTATCGGCGCGGCGTTCGGCATCATCAACTCGACCCTGTTTCAGGCGACCGCACGCGGCATGAACAGCCTTATCGTTTCGGTCTGCCGCCAGCTGGTCGTTATCCTGCCGGTCGCATGGGTGCTCGGCAATATGTTCGGCCTTGCCGCCATCTGGTACGCCTTCCCGATCGCGGAGGTTGCGTCGTTCTTCATCTCGTATATCCTGCTCTGGCGCGAATACCGCACCGAACTTCGTTTTCTTGGAACTGAAAAGGAGAAAAAGGCATGAAAAGAATTGCAAGCTTTGAGGTAAATCACGACAAGCTGAAGCCGGGTATGTACACCTCGCGCATCGACGGCGACATCACCACCTATGACATCCGCATGGTCTATCCGAACGCGGGCATCTATATCGAGCCTGCCGCAGGCCATACCTTTGAGCACCTGTTCGCGACCTACGCGCGCAACTCGCGCTTCGCGGACAGCATCATCTACTGCGGCCCGATGGGCTGCCAGACCGGCTTTTACTTCCTCGTGCGCGATATGAAGCCGGCGGATGCGATCGCGCTCGTGCAGGAGAGCATGGCGTTCATCGCCGCCTACGAGGGCGAGATCCCGGGCGCGAGCCGCATCGAATGCGGCAACTATCTGCTGCACGACCTTGCGGGCGCAAAGAAGCTCGCTTCTTCCATGATCCCCGTGCTCGAGGGCTGGAAAGAAGAAAATTTAATTTATGAAAAATAATGCTTGCATTTTATCGAAACCTGTGGTAAGATAATTTTACGACTGTTGGAGATATGAATACATATCCGTGGAAAGAGGTGAAACAACATGAAACAGGGCATCCATCCCGAGTACAAGCAGACCACGATCCGCTGTGCCTGCGGCAATGTCATTGAGACCGGCTCCACCAAGGAGAATATCGTCGTTGACGTTTGCTCCAAGTGCCACCCCTTCTTCACGGGTAAGCAGAAGCTGGTAGACACCGGCGGACGTGTTGATCGCTTCAAGAAGCGTTTCAATCTGGATAAGTAATGCGAAAAGCCATCGAAACGTTATGCGTTCGGTGGCTTTTTCGTTGTACATCAAGTGATTTTTGTAAAACGGAAGCTGCGGAGGTGTTTGAAATGCGTAGAAACCTCGTGTCGCCTCTGGGACTGTTCGCCGCGCATGCGGCCGCGTCCCTTGTCAATATCCGGTTCCTTTTTCACGGCAGAACGACGTCGGTACAATGGCTCTGCTTTGCTGTCACGCTTTTATATATCGGATACTGGCTGCTGTACAGCAGAAAAGTACCGAATGCCGGCATCACAGCATACACCGTTCTGTTTTTCGTATTCATGGCAGGCTTCGCGGCTGCCCGGTTCGACTGGAACAGCAGCCTGCTGCTCGCTGTCGTGCTTTTGCTGATGGGCCCTTTTGCAGGGCTGGAGGCAGTCTTTCCGGCGCCGTGGCTGTGGATTGCCGGTGCGCTGGTGAGCGCGGCGGTGGTGCTGTTCAGCCTGCGAGTGAAACATAGACGCTGACCGCAGCAGGGAGGAGATTTACCATGCCGTTTACCAACGAAACCGAAGAAAAGCAGACCGAGCGGGCGGTTCTCGTCGGTCTGTCCTGCCCGAGCTTCAACGCCGACCAGGCGGCGGACGAGCGCACGATGGACGAGCTGCGCGCACTGGCGGAAACGGCGGGTGCGGAGGCGGTCGCCATGACGCTTCAGCGCCGCCCGGCGCCGGACGCCCGCACCTTTATCGGCGAGGGCAAGGCCGAGGAGGTCAAGGCGCTTGCCGAGGCGAACGACGCGAGCCTTATTCTGTTCGACAACGAGCTGTCGCCCTCGCAGATGAGCAATCTCGAGGAGCTGACCGGCCGAACGGTGCTCGACCGCTCGGCGCTCATTCTGGACATTTTCGCGCAGCGTGCCCGGACGGGCGAGGGCAAATTACAGGTCGAGCTGGCGCAGTACCAGTACATCCTGCCGCGCCTCGCCGGCATGGGCAAGGCGATGAGCCGTCTGGGCGGCGGCATCGGCACCCGCGGCCCCGGCGAGAGCAAGCTTGAGAGCGACCGCCGTCACATCCGCAGCCGCATCGACAAGCTCAGACGCGACCTCGAGCAGGTGCGTCAGGTGCGTGCAGTGCAGCGCCGCCAGCGCAAAAAGACCGAGCTGCCGATGGTTGCCATCGTCGGCTACACGAACGCGGGCAAGTCCACGCTGCTCAACACTCTGACCGGCGCGGGCATCGAGGCGAACGACCGACTGTTCGACACGCTCGACCCGACCACGCGCAAAAAGCGCATTTCGGACACGCAGGAAATCCTTCTGTCCGACACCGTAGGCTTTATCCGCAAGCTGCCGCATCATCTGGTGAGCGCGTTCAAGGCGACCCTCGAAGAGCTGGCCTACGCCGACCTGCTGCTTCACGTGGTGGACGTTTCTGACGAGGACTGGCAGGTACAGGCGGAAACCGTGGACAAGGTTATCGCGCAGCTCGGCGCACAGGACATTCCGCGCCTCATGGTCTACAACAAGGCGGACAAGTGCGACCCGGACGTTATCCCGTTCTTCCGGCCGGATGAGGGCGTGAAGATTTCGGCAAAGACCGGCGCGGGCGTGGACGACCTGCTCGCCGCCATCGAAAAGGCGCTCGGCAAGGGCAAGCATCGGGTGAAGCTCTGCATTCCGTACAGCGACGGCGCGGTGCTCGATATGCTGCACCGGGAGGCGCAGATTGAGTCCACCGACTACGCCGCCGAGGGCACGATTGTCGAGGCGGTCGTGGACGATAAAACCTGCGGCAGAGTAGAAAAGTACATTGTTGAGAACAATGAGCAGTAATTATTCCAAAGGGATTTCAGATGGATAAAGACTACTTTGTACCTTTCGCCGACTTCGGCGAGGACAGATTTGAGGAAAAGCGCTCCAAGTTCACCGGACGGCTGTGGCACGTGGAAACGGCGGAGGACGCCGTGGCGAAAATCAAGGAAATGCGCGAAAAATACTGGGATGCAACGCACAACTGCTACGCCTATATCCTGCGCGAGGGCAACGTTATGCGCTACTCGGACGACGGCGAGCCGCAGGGCACGGCAGGCATGCCCATTCTGGAAGTGCTGCGCCACGAGAACCTGACCGACTGCGTGTGCGTGGTGACGCGCTATTTCGGCGGCATCCTGCTCGGAACGGGAGGCCTTGTCCGTGCGTATACGCAGGGCGCCCAGGTCGCAGTCGCGGCGGCGGGCGTGCAGCGCATGAGCCTGTATACCGTCGCGCTCATCGCGTGCCCGTACAACCTGTACGACATCGTGACCCATCTGCTGCCGGATTACGACTGCGCGGTGGAGGAAACCGACTACGGCGCGGACGTTACGCTGACCGTGACCCTGCCGGCAGGCGGGGAGGAGCGTTTGAACGCGGGACTTGCCGAGGCGACTGCCGGCACGGTCTACGCCGAGGTCATGGAAACCAGGTTCATGGGCCGCCGCGTGAAATAACGGAGGGCAAAAAATTTTTCGAAAAACTTTCGGAAATAAAAAGATTTTCAAGACCCTGCGCGGTATATATATAATATGACCCTGTCTGTCGATAAAGCCGATTTTTCGAAAAATGGGGTTTCGCGCGTAAAGCGGAAAAACGTTAGCAGGCTCAATATGACCTTTTCTGCATAGACGCCGCACAGAGGGGAGGGGCTGATATGACCATCCGCGAACAGCTTGAAGCGAGGGAGCACGATATTCTCGCGCCGTGGGCGTCCTTTGCGGACGAAAGCGCGGGCCGCGAGAGGGAAATCGCGCCCTGTCCGTACCGCACCTGCTTTCAGCGCGACCGCGACCGCATTCTGCACTGCAAGTCGTTCCGCCGCCTGTCCAACAAGACGCAGGTGTTCATCTCCCCGGAGGGCGACCACTACCGCGCCCGGCTGACGCACACGCTTGAAGTTGCGCAGATCGCGAGGACGATCGCGCGGGCGCTCAGCCTCAACGAGGACCTTGCCGAAGCGATTGCGCTCGGCCACGACCTCGGTCACACGCCGTTCGGCCACGCAGGGGAGAGTGCGCTCAATGAGGTCTGTCCGTTCGGCTTCCGCCATAATGAGCAGAGTTTGCGGCTGGTGGACCTGCTCGAAAACCTGAACCTCACGCGCGAGGTGCGGAGCGGCATCGTCTGCCACACGGGTCCCCGCAAGGCGATAACGCCCGAGGGACGCATCATTCATTTCGCCGACCGCATCGCCTACATCAACCACGACATCGACGACGCGGTGCGCGGCGGCATCATCCGGGAGAGCGACATTCCGGCGCATCTGCGGCGGCGGCTCGGCTCGTCGCACGGCGAGCGCATCGACACGCTCGTGACCGCAATGATCGACTACGGGCAGAAATTCTGCGAAATCGGCATGGAGCAGGGCGTTCACGACGACATGATGGAGCTTCGCGCTTTCATGTTCGAGCACGTTTACCGTTCGCCCGAGGTGCGGCGCGAGGAAACGCGCACGCGCACCATGCTGCAAAGCCTTTACCACTATTTTACCGCGCATCCCGACGAGATGCCGGACGATTATTTTGTACTGATGACAAGAGGAGAACCGCTCGAGCGCGTGGTCTGCGACTATGTCGCGAGCATGACCGACCGCTATTCCATCGCGGTTTTCCGGCGGCTGTTCATCCCGAACAGCTGGAGCAAGACGGACTGAAAAGAGGTGAGTTCTGTGCCGTTTGACCGTATATTTCTGGACGAGCTGTCCGCGCGCAATGACATCGTGGACATCGTATCGCAGTATGTGCAGCTAAAAAAGAGCGGCGCGAACTACTTCGGCCTGTGTCCGTTCCATAACGAAAAGACCGGCTCGTTCTCGGTCTCGCCCGACAAGCAGATTTTCCACTGCTTCGGCTGCGGCGCAGGCGGCGGCGTTATCACGTTCGTGATGAAGGCAGAAGGACTGAGCTTTCCGGACGCGGTGCGGTATCTTGCCGACCGTGCCGGTATGCAGGTGCCCGAGCAGGGCGAGGCCGAGCGCCGCGCCGCCCGTCACCGCGACCGGCTGTATGCGCTGTGCAAGGACGCTGCGCGGTTTTATTACGAAACGCTGTGGAAGCCGGAAAACCGCGCCCCGCAGCAGTATTTCATCGGACGCGGCCTGTCGCGCCGCACCATGAACCGCTTCGGCCTCGGCTACGCGCCCGACTCGTTCCACGCGCTGATGGACGCCATGACGGCGAAGGGCTACACGCACGACGAGCTGATGGACGCGGGTCTGGTCAGCCGCAGCGAAAAGGGACGCATCTACGACCGCTTCCGCAACCGCGTGATGTTCCCGATCATCGACGTGCGCGGAAACGTCATCGCCTTCGGCGGCCGCGTCATGGACGACTCCAAGCCGAAGTACCTCAACTCGCCCGAAACGCCGATTTTCCACAAGAGCCGCAACCTTTTTGCGCTCAATCTTTCCAAAACCACAAAAAGCGACTACTTTATTCTGGCCGAGGGCTACATGGACGTCATCGCGCTCCATCAGGCCGGCTTTGACTCGGCGGTGGCCTCTCTCGGCACCTCGCTCACCGAGGAGCAGGCGCGTATCATCGCGCGGCACACCGAGCAGATCGTCATCTCGTATGACGCGGACGGCGCGGGACAGAGCGCGGCGCAGCGAGCCATCGACATTCTGAAAAAGTGCGATTTGCAGGTAAAAGTCCTGCGTATTCCGGGGGCAAAGGACCCGGACGAGTTCATCAAGGCGCGGGGCGCGGCGGCGTTCCGTGCGCTCATCGAGCGCAGCGAGGACCACAATGCGTTCCGCATCGAGCAGATTGCGGCGAAGTACGACCTCGAGGACGACGAGTCGCGCGTGCTGTTCCTGAAAGACGCGGCGCGTATGCTCGCGGGCATCGAAAGCTCCATTGAGCGCGAGGTCTACGCAGGCCGTGCCGCCAAGATGGCGCGTGTCACGCCCGAGGCCATGGCGGTCGAGGTGCGGCGCGAGCTGGGTATCCAGCGCAAGCGGCGAAGAGCCGCGGAAAAGCGTGAGATCCGCTCGCCGGTCGGTCTTGCGCAGCCGAAGGACCGCACGCTCGCCTATTCCGACATGAAAAGCGCACGCGCCGAGGAAAACGTGCTGCGCCTGCTTTTCACCGACCAGAAACTGATAAACGGCATTGAGAAACAGCTGCCGGCGGCGTGGTTTTCCGCCCCGGTGCTGCGTAAGATATATGAACGTGTGCTCGAACTCGACCGCAGCGGCGGTCTGGTCGATGTGCTGGCCTTTGAGGGACAGCTGGAGCCGTGCGAGATGAGCCTGCTCTCCGGCATCCTTGAGCAGGGCGTACCGCCCGGCGACCACAGGGCGGAGCTTCAGGAGTACATAAATACCATTCGATTACAGCGCGTCAAGGACGGAACGCTCACGAATGCGGGGGAGGACCCGCTTCTGACGTTCGGACGCATCAAAAACCAAAACGCGGGAGGACAAACGATATGACGAACAACAAGGCACAGCAGAGCGCAGAAAAGACGGCAGAGCAGCAGCAGATCCTGCGCGACCTGCTCGCGCTCGGTAAAAAGAACGGTCGCCTGACGCTCAAGGAAATGGCGGACGCGCTCAGCCATCTCGAGCTTTCGAGCGACGATATCGACAAGCTGTACGAAACGCTGGAGTCTATGGGCATCGAAGTCGAAACCGAAGGCGTTCTGGAAAAGGCGCTCGGCGGCGACGATGAGGAGAGCTTTGAGCCGGGCACGGTCGAGGAGGTTCCGGAGGAGGAGCTTGTTGATACGTCCGCCATGGCGGAGACCTTCGCCATCGACGACCCGGTCCGCATGTACCTCAAGGAAATCGGCAAGGTAGACCTGCTTTCTCCCGAGGAGGAAGTCTCCCTCGCGGAGCGTATGCAGAAGGGCAGCGCCGCGGCGGAACGCATTGAAAAGGAAGGCGACTCCATTCCGCCCGAGGAGCGCGCACAGCTCGATAAGGACATCAAGACCGGCGACCGCGCAAAGAAGCGTCTGGCGGAGGCGAACCTCCGTCTGGTCGTTTCCATCGCGAAGCGCTATGTCGGCCGCGGCATGCTGTTCCTCGACCTCATTCAGGAGGGCAACCTCGGCCTCATCAAGGCGGTCGAGAAGTTCGACAGCACCAAGGGCTTCAAGTTCTCGACCTACGCAACGTGGTGGATCCGTCAGGCCATCACCCGCGCCATCGCAGACCAGGCGCGTACCATCCGTATCCCGGTACACATGGTCGAAACCATCAACAAGGTTATCCGCGTTTCCCGTCAGCTGCTTCAGGAGCTGGGTCACGACCCGAGCCCGGAGGAGATCGCAAAGGAAATGAACATGCCGGTAGACCGCGTGCGCGACATCCTCAAAATCGCGCAGGAGCCGGTATCGCTCGAAACCCCGATCGGCGAGGAGGAGGACTCTCACCTCGGCGACTTCATCCCGGACGACGACGCGCCGGAACCGGCAGAGGCGGCTTCCTTCATGCTGCTCAAGGAGCAGCTCGTTGAGGTGCTCAAGACGCTGACGCCGCGAGAGGAAAAGGTTCTGCGTCTGCGCTTCGGCATCGAGGACGGCCACACCCGCACCCTCGAAGAGGTCGGCAAGGAGTTCAATGTAACCCGTGAACGTATCCGCCAGATCGAAGCCAAGGCGCTGCGCAAGCTGCGTCACCCGTCCCGCTCCAAGAAGCTCAAGGACTTCCTGAACTGACAATAACACAGGGCCGCTCACCTCAGCAACACGAGGCGGGCGGCCTTTTCTGCGCTTTCAGAAAAAAATCTGCGCATTTTTACAGAATATTCAGATGTAATCCCGTGCAAACGGTTGAGATGTCAAAAAAATGATGCTATAATGATTAAACACTATCATTGAATTACGGCAGCTATATTATAAAAAGGAGCAAAAGATTACATGAGCCCAGTCTTTGTTATCGGACACCGCAATCCGGATACGGACTCGATCTGTTCTGCGATCTGCTACGCGAACCTCAAGCGTATCCTGACCGGTGAAGAATATATCGCCTGCCGCGCGGGACACGTCAACACGGAAACCAAATTCGTGCTCGAACACTTCGGCGTCGAGACGCCGCGCTATATCGCCACGTTCGAGCCGCGCCTGAGCGATGTGCAGTACCGCGAGGTCGCGGGTATCGACTCGGAGATGTCCCTGCGCCGCGCATGGGACTACATGAACGAAAACGACATTCAGACCCTCGCCGTCGTCGATGAGGACCGCCACCTGAAGGGTCTGCTCACGCTGAGCGACATCGCGCGGTTCTACATGGAGGACCAGGACGCGAACGCGCTCGCAGAGGCGAAGACCAGCTACCGAAACCTTGTTGACGTTCTGGACGGCACGCTCGTTGCGGGTGAGCTGGAGCAGCCGTTCGAGGAAGGCCGCGTCGTTGTTGCGGCGGCGAACCCGGACGTCCTCGAGGACTACATCGCGCCGAACGACATGGTCATTCTCGGCAACCGCTACGAGAGCCAGCTGTGCGCCATCGAGATGAACGCCGGCTGCATCATCATCGGCCTCGGCGCCAAGGTTTCGCGCACCATCCGCAAGCTGGCGTCGGAAAACGGCGTTTCCATCATCGCGACGCCGCTCGACACCTACACCTGCGCCAAGGTCATCAGTCAGGCGGTCCCGGTGCGCCATGTCATGCGCAGCAAGGGCCTTATCACCTTCGAGCCGGAGGAAACGGTTGAGGATGTAAAGCGCACGGTTTCCAAGAAGCGTATCCGCTATTACCCGTTGATGGATGAACAGGGACGATATGTCGGTATGTTCTCACAGCGCAACCTGCTGGATCTGGAGCGTCCGTCGGTCATTTTGGTCGATCACAACGAGCGCGATCAGGCCGCCGAAGGCATTCGTTCGACCAATATTGTTGAGATCATCGACCACCACCGAATTGACTCGGTGGAGACCAGCGGACCGATCTACTTCCGCAATCAGCCGCTCGGCTGCACCGCGACCATCATCACGCAGATGTACCATGAGCACAACGTGGAGATCGAGCCGAAAATCGCGGGTCTGCTGTGCTCGGCCATCCTGTCCGACACGCTGATGTTCCGCTCGCCGACCTGCACGCCGCTCGACCGCGCCGCCGCCGAGGAGCTGGCGAAAATCGCGAGCCTCGACATCAAGAAGTACGCGACCGAGATGTTCCGTTCAAGCTCGCGCCTGCTTGACCGCTCGATGGACGAGCTGTTCCACATGGACTTCAAGTATTTCCAGGTGCAGAACCGCAAGATCGCCATTTCGCAGGTGACAAGCGTCAGCGAGGACGAGCTTTCCGGCATCCGCGACAAAATGCTCGAATACATGGAAAACTGCCTCAAGACGAGCGGGCTGTCCATGCAGTTCGCGATGCTGACCAATATCATCGAGGAAAAGACCGAGCTGCTCTATGTCGGCAAGGGCGCGGCGGCGCTCGTCCGCGCGGCGTTCAAGAAGGAATGCGGCGAGCATTCGGTCGAGCTGCCGGGCGTCGTCAGCCGCAAGAAGCAGATGGTAACGCCGCTGCTCAGCGCGATGGAAGAGGACGCCGGGCTCTGAGGCAACACCGCACAATGAAAGCTGCGGCGCTTTGCGGAAATTTTGTGCCCTGACTTTGTTGCGATTTCACGGTAATACGTCAAGTATTACCGCAAAACCGCGCCTCGTCAGTACGCAAAATTTACTCGCAAATCGCTCTTGTCCAATTATGCGGTATTGCCATAAGCCTATTTTTCAGGAGAGAATACCCATGCTTAATATCGTTCTGGTCGAGCCGGAGATTCCGCAGAATACCGGCAATATCGCCCGCACCTGCGCGGCGACCGGCTGCGTGCTGCATCTGGTCGAGCCGCTCGGCTTCGCGCTCGACGACAAGCGCATGAAACGCGCAGGTCTGGACTACTGGCATCTGCTCGATGTGCGGATGTACAAAAATCTGGACGAATTTTTCGAGAAAAACCCGGACGGACGCTATTTCTACGCCACGACCAAGGCGCCGCACGCCTACCACGAGGTCGAGTACCGTGACGGCGACTACCTCATGTTCGGCAAGGAAACGCGCGGCCTGCCCGAGCCGCTCCTCATTGAGCACCCCGAGCGCTGCGTGCGCATTCCGATGCGCGAGGGCGCGAGAAGCCTTAACCTGTCCAACTCGGTCGCCGTTATCGTGTTCGAGGCGCTGCGCCAGACCGGCTTTGAAAATCTGAAGCTCGCGGGCCCGTTCCCGCAGGCATAAAGGAGTAAACTATGGAGAAAATACACATTCTGACCGATTCCTCGTCCGATATTCCGCAGGAACAGGTCGAGAAGTACGGCATCGAAATCGTGCCCATCATGCTCTCGCACGAGGGCCGCACTTTCCGCGAGTATTACGACATCACGTCGGCGGAATACTGCAAGCTGCTTGAGGAGAGCGACGAAATCCCGAGCACCGCGATGGCGACGCCGACCGTTTTTCTGGACTCGTACAACCGTGCCTTTGAGCGCGGCTGCACTCATCTCATCGCTGTCCTCATCAACGGCAACGGCTCGGGCACCTATCAGGCGGCCTGCCTCGCCAAGAGTATGTTCGAGGAGGAGCACGGCGAGAACGCCATGACCTTCGAGCTGTTCGACTCGCGCACCTACACCTACATCTACGGCCACATCGTCGTCAAGGCGGCGGAAATGCGTGAGCAGGGCGAGAGCTTCGAGGCCATCACGAGCGTCATCCGCAGCCGTCTGAACCGCGTCGAGGCGTATCTCGGCGTGTACACGCTCAAATATCTCAAGAAGTCCGGCCGTATTTCGGGCGGCGCGGCGTTCGTCGGCGAGGCGCTCGGCCTCAAGCCCATCGGCTACGTCTATGACGGCGCGGTCAAGGTCTGCGACAAGGTGCGCGGCGAAAAGGCGCTCGCCGCAGGCGTCTGCAAGAAGGTTGCCGCCCATGTGCAGCAGCCGGACAAGCAGACCGGCATTCTGCTCTACGGTGATGTGCCGGCGGAGCGCCTCGACGAAATCGAGAAGCGTATGCGCGAGGAAATCGGCTTTAAGGACGTCGTTCGATGCGCCATCGGCCCGTCTGTTCTGACCAATACAGGCCCGCTCGCCATCGCTGTGGCGTACTACGGCGCGCCGCGGAGCTGATGAAAAATTGTGAAAATTGCAGAATATTTTCCGCTTTTTTGACGCAAAATGCAAAAATCCTCTAAAACGTTGCTGAAAGGTGAGGTTTTTCTTGAATTTGCTTGCTATCAGGGCGGATTACGAGTATAATTTGGTATTGGAAACGGAATTCTTTGTATAAGAAAGATTTCGTTATTTGGAAGATTACCAAATTATCAGCTGTATTACAGACTTTTCATTAAGGAGAGGGATATACTATGCAGTACAACAAGAAGAGCGTCGAGGATATTGACGTTTCCGGTAAGAAGGTTATCGTCCGCTGCGACTTCAACGTTCCGCAGGACGAGAACGGCAACATTACCGACGACAAGCGCATCCGCGCATCTCTCGAGACCATCAAGTACCTGCTCGGCCACAACGCAGCAGTTATTCTGTGCTCTCACCTGGGCCGTCCGAAGGGCGAGTTCAACATGAAGTACACCCTGGCGCCGGTTGCAAAGCGCCTGTCCGAGCTGCTCGGTCAGGAGGTTAAGCTGGCGAAGGACGTTGTCGGCGAGGACGCAAAGAAGCTCGCGGCAGAGGTAAAGCCGGGCGAGGCTGTTCTGCTTGAGAACGTTCGCTTCGAGAAGGGCGAGACCAAGAACGACGCAGCTCTGGCAAAGGCTATGGCTGACATGGCTGAGATCTACGTCAACGACGCTTTCGGCACCGCTCACCGCGCACACGCTTCCACCGCAGGCATCGCTGATTACCTGCCGGCTGTATGCGGCTTCCTCATCAAGAAGGAAATCTCCATCATGGGCAAGGCTCTGAGCGACCCGGCTCGTCCGTTCGTTGCTATCCTGGGCGGCGCTAAGGTCTCCGACAAGCTGGCCGTTATCGAGAACCTGATCGAAAAGTGCGATACCATCATCATCGGCGGCGGCATGGCATACACCTTCCTCGCAGCCAAGGGCTACGGCATCGGCAAGTCTCTGTTTGATGCTGAAAAGGTTGACTACTGCAAGGACATGATGGCCAAGGCCGAGGCTAAGGGCGTCAAGCTGCTCCTGCCGGTCGATACCGTTGTTTCCGCTTCGTTCCCGAACCCCATCAACGCAGCCATCGACGTCAAGACCGTCCCGGTTGACGCAATCCCTGCCGACATGGAGGGCATGGACATCGGCGAAAAGACGCGCGAGCTCTTTGCTGACGCCGTAAAGTCCGCTAAGACTGTTGTCTGGAACGGTCCTATGGGCGTTTTCGAGAATCCCACCCTTGCCAAGGGCACCATCGCCATGGCACAGGCACTGGCTGACTCCTCCGCTACCACTATCGTCGGCGGCGGCGACTCCGCAGCAGCCTGCGAGCAGCTGGGCTTCGCAGACAAGATCACCCATATCTCCACCGGCGGCGGCGCATCTCTCGAGTTCCTCGAGGGTAAGGAGCTTCCGGGCATCGCCTGCCTGCTGAGCAAGTAAAAAACGCTTTATACCGGGGCGTATCCTCATGCCCCGTATAAATACATAAAGGATAAGGACGAACACGAGAAAATCGTCTGAATTTTTGAAAGGGGTATATCCATAATGAATCGCAGATACCGTAAGACCATTATCGCTGGCAACTGGAAGATGAACAAGACTCCGGCAGAAGCAAAGGCTCTGATCGAGGAGATGAAGCCGCTTCTCTCCAAGACCAAGTGGTGCGAGATGGTTCTTTGCGTACCGTTTACCGATATCCAGGCTGCTGTAAAGGCTGCTAAGGGTTCCAAGATCGCTATCGGCGCTGAGAACATGCACTTCGAGAAGTCCGGCGCTTTCACCGGCGAGATATCCGCTGATATGCTCAAGGAGCTGGGCGTAAAGTACGTTATCATCGGCCACTCCGAGCGCCGTCAGTACTTCAACGAGACCGACGAGGCATGCGGCAAGAAGGTTCAGGTTGCTCTCGAGAACGGCCTGCGCCCGATCCTGTGCGTTGGCGAGTCCCTGACCGAGCGCGAGCAGGACGTTACCATGGAAGTTATCCGCAAGCAGATCAAGATCGCGCTGCAGAACGTAGCTGTTGAGGACATCAAGAAGGTCGTCATCGCTTACGAGCCGATCTGGGCTATCGGTACCGGCAAGACCGCTACCGCAGAGCAGGCAAACGAGGTCTGCTCCGCTATCCGTGACTGCCTGCGCGAGAAGTACGGCGCACGCGCTGCTCGCGGCATTACCATTCAGTACGGCGGCTCCATGAACGCTAAGAACGCTTCCGAGCTGCTGGCTCAGCCGGACGTTGACGGCGGTCTGATCGGCGGCGCTTCCCTGAAGAGCGCTGACTTCGCTACCATCGTAGAGGCAGCTAACCAGTAATTTCACAGCTTCCCGCTTTTGCGGCGGAGCTGAAATCGCGGTAACGGGATGTCCTCCCGCGCTGATCGCGAAAAGGGGGACAGCGACAGGTATCGTTGTCCCCTTTTGTCCGTTTTCGCTTCTGAAAAGGAGTTTTACAAGAATGATGAAAAAGACCACCGCGCCGGAAACCGCCAAGGCAGCCGAAAAGGCTGTTCCGGTAAACGTTCTGGCTGACCCGGTCGTCGTCAAGGTCGAGGAGCCTGCAAAGCCGAAGCGCGGCCGCAAGCCCAAGGCCGCAGCGGAAGGCGAAGCAAAGCCGGCCGCAAAGCGCACCCACAAGACGACGGCTGAGAAAAAGACCACCACCCGCAAGACTGCTGCCAAGAAGGCGGAAGGCCCGAAGAAGCCGACCGCGCTCATCATCATGGACGGCTTCGGCCACCGTGACGAGAAGAAGGGCAACGCAATCCTTGCGGCAAACACCCCGAACCTCGACAAGATCTTTTCCGAGAACCCGCTGACCTATATCGGCGCATCAGGCCTCGATGTCGGTCTGCCGGACGGCCAGATGGGCAACTCCGAGGTAGGCCACACCAACATCGGTGCGGGCCGCATCGTATATCAGGAACTGACCCGCATCACCAAGGCGATTCAGGACGGCGATTTCTTCGAGAACCCGGCTCTGATGAGCGCCATCAACCAGTGCAAGTGGTTCGGTTCCACCCTGCATATCTTCGGTCTGCTGTCTGACGGCGGCGTCCACTCGCACATTGACCATATGTTCGCGCTGCTCGAGCTGGCGCGCCGCAACGGTCTGCGCAAGGTATGCTTCCACTGCTTCATGGACGGCCGCGACACGCCCCCGCAGTCCGGTATCGAGTATATCGACCGCCTGCAGGCGAAGATCGACGCCGTTGAAGTCGGCTGCATCGCAACCGTATCCGGCCGCTACTACGCAATGGACCGCGACAACCGCTGGGACCGCGTAGAGAAGGCATACAACGCCATCGCACTCGGCGAGGGCGAGCACGCAGCGACGGCGCACGAGGCAATGGAGAAGTCCTATGCCAATGGCGTCACCGACGAGTTCGTTGTTCCGGTTATCGTAACCGAGGGCGCGACCGTCAAGGACGATGACGCGATCATCTTCGCAAACTTCCGCCCCGACCGTGCACGCGAGATCACCCGTGCCTTCGTCGATCCGGAGTTCACCGGCTTTGAGCGCGTTCAGCCGAAGATTCACTATGTCTGCATGACGCAGTATGATGCGACCATCCCGGGCGTTGAAATCGCGTTCAAGCCGCAGAGCCTCAAGAACACCTTCGGCGAGTATATCTCCGACCTGGGCATGACCCAGCTGCGCATTGCCGAGACCGAGAAGTACGCACACGTTACGTTCTTCTTCAACGGCGGCGTAGAGAAGGAGTACCCGGGCGAGGATCGCGCACTTATCCCGTCCCCCAAGGTTGCGACCTACGACCTCCAGCCGGAGATGAGCGAACCGGCCGTTACCGAGGAGTGCGTCAAGCGCATCCTTTCCGGCAAGTATGACGTTGTTATCCTGAACTTCGCGAACTGCGACATGGTCGGCCACACCGGCGTATTCGAGGCAGCCGTAAAGGCGATCGAAGCGACCGACGACGGCGTAGGCAAGGTCGTAGACGCGATTCTCAAGATGAATGGTCAGTGCCTGATCACGGCTGACCACGGCAACGTTGACCAGATGCTCGACGCAGACGGCGTCACCCCGTTCACCGCGCACTCCACCAACCCCGTACCGCTCGTTATGGTCGGTCACGAGGGCAAGCTGGCAGACGGCGGCGTTCTGGCTGACCTTGCTCCCACCATGCTCGACATGATGGGCATTCCGCAGCCGGAAGAGATGACCGGTCATTCTCTGCTCACCAAGTGAGCCTCCAAGGGGGGACTCTGTCCCCCTTAGATACCGAAAAAGTTCCCAAGGAAACTTTTTCGGATAACCCGCGCCGCGTGCGCGGCGCAGCAAAAATGCAGCTTACGGCATTTCTGCTGTTTGAATGCCAACCATTTATTTTTATATAAAAGGAGTAAGAATTATGAAGGGCTACATTGAAATTGTTGATGTAATCGGCCGCGAGATCATGGACTCCCGTGGCAACCCGACCGTTGAGGTTGAGGTTTACGTTGAGGGCGACACCGGCGCATACATGGGCCGCGCTGCCGTTCCGTCCGGCGCTTCCACCGGTATCTTCGAGGCTTGCGAGCTGCGCGACGGCGACAAGTCCCGTTACAACGGCAAGGGCGTTCTGAAGGCTGTTGACGCTGTCAACGGCGAGATTGCTGAGGTCGTTATCGGCATGAACGCTCTCGACCAGCAGGCGATCGACAAGGCTATGATCGAGGCTGACGGCACCCCGAACAAGACCAAGTTCGGCGCAAACGCTATCCTCGGCGTATCCCTGGCAGTTGCAAAGGCAGCAGCTGAGGCTCTCTCCCTGCCGCTTTACAACTACATCGGCGGCTGCAACGCCAAGACCCTGCCGATGCCGATGATGAACATCCTCAACGGCGGCGCTCATGCGACCAACAACGTTGAGATTCAGGAATTCATGATCATGCCGGTTTCCGCTCCGTCTTTCCGCGAGGCTCTGCGCCGCTGCGCTGAGGTATTCCATCAGCTGAAGTCCACCCTCAAGGAGAACGGCACTCCGGCAGCAGGTGTAGGCGACGAGGGCGGCTACGCTCCGAACCTGAAGAAGGACGAGGATGCACTGAAGGTTATCGTTCAGGCTATTGAGGAAGCTGGCTACAAGCCGGGCGAGGACTTCATGATCGCAATCGACGCTGCTTCCTCCGAGTGGTGGAACGACGAAGAGAAGTGCTATATCCAGCCGAAGTCCGGTAAGAAGCTGACCCAGAAGCAGCTGGTCAATATGTGGAAGACCTTCGCGGACAAGTACCCGATCATCTCCCTCGAGGACGGCATGGCTGAGGAAGACTGGGAAGGCTGGGCTATGCTGACCAAGGCTCTGGGCGACAAGATCCAGCTGGTAGGCGACGACCTGTTCGTTACCAACACCGCTCGTCTGTCCAAGGGCATCGAGCTGGGCGTTGCTAACTCCATCCTCATCAAGGTAAACCAGATCGGCTCTCTGACCGAGACTCTGGACGCTATCCAGATGGCGAACCGCGCAGGCTACACCGCTGTTGTTTCTCACCGTTCCGGCGAGACCGAGGATGCTACCATCGCTGACATCGCTGTTGCTCTGAATGCAGGCCAGATCAAGACCGGCGCTCCGTCCCGTACCGACCGCGTTGCGAAGTACAATCAGCTGCTCCGCATCGAGGAAGAGCTGGGCGAGGACGTTGCACAGTTCCTCGGCAAGAAGGCTTTCTTCAACCTGAAGAACAAGTAATTTTTTACAGATTGTAAAAAAGCATAACGACAGGACGTCTCTTTTTCTCGGAGACGTCCTGTTTTTCTACATAAAATACAAGGCAAATTCCACTGATAAAAAATTATTTTTTGACGGCTGTACTGATTGTAAAATGGTCAGATATGGACAAAAATTCCGAGAGGCAGAGTGAATACTGCGCGAAAATACGGGATAATCGCAGCAATACGCGCCAGAAAATGGAGATAAAATTTTCTCATGGGCAATTCCCGGTGCGTTTGCGGGATTTGACGGTTGACGAATAACGGACATTCGTGCTAACATAAAGCTGTCACAAGAGAGCGGCAGCTGAGAAAATGCAAAGTTTGAATGTGCGCTTCGTTTCTTATTCAAAACACCCCTCCACGGTTCGCTGTGGAGGGGTGGTCTATTTTAGCCCGCAATAGCCGAAGCGCGTCCCGCTCTCAGTTCCGGTAGCCGGCCTTCCATTTCTGGAGGGCGAGGCTGGCGTTTTTGTAGCTGACGTCGGCGGTCGGTGTTCCGGCGGGCACACCGAGCACGGCGGCGTCGCCCTTCTGGACGTAGCCGGTGGTTTTCCACCGCGCAAGCGCACGCTCGTAGGCTTCGGCCTCGGTGGCGGTGCGCAGCTTTGCGAGCGCATTGCTCTGCTCAGCGCGGGCGGCGGCGGCGCTCAGCTCGTAATTTCGGTAGGAAAGCGTTGGAACGCCGTCGATAAAGCCGGTCAGACCCGCCATGGACAGGCTGTAATCGCGCTCGGCGTTGTACTGGTTCAGCAGTGTCTGCGCCTGCGACATGGCGGCGTTTTCCGCCGCACCGGCGTAGCTGTTTTCCGCGTCCGCTTCACTCGCTGCCGCCGCGCTTTCCGCCGATGCACGGGCGGTGAGCCGGGTCTGCGCGAGGGAGGCAAGGTCGCCGCGGTACTGATTGTCCACCGCGATGCGGCTGGTTTCGGCAGCGCCGCTCGTGGCCGCACCGGTTTTCGCGCCCATGTTCAGGCCGAGCAGCGCGAGCTTTTCCTCGTTGCGCAGCGCGGACTGACGGGCGCTGATGTCCGCCTGACGCACCGCCGCGGCGTAATCGCTGTCAATCGAGCTGAGATTGGACGAAAGCTGCTGACGGATGCGTGTGCGGGCGGCCTCGAAGCGCTGAAGCCGCGCCTTTTCCGCCGCGTCGTAGAGCGAGCTGACGCGCTCGGCGTTTTCGCTGGCGGCTTTGGAGGCGGAGGACGAGGACGCGACGTAATACGGGCGGTAGCTGCTCGTCCAGGTCGAAACCGCGCTGTTGTCCGCGACCTTGCCGGTCAGGCCCTCGGCGTCGATTTTGTTCTGCCGTTCGGCAAGCAGCCGGTCGCGCTCGGCCTTGCTCGTCGAGTTCGCAATCGCCTCGGAATAGTCGAAATTGTCACGATAATTCTTTGCCATATCTTACTCCTTTCAAATCGAGCCGCCCTCGGTCCATCGCAGCGTCAGCGCAAGCAGGCCGAACGGCTCTCCGGCGCGGTCGTTCCCGATGCGCAGCGTGTGGAGCGGACGGCGGTAGCGGCGGCGGTGACTGCGCCAGCTGACCGCGCCCGGCACGCAGCGGAAGGAAACGCGCCCGAAATCCCAGTTTCCGAAGGAAAACAGGTCAAGACTGCGCGAAAGCCGCTGTGTTTCGCCGCCCTCGTCCGTGAAGCAGAGCTCGGCGCTCGACCGCGCATAGGGCATGAGGGTCGGGATCACGTCGCGGATGGTCTTGTTGCGGCTCCAGTCCGAGAGCGAAAGCGTCGGCGTGCACCAGTAGGCGTCGATGGCCGCGCCGTCATCGGTGTAGGCGTCCGCCTCGTCCGGCAGGGAAAAGCGGCACAGCCGTCCGTCCGCCGTGCCGAACCACAGCCGGTCGTCCAGCACCGCAAGGCACTGCGCGGGCACGTTCGCCCAGAAAAACCACGCCGGAAACCCGTCCTCCTCGGTGAGATGGCTGTCTGCGATGTAGACGTTTCCGTTCAGGGCGAGGTAGTACCGCCCCTCAAACACCGCCGCGCACGCCTTTTCGAGGGCGGTTTCGCGGATAAGCCGCGGACAGACGGCCTCGGAAATCGGGCGGATGGTGTTCTGCTCCGCGACCGCCGTGCCGTAAACGCCCATCACGCCCTGCGCAGAGAGAAAGAGCGGCAGGTCTCCGAGCATCGCGAACGAGCGCGGCGCGACTGCGCCCTCGCCGTGTGCGCCCTGCCGCAGCGAAAAGTAGGAAGCGCCGTCGTCGGTCATGACAAAGGTGCGCGCGAAGCTCGTTGCCTCCTGTGCGCCGCCGGTCTTGACGATGATCTGGCTCTCGTACTGCTTGAGATATCCGGCAATCGCGCTCGCTTCCGTGCCCATGCGTGCGTAGCCGGTGTCGGGGAAGTAGCTCGGGTCGTAAAGTCCGCTCTGCCAGTCGCAGTGCGGCTCGTCCGGGTTGCCCGCGAGAAAAACGCGCGTGTCGTTCTTGCCGCCGTACAGCCCAGCGATGCGGCAGCGGTTGATTTTCGCCGCTGCGCCCGGAACGGTCTTGCTGAACGCGATGCTCACGTTGTCGTGACCCTGCCCGTCGGGCGGCGCGGAGGCGAGCGCGACACGCCCCTTGTCGTAATCGACTGACGCGATAGCGACCTCCGCACCGTTTACCGCCGCCGTCAGCGGAATGCGGTCGAGGCCCGCCGCGTCCAGACGGAACTCCGTGCTTTTGCCGTCGCCGATAAAGGTGTTGATGCGCCGTCCGGTCAGGAGGTTTACCGCCTCCAGGCTCGTGCCGCCGCCCGCAGGAGACGCGGAAACCGTGGTCGTCGGCACATAGGCGCTGTCCTGCACGCGCTCGGCTGTCCACGCGCCCCCGTTTCTGCGCACCGCACGGAAGCACGCGCCGTCAAGCAGATACAGCACGCCGTTCATCGTAAACGCCTGTGAAAACGCGCCGTTCATGCTGCTGCAAAGAAGCGACTGCGTGCCGCTTGCGGGGCGGAAGTACAGATTGACGCCCGCGTGGACGAACGCGCCCTCGCCGTCCGGGGCAGGAAACACGCCGTAAACCGGCGCATCGTAGCGCTCGACGGTTTTCCAGCCGGTGCGCTTGACGAGAAAATCGTTCCGGTCGCAGACGAGGTTCTGTAAATCGGGTGAGCGTGTCAGCGTCACCTTGGTCGGGTGGGAACGGAAATCCGCGCCGCCGAAGCGGCTGATGACGGTCTGGTGCTCGGTTTTCACCGAGGGAAAGTGATAGCTTCGCATCAGATCATCTCCTGTACGGCGGTGAACTGCGCCGGGCAGTGCAGCAGCAGACGTTCGGCGTATTCGCTTGCCGCGCGGTTGAACATGGCCTTGTCATCGTCCGCGCAGAGCAGCGCCGCAAGGCCGTAGGGAAAACATTCGCGCACGAGCCATTCGGGCGCCGGTACGTCCTCGTCGAGCGAGTTCATGCACGGCGGCACGGAAAAGGCGGCCTCGCCCTGCTGGACGCGCTCCGCGTTGATTTCGCGCAGGCTGTTCGCGAGCAGCTGATTGAGCGCGCCAAGGGCGAACTGCGCGTAATATTCGCCGCTGTCCGCGCCCGCGCCAAGCACCACGAGCGATGCGCGGTAACATTCGTTTCCGGTCATAAAAACAAACCCCTTTCGTTTTAGCGTTAAGAGAGGAGAGCATATAGGAGAGTGAAGAGTGAAGAGAGGAGAGTGGAGAGGAGGTATCGCCTGCGGCGATGATTAAATTGTGCGCTTTGCGCACACCGCAACTCCACTCTGAATTCTCAACTCTTCACTCTTTTCGTTAGCCTTCTGCTACGGCGGACGGGAACTTGCCGGTTTCCGTCATGTACGCGCGGATCTTGCAGCCGCTTTCGGCGGTCAGCACGGCATTCGCGGTGTAATCCTTCGCGGAGTCGGAGTAGCGCGGGTCGGAGCCGTCGAGCGTGTAGCGGATGCTGCCCGAACCGGTGATCTTGCCGCCGGAAATGACCGGCTTCGCGGAAACCAGACCGGTCGCAACGAGCGCATACACGCCGCCGCACTTCGCGCCGAGAACGTAGGCGTCGTAGTAGTGGCGGCCCTCAATGAGCGCGCCGGACACGCCGACCGGGTCCTCGTGCACCTTTGCGTCCGCAATCTTGTACGGCATGAGCACGGCGTCCTTGTGCGCGACGAGGAAGTAAACGCCCTCCGGCAGGTAGCTTTTCGGCACGCGCACGACGTTCATGCCGAACACCTCGCCGCACACGCCCTTCGCGATGGACTGACGCGCGAGCACATCGACGCCGGAAAACTCGTCCGAGGTGCACACGAGCTTGTACATTTCGCTCGTCAGGTACAGATAGCGGTTGTCGTCCGGCACGAGCGCGTCATCGAGCGCCTGCGAAGCGTCAGCGATCTTGCTGATGATGTCGGCGCGGGTCGGCTTTGCGCTTTCGGCAATCGTGCCGGCCATGGTGACGAAGCGGCGGAAAGCGTACTTGTCGGCTGCCGGGGTGGACTTCTCGCTCAGCTGGAGGCGCAGCATATCGGCGGCGTTCTTGACGAGGTTCTGGTCGAGGTTGTTGCCCTTGTCGATGGTCAGGGTGAACGCCTTGTCCTGCGTCATGGTCAGCTCCTGCACGACGTCCTGCATTTCGGTGACAGCGCCGTAGCGGCCCAGACCGCCGTCGCGGTCGTAATCGACCTCCTCGACCGTAATCGGGGTGTAGACCTTGAGCGTCTTGACGCCGGTCAGGTCAAAGGTTTCGGCGGTCTTGCCCTTGATGAAGGACGAGCGGGTAAAGACTTCCGCAATCTGGTCGGAATACTTGCTTGCGAGATTGATAGCCATAAGATAAAGTCTCCTTTTATAAATCGGTGGTGGATGTTCAGCGGCCTGTTATCTGCCGAGCAGCGCGAGTGCAACCGGGTCGATGCCGGTGGGTTCGCCGTCGGTCTGGGCGGTGCCGACAGCGGCGCGGCGGTTCTTACGGTTCATTTCGAGCGCCGCCAGCTCGTCGCGCAGCTCCGCGATTTCCCACTTGCGGTAAGCGGACACGAGCGAGCCCTCCTGCTGCGCCCATTCCCAGACCTGCTGCGGAATATCCTCGGGGCGGACGTCCGGGTATTCCTCGACGAACGCGGCGTAGATCTGGCCGTTCGGCAGGGCGTTCGCCGCGCGGTTGCGGCGCACGTAAGCGTTGCGCTTGGAAAGACCCTCGGCCGCCGCCTCCATCAGCTCCGCAAGCGTCAGCTCGTGTACCTCACCGTCCGCCTCGACCGGATAGGTGGTCTCGGACGCCGTTTCGGGCGCTTCCGCCGCCGCAAACGGGTCGAGCGGGCGGTTTTCCTCGGGATTACGGTTCATCGGGTTGTGCATTTTTCGCTTCCTCCTTCTGTGTCTGTCGCTGCACACGGAGCGCGTGCAGCAGGTCGTGTTTGCCGCGCACCTGATAATCAGGCACGTTCTCGAGATAAACGAGCGGGTCGGAGATGACGCCGCTTTCGAGCAGGTGGTCGTTCGTGGTGGTCTGCATGATTTCTGACCAGTAGCTTGCCGCGCCGATGTCCACCTGAAGATTCATGTCCTGCCCCGCGAGGGACGAGAAATCGAAGCTCTGCTTTTGCGGCTCGCCGCCGTCCTCGTCGGGCAGAACAAGCGTGCGCACGCCGTAGTGCACGCCCATCATGTCGAGAAAGATACGCGCCCAGTCCTCGGTGAAACGGTAGAACTCCATTTTCGTCAGTTCAAGCGGGGCGGCGGTCGCGCTCTGCACCGCGATAATGGCCGAGGTGTTGTCCGGGTGCACCGTGCCGAGCGACGCCTCGCTCGCGCCCATCAGCTCGGTCGTGTCGCGCATCATCTGCTGGAGCAGCTGAAGCACCTGCGCGGAAATATCCGGCACGCGGAACGCCGCCGCGATGGCCTCGTTCGGGTTGCCGCGCATGCCGATGGCCTTGCCGACGTCGTTCGACCAGCCGTTCGGGAAACGGGTCATGTCGTAGACGATCTTCGGGAACGCGACCTGCTTGATGCACTGCACGTACATGGAATACAGCTTGTTGATGGCGATCTGGTTGGGGATGGCCTCGGTCAGCGGACTTTCGCCGTGGCACGAGCCGCGCACGCGGTTCCAGCACAGATGCGTCACCGGATACAGCCGGTAGGGGAGCACCTTTTCGCGCATGACGGTAGCGCTGCGCGTGGTCTTGCAGAACGCGATGCCGCCCTCGACGCGGCGCATATGCAGCAGCACGGTCACGCGCCCGTCCTCACGGTTGGCGCGGTATCGCAGGTATTCGCCGCTGTCGTCCGCGCGGATTGCCTCGATTTCGTCATCGGACACGCCGTTTTCCCTTGCCTCGCGCCGCACCTCATCGACGTCGCGCCGCATGGCGATGATGATGTACGGCTGGCGCTGCACCTCGTCGCAGGCCGGGTTGCCGAAGCAGATGTTTACCGAGTCGATGAGATCGACCGAAATATCGCCCTTGACGGCCTGACCGGTTTCGAGCGCCGGGTCGAAGTGCATATAGAAGCAGGCGTCGCCGTCCACGCAGGCGTTTTTGAGCAGCGGTCTGCCGAGCGCCTTGACGCCCGAGCGTTCGATGGCGGAAGCGAAGGCGCGTTCGAGCACCTTTGCGGTGCGGCGGCCGTTTTCGTCCATGTCGAACGGCGTGACGCGCACCGCCACATCGTCTGACACGAGCATCGCCACGAACAGATTGACGCAGCGGCGCAGCACGTTGAAGATCAGCGGGTCGAGCGACTGCACGCGCAGGCCCTCCCACTGCCGGCCGAGGTAGAACGCCTCGTTGCGGCGCACGCGGTCGTACAGACCGATGGAGCGCTTGTAGTCGCGGTCGCGCTCATATCTGCGCCAGACTTCCGCCGGTGTGCGGTCAAACTGCATTATCTTCGTCCTCCTCCCGGCCGTAGGCCATCAGCGCCGCAATATCGCGGCTGAGCGTATCGTCTGCGGCGGTTTCCGCTGTGTTTTCGCGCGGCACGCCCTTCGGCAGCGTCACGCCGCCCGAAATGACCGCGCCCGTCAGCACCAGAACCGCCGCCGACAAAGCGTAACAAATGATTTCCATAGTAGCCTCTCCTTTGCAGATTTGTAAATCGTTTTCCCGTAGGCCGCTAATAGCTGAGAAACTCTCCCACCTCGCAGTCATACGCGGTCGGGCGGCTGTCGGACGGCGGCTCGCGTACGGTAGCGGCATACCCTCGCAGCGCGTCCGGCGCGTGCGTCAGCTCATGCGGCGTGTTCGCCGTGTCGGACGGATTGCGCGTGTCGTGCTGCAAGGCCGGGAGCGTGCGGATGAGGTTGCGGCACGAGCTGAAAATGGTCAGCCGCGGCCGCATTTCGCCGTCCGTATCCCGTCGCGGCGTGAGCAGCTCGTGCAGCGCCAGCCAGCCGGCCACGCGCTCGTTGCTCGACTTTTCGAAGTCGAGTCCGCAGTCCGCGAACAGCTGCACCGCGCTTTTGCCGGTTTCCTGCCGCCGGTTCCACAAATCGGGCGGCGCGAGCCGCACATCGATGTGCTCGCCGGACGCCTCGCTCGAAAGGATACGCGCGGCGGCCTCGGAGATAATCAAACCGGGTTCATATAACTCTCTGTATACTACGCTGCGCCCGTCCGGACTCTGCGCGATCCAGAGCGCCGCGAGCATATCCAGACCGTAATCAATGGTCAGATACCTTCGCCAGCCGTCCGGTATCTCGTGCGGCGGAACCACGTGCAGGGCAGGGGAGAACTCGGAAAAATACCGTCCCTCGTCCAGCTCCCACACGCCGTCGAGCAGCGCCCGCCTGTCGTGCACCGAGAGCAGCCGCAGCCGCTTTTCGTACCCGGCGTCCGCCCGGCGGAGAAACGGGTTGTCCGTGAGCCTTGCGGGCAGGAACAGCCGCGTTTCCCCGTCGAACTCGTGCATCTCGTCCGGCGGCATCGGGTCGATGAAGCGGCTTTTGACCCACTGATGCCCGATACCGCCCGGATTGGTGGTCGCCTTGACCTGCTTCGGGTAGGAATTTGCGCCGCGGATGCGCGAAAGCAGATAGGTGAACTGGCTTTCGGTGAAATGCGTCAGCTCATCGAACCGTATCACGTCGTATTCCGCGCTCTGGTACTTTGTGACGTCGCTTTCCGCGTCGCAGTAGCCGAATTCGAGCGAGGAGCCGTTGATGAATGCCCATCGGTGCTCGCTGACCTTGTAGGCCGCGACAGACTGCGGATACAGCCGCAGAGCCGCAGGAACGAGCGAACGCTCCAGCTCGGGCATGGTGCGCCGCAGCATCAGCTGACGCGAACCGGGATACACGACCGCGAACCGCAGCGCATCGAGCAGCTGACCGTGGCTTTTGCCGCCGCCGGCCGCGCCGCCGAACAGCGTTTCGAACGCCTTCGACCGCATGAACGCCGCCTGTCTGGGCGTCACCTCGAATTCGTATCTTCGTCCGCTATGCGGAACACGATTTCCACCGGCGCTCTGTCCTGCGCCTGCTCGAGCATCACTCCCTTGCCGACCGTCCGGTCGAGAATTTCCTTGATCGCGCTGAGCCGGCTGTTCGCCGGGGCCTCCACATCGTCCGCGATGTCGTACAGCATCCGGATCAGTTCGTCCGGATTGCTTTTTCTCTGCACAATCGCCTCGCCTCCTTGCAGAATGGTTTCAGAAGGCTTCCGGTCTGCCGTTCCGGCGTCCCTCTGTGAGCCATAGAATAGGACGGGAACGCCGACTTGTCAAGAACAAATGTTCGATTTTTCGCCAAAGGTCAAAAGATTGACCGTTATTGACCATGGAGCGCCCTTTCTGAAAATCCGCGCCAGATTTTTGCAGACCGGCCCGTTTCTTTTCGTTCTGCCCTTGCAATTTATTGACGGCTGCGGTATTCTGATATAGTATGGAAAATTATCGTCGGGCGTACACACACCGCGTCCGCAGGCTCCCGCCGCCATGGCAGGTACGGCGGAGCATAGACAGGGAAAAAGGGGAAAGGCTTATGAATAAAATCAAACTGATTGCGCTCGACCTTGACGGAACCGCGCTCACGCCGCAGAACAAGGTGGCCGAGTCCACGACCGCAGCGGTGCGCCGGGCCCGCGCGGCAGGCGTGTACGTTGTTGTATCGACCGGCCGCATCTGCGGCGAGGCACGCGATTTCGCCATCGACCTCGACGCGGACGATCTGATGGTAACGTCCGGCGGCGCGACGCTTTCGAGCATTTCGGGCGAGGGCTGCACCATGCGCATGTCCATGCCGTGGGAGGCGGCGGTCCGCGCGGCGGCGGCGGTCGAGCGCATCGGCATGATCGCCATGATCTACGTCGGCGAAACGCTGCTCATCACGCCCTATGACGACCTCGGCTTCGGCAGCTACAAGACCAACGAGGGTTATCTGACCTCGAAAAAGGTGGTCCCGTCGGTCGCTGAGTATATCGCTGACCATCATCTCTCGGTCGATAAGATCTTCGTGCGCAGCCGCGACGCGGTCACGCTCAGCCGCACCCGCGCCATTCTGGAGACCATTCCGGGCGTGCGCGTCATGAGCTCGGCGGCGGACAACCTTGAGGTCATCACCCCGGCGGCGGACAAGGGCAACGCGCTCGGCATGCTGTGCCGCGACATCGGCACCGACCTCGACCACGCGGCCGCCATCGGCGACAGCGAAAACGATTTCGAAATGCTGCGTGCAGTCGCGCTCCCCATCGCCATGGGCAACGCATCGGACGAGGTAAAGGCGCTCTGCCGCTGGGAAACCGACAGCAACGCCGAGGACGGCGTCGCCCACGCCATCGACCGCATCCTCGCGCACAATAAAGCGTGTGACGAGCAGGCGGAAAACAGTGGAATTTGACACGTATTTATGATATAATTAACCTGTCTCAAATCGCTTTCAAATAGGAGAGTCTAAATTTTGGCTGCAAGAAAAACCACAAAACCAAAATCGGAAAAAAGCGCACCCCGCACGCGCAAAAAGGCGGAGCCTGCACCTGAAATACAGGAGAGCGAGGGTCTGAGCCGCATGGCGTGGGGCGCGATCTGGGCGGGACTGGGTGTCCTCGCCCTTCTTACGCTGCTGCCGATCGACGGCGCGCTGCTGCGCTGGCTGCACCGCTTTGTCGGCGGTATGATCGGCCGGGGCGCACTGCTGCTGCCAGTGGCGTTTTTCGCGCTGGCGGCGCTGCTTTTCCTGCGTCCCAAGGGACCGGTACGCCTGCGCGGCGCGTGCATCGGCATCACGCCCGTCCTCTTCGGCGGCATCGTCCACGCCATCACCTGCGCAAACGAGTACGATTTTTCTATGAAAACCATACGGAACCTACTGGAAACCGGAATGGAGAACCATTCGGGCGGTCTGCTCTCGGGCATGCTGTACATCGTGCTCGAATGGGCGCTGTCGAGCGCCGGCGCACTCATCGTGCTGCTGCTGCTCATGGTGGCCGCCATCATGGTAGCCTGCCGCATCACGCCAATGATGCTCGTCGATATGTTCCGTCCGCCTGAGTACGAATACGAGGACGAGGAGGAACGCGCCCGCTACGAGGAGCCGGTGCAGCTGCCGAACGTGCATGAAATGGCGCGTGAGATCACGGCGGCGCACGCCCAGAAGCGCGAGGAGCGCCGGGCACGCCGTCAGGCGTCCGACTTCGACATTCCAATCGATAACGACCCGCCCGGCGAGGATAAGCCCGGCGGCGCTATCCCGCCCGTCTATCCGCCGCACGAGGAGGGCAAGCCGCTCGCGCCCGATGAATACCTGCGGGGCCTGAAAAAGCCGCGCGAGGAGAAGCGGGAAGAACAGCCGGACAGCATCATGGACCTCGTTGCGAACCGCGCCGACGAGCCGGAGGATGAACCCGAAGTCGAGGCGGCGCCTGCTGAGCCTGCAAAACCGGCATCCAAGCCGAAAAAGAACGAAAGCATCTCGGAGGACGAGCAGGCGGCGATGAACGACGCGATGGACGAGAGCCAGAAGGCGCCCGCGCCGGTCTACGCTTATCCGCCGCTCGACCTGCTCACGCAGGGAAAGCACGCATCGGTCGCCGGTGCGGAGGCCGAGCTGCGCGAAAGCTCGGCATGCCTGCTCGATACGCTTGAGTCGTTCAACATCGATGCGCAGATCATCGGCATCGTGCGCGGCCCGTCCGTCACCCGCTTCGAGCTGACCATTCCGCGCGGCATCAAGATTTCGCGCGTTTCCGCACTTGCGGACGATATTGCACTCGCGCTCGGCGCGGCGAACGTGCGCATCGCGCCCATCCCGGATAAATCCGCGGTCGGCATCGAGGTGCCGAACAAGACGGTCAACACGGTCTTTATCCGCGAGTGTATCGGCTCGCCGGCCTTTGCAAACGCGAAGAGCCGCCTGTCCTTCGCCGTCGGCAAGGACATCACCGGCAGACCGGTCATCGGTGACATTGCGAAAATGCCGCACATGCTGATTGCAGGTACGACCGGTTCCGGTAAGTCGGTCTGCATCAACTCCATGCTGATCTCGCTGCTCTACAAATCGACCCCGGAGGAGGTCCGCCTCATCATGGTAGACCCGAAGATGGTCGAGCTTGGCAATTACAACGGCATTCCGCACCTGCTCATTCCGGTCGTCACCGACCCGAAGAAGGCCGCCGGAGCGCTCAACTGGGCGGTCGGCGAGATGGAGCGCCGCTACAAGCTGTTCGCGGACCATCAGGTGCGCAACCTTGTCGGCTATAACGACCTCATGCGTGCGGAAAAGGCGAAGGCCGAGGCCGCCGCAGCGGGTGAAACCGAGGGCGAAACCACGGGCGTAGCCGCAGTCCCCGAGCAGTATCAGGTGCTCCCGCAGATCGTTATCGTTATCGACGAGCTGGCCGACCTCATGATGGTCGCGGCGAAGGAAGTCGAAAACTCGATCTGCCGTATCGCGCAGAAGGCGCGTGCCGCCGGTATGCACCTTGTCGTTGCGACCCAGCGTCCGTCCTCTGACGTCATCACCGGCATCATGAAGGCGAACATTCCCTCGCGCATCGCGTTCGCGGTCGCGAGCCAGATCGAGTCGCGCATCATTCTCGATACCACAGGCGCGGAAAAGCTGATCGGCAAGGGCGATATGCTCTATGCGCCGCTCGGCGAGGGCAAGCCGCTGCGCGTGCAGGGCTGCTTCATCTCGAACGAAGAAATCGAGAGCGTCATTGAAAAAATCAAGGAAACGAGCACCGCCGAGTACAGCGAGGAAATCCTCGAGCACATCGAGCGTCAGGCTGAGCAGGAGGACAGCAAGAGCGGCGGCTCCTCGGGCGGCGACCCCGGCGAGGACGAGGACGAAATGATCGAGGAAGCGATCGACGTTATCATGGAATGCCGTCAGGCGTCCACCTCCATGCTCCAGCGCCGCTTGAAGCTCGGCTATTCGCGTGCCGCCCGCATCATCGACCAGATCGAGGAGCGCGGCATCATCGGCCCGTTCGAAGGCTCCAAACCGCGCCAGATACTCATTTCGCGTGAGGAATGGCAGGAGATGAAGCTCCGGCGCAATATGCCGCTGGACAGATAAAACGATGAAAAGAGTGAAGAGTTGAGAGTGCAGAGTGTAGATACGGTGTGCACGGAGCGCACATTCATTCATCGCCGAAGGCGATACCTCCTCTTCACTCTCCACTCCTCACTCTATACACTGATTTTACGCTGATTATACGATTGGGAGGTTTTTACCATGAAAAAGATAAATATTGCAGAGCAGTCGTTCAACCCCTTTGACCTCATCGGCAAGCAGTGGCTGCTGATTTCCGCCGGCACGGAGGAAAAGTGGAACACCATGACCGCAAGCTGGGGCGCTGTCGGCGTCGTGTGGGGCAAGCCGTCCGCGACCTGCTACATCCGCCAGTCCCGCTACACCAAGACCTTCGTAGACGACTCCGAGTTCTTCACGCTGACCGTTCTGAAGGACGGCTGCCGCGACGCGCTCAATCTGCTCGGCTCGAAGTCCGGCCGCGACATGGATAAGATGAACGAGAGCGGCCTGACCCCGGTCATGGTAGAAGGTCAGCCGACCTTCGAGGAGGCAAAGCTCGTCCTCATCTGCCGCAAGGTCTGCAAGACCTTCATCGGCCCGGACGACATGACCGCCGAAATCCGCGAGAGAAGCTACGCCGACCGCGATTACCACACCATGTACATCGGTGAAATCGTGGCAGCCTACGAGAACTGAACGTAATCCACGCCCGGAGCTGCCGGGCGCACACCCTATGGAGGCAATTTTTCCATGAAAAAAAGATTGCTCAGCC
>UQVU01000004.1 GCA_900544475.1 uncultured Butyricicoccus sp.
CATAATTTCCATGATTTCCTTGGTGGATACACCGAAGTCCTTTGCGACCTCGTGCACCCGGTATTTATTGTCTAATGCCATGGGCAATACCTCCAAAAGAATTTCGATTGAAAACTCGTTTTCAACCGAGAATAGGCTGTGCCGCGTAAGGCGCGGACAAAGCCTTGGTGCAGTTCTGCGCGTCGCTTCGCGGCACACAGAACCGCTTTCCTGTATAAAAACCGTGATGCATGCTCCCGGTTTTTATGAGCCTGCACGGCAGGCTCTATTGAATGCGCGCTTTCGCGCGTTCGTTACGTTTTGTTGCGGAAACTGCGCTTTTCTCCGGTGAAACGCGGCTTTCGTGCGCCGTCGCGATGGAACGGGCGCTTTTCGCCGTCCGACTTGCGGAATGGGCGCTTCTCGCCGTCCGGCTTGCGGAACGGACGCTTCTCGCCGTCTGCCTTGCGGAACGGACGCTTCTCGCCGTCCGGTTTGCGGAACGGACGCTTCTCGCCATCCGGCTTGCGGAACGGGCGCTTTTCGCCGTCTGCCTTGCGGAACGGGCGCTTCTCGCCGTCTGCCTTGCGGAACGGACGCTTTTCGCCGTCTGCCTTGCGGAACGGGCGCTTCTCGCCGTCCGGCTTGCGGTAGGGGCGCTTCTCGCCGTCCGGCTTGCGGAACGGGCGCTTTTCGCCGTCCGGCTTGCGGTACGGGCGCTTTGCGGCCGGCTTCGGACGCGCATCCGCGCGTTTTTCCGGCTCCGCCGGCTTTTCCTCCGCGGTTTCCGGCTTTTCCTTATGCTTTTTGATGCCCTTGAGGGACTGAATGCGTGCATTCTTCTCGCTGAGCAGCTTTGCGGTTTCCGCATATTCCTCGTGCTCGCTCGCGAGCTTTTCGACCGCCGACGCCGCCAGACCGATGTCGGTCACGGCAACGATCGCGCAGCCGGACTTGCCGACCGACGTGCCAAGCTCGGTCTTGCCGTGGGGCAGCTGCACGCAGGGAACGTTCGCCTTGTCAGCGTAGAACGCGCCCTTTTTCGCGGTGCTTGCGCCTGCGTCCGCAGCGAGGAACACGCATCTTGCCTTGTGGCCGAAGCACACCTCGCGCACCAGCTCATCGCCGTAGGCGAGCTTGCCTGCGCGGCGGGCCAGGCCGAGCATTCTCAGTACCGGATCATTCGCCATGTGCACCCTCCTGTTCCATCTGCTGCTCAAGCTGGTCATAGACCGACTCGGGCACAGCTACCGTCAGGGCGCGCTCAATGGCGCGGCTCTTGCGTGCTTTCTTGAGGCATTCCGGGCGGCCGCAGAGATACGCGCCGCGTCCGGGTGCCTTTCCCTTGAAATCGAGCGTGATTTCGCCCTCGGGCGAGCGCACGACGCGGATCAGCTCCCGTTTCGGGAACATTTCACGGCAGCCGAGGCACTGCCGCATGGGGATTTTCTTCTGTACCATATTCTGCCGCACCTCCGCTTTGTTATTCAGCCTGCGGCTCGGTCTGCGGCTCCTCTGCCGGTGCTTCCTCCGGCTCCTGCGGCTCGGCCTGTGCCTGCGACTTCGGCGCGATGTCGATCTTGCAGCCGGTCAGCTTGGCAGCGAGGCGGGCGTTCTGGCCCTCCTTGCCGATGGCGAGAGAGAGCTGGTCGTCCGGCACGATCACGCGGCAGGACTTGCCGTCTGCCTGCATGGAAGCGGAGATAACGTCCGCCGGTGCGAGAGCGGCGGAAACGAAGGTTGCGGTATCCTCGTTCCACTTGATGATGTCGATCTTCTCGCCGTTCAGCTCAGAGGTGATGTTGGAAACGCGGGCGCCGCGCGTACCGACACACGCACCGATCGGGTCAACGTTCTCGTCGTGCGAGGTAACGGCGATCTTGGTGCGGTTGCCTGCCTCACGGGCGATGGACTTGACTTCAACGACGCCGGAATGGATTTCCGGAACCTCAAGCTCGAACAGGCGCTTGACCAGACCCGGATGGGTGCGGGAAACGATGACCTGCACACCGCGGGTGCCGCGGCGGACCTCGATGAGGTAAACCTTTACGTGCTGACCCTCGACGAGCGTTTCGCCGCGGACCTGCTCGGAAGCCGTCAGAACGGCCTCGCTCTTCTCGCCGCCGGAAACAACGTCCAGATAAGCGTTGCCGCTGCGCGGGTCAATGCGGGCGACGGTCGCGTTCAGTATCTCGTGCTCCTTGCTCTCGAACTCGGAGATGACCATGCCGCGCTCCGCCTCGCGGATGCCCTGAATGATGACCTGCTTTGCGGTCTGGGCAGCGATGCGGCCGAACGACTTGGTCGGGATGTCGATGTCGATGATGTCGCCGACCTGCGGATTTACCTTGTAATCGGCAGCCTCTTCGAGGGTAATCTCCTCGTAAGGCTCGTAGAGGTCCTCGGTGCGGACGACCGTTTTGCGCACGTACATACGGATGGTCTTTTCCTCGCGGTTCGGCTCAACGTAAACGTTGTCGGTCATGCCGTCGTTGTCGCGCTTGTAAGCGGTGATGAGTGCCTGACCTACGCGGTCGAGCATGTAGTCCACCGGGATGCCCTTCTCTTTTTCGAGCTGTTCCAGGGCGTCAAAAAATTCTGCGTTCACCATTTTTTCCAATCCAACTCCTTTTTATATCTCGACCGCAAGACGAACTGCGGCAATGTCCTTCGGCTCAAATACGGTGCGCTCGCCGCCGATGTCGAGCGTTACCGCGCCGTTGTCGTAGCCTGCGAGGGTGCCCTCGATCTGCTTTGCGCCGTTCAGCGCCTTGTACAGACCGACTTCCACCGTCTGACCCATGAACGCCTCGAAATGCTCGGGGCGCTTGAGACGGCGGGAAAGGCCCGCCGAGGATACGCACAGCGTGTAGGACGGCATATCGTCAAATTCCTTTGCGTCCAGCATGGGGTCAAGCGCGCGGGAGACCTGCTCACACTGGTCGATATTCACGCCCTCCGGGTGGTCCACGGTGACGGTCAGCATATACTGTCCGCCCTCTTTTTCAAACTCCACATCCCACAGGGAAACACCAGCCTGTTCACACAAAGGCTTTACCAGTTCCTCTACGCGGGCTACGATCTGCTTTGCCTGCAAAGCCGTCCCTCCTTCGGTTATCGAAAAATTTTGTATAAGCAAAACGTAAGGAGTGGCACTTGGCCACTCCCTACGGTTACTTTCATTCTTACTTTAACAGTATAACACGTGCAGCACGCTATTGCAAGCGTTTTTGTAATAATAATCTCGGTTTTCCCTGTAAAATTGCACAAAATCGAATACCCAGACGGCGAAATCCGTCGGTGGGAGGGGTGCCTCTCCGTCAGTCCGGGTCGCTCACGATCTTGACTTTCGCCGTAACCGCTTCTGCGGCGCTGAACGTGATGCTGTAATCGCCGGAGTTCGGGGCCGTCATGCGTGCGGACTGTTCCTCGGTGAGCGTGCCGGCGATGCTGTCCCCCTCGGAGGAGCGGAGTGTACAGGTGAACTCCGCGCCGTTCGGCGTGGTATCCATGGCTTTTACTTCGATAATGGTTCCCTTCGTGAGAGCAGGCGCCCACGCTTTCAGCGTTACGGAACCGCCCGCCGGAATCGTCACCACATACTCGTTCGAAGCGCCCTTCTCCTGCGGCTGCTCATTCTCGGCCGGAAGTTCCTCTCCGGTTGTGATTTTGATTTTCGCCGTTACAGCTTTCACCGCATGGAAAGTAATTCTGCAATTACCATCCGTCGTGGCCTCTATTCGTCTTGTCTGCTCTTCGGCAAGGCCGTAGGTAAAACCGCCGCCCCCGGAGGACTGGAGCGAAAACGTCAGATTTTCGCCAGTCGGCGTGGTATCCATAGCCTTTACAGCGATGAATGTTCCCTTTTTGATAGCGGGAGCCCACTCAGACAGCGCCACGGTGCTGTTCGCCGGAATTACCACCACGTACTCGTTCGTGACGCTTCCCGGCTGGGACGGCTGTGTGTTATCCGCCGGGAGAATATTCTTTCCGGTATCGTCATATTCCTCAGACGTCTGAAACGGCCGAAACTCTCCCTCGGCTGCCGGTGTCTCTGCTGCCGCGGCGAAGATACCGCCGAGGCACGCTGCTGCAAGCAGAATGCTAAGCAGCTTTCTGAAGCTCTTTTTCATCGTTCTCCCTCCTTTGTCGGGATATATGGTGCGAAACGTGCATTATCTATACTTACAGTATACCACAAATTCGTTTTCCATCAATTAGCAATTCAAACAAAGAAGAGGAATATTTCTGTATATTCTGCGCAAAGCTGCGTAATTTCGCACGCTGCACTTTCGTTTTATCCTTATTTTACCTGTTCTGGGCAAAATAAAAAGGTTATCCAATAAGCACGCTACTGGATAACCTTTTTGAAAATCATTTTTTCCCGAGCCTGCGCTCAGGTCGAGTCGTCAGTATCCGGTCGGATTACTTAACCAGCTCGATGATTGCCATCTCTGCGCAGTCGCCGCGGCGGGGGCCGATCTTTACGATGCGGGTGTAGCCACCGTTACGGTTAGCGTACTCCGGAGCGATCTCAGAGAACAGCTTAGCAACAACTGCTTCCTTGGTGACGTAAGCCATTGCCTGACGACGGGAAGCCAGAGTGTTCTTCTTGCCGAGGGTAATCATCTTCTCGGTCATCGGGCCTACTTCCTTAGCGCGAGCGAGAGTGGTCTCAACCTTGCCGTTCTCCAGCAGGTAGGTAACCAGCGCACGCAGCATAGCCTTACGATGGTCAGTAGGACGGCCGAGCTTGCGATTGTTAGCCATTCGTGTTTACCTCCAAATTAAAGTAAAAGCGGCGGCGCGGTAGAACGTACCGCCGCATCAGTTCAGTTACAGTGCCTCACGGCACACAGTTTGTCCGTTTTCGGTAATCAGGCAGTTTCACTTGCAGCTTCTGACGAAGCTGTGGGCGAAAGTACGAAGATTACTCCTCGGACTTTGCAAGATGCAGACCCATAGCCTCCAGCTTGCCGATAACCTCTTCCAGGGACTTGCGGCCCAGGTTGCGAACCTTCATCATGTCCTCCTCGGAGGTGTTGATGAGATCCTCAACCGTGTTGATGCCTGCGCGCTTGAGGCAGTTGAAGGAACGAACGGAGAAGTCAAGCTCCTCGATCGTCATTTCAAGCACCTTATCGTGCTGCGCTTCAGCCTTCTCAACAACGGTGGACTTGGAGCCGATTTCCTCGGACAGGTCTACGAACAGATCGAGGTGGTCGCGGAGAACCTTCGCGCCGAGCGAAACTGCGTCGCGGGCGGTGATGGTGCCGTCGGTCCAGATCTCGAGAGTCAGCTTGTCATAGTCGGTCAGGTCGCGTACACGGGTGTTTTCAACCGTGTAGTTCACCTTGTAGACCGGCGTGTAGATCGAATCCACCGGAATGACGCCGATGGAGGTCTGATGCTGCTTGTTCTTCTCAGCCGGAACATAGCCGCGGCCGGAAGTCATCGTAATCTCCATGGACAGGCGGGCATCGCTCATCAGGGTAGCGATGTGCAGGTCAGGATTCAGGATCTCAACCTCACCGTCCGCGTGGATGTCACCGGCCTTGACCTCGCCCTCGCCGGCAGCCTCGATGTAGACCGTCTTGGGGCCGTCGCAATGCAGCTTGGCAATGATGCCCTTGACGTTCAGCACGATCTCGGTTACGTCTTCCTTAACGCCCGGGATGGTGGAGAACTCGTGCTGTACGCCTGCAATCTTGATGCTGGACGCTGCCGTACCCGGCAGAGAAGACAGCAGAATGCGGCGCAGGGAGTTGCCCAGCGTGGTGCCATATCCGCGCTCCAGCGGCTCTACGACGAACTTGCCGTAGGAACCGTCCTCAGCGAGCTGCTCACAGTCAATACGCGGTTTTTCGATTTCGATCATGTGGTACCCTCCTTCACGTTGGTTGGAAACTCTAAGCGGAACAGACGCAGCAGACGCCACGCCCGTTCCAAAAGCGAGGGTCTATTATTTCGAGTACAGCTCGACGATGAGGTGCTCAGCAACTTCGTAGTCGATGTCGTCACGTGCCGGCATTGCTACAACCTTGCCCTCAAAGGAGTCGTTTGCCTTCTCGATCCACTTCGGGCAAGCCTTCTTGCCGTTTTCCTCAAGCAGAGACTTGAACTTGGTGGTGGTGCGGGACTTCTCGCAAACTGCAACTACGTCGCCCGGCTTAACCTGGAAGGACGGAATGTTGACGCGCTTGCCGTTTACGGTGAAGTGACCGTGGTTAACGAGCTGGCGAGCTTCGCGGCGGGTGTTGCCGAAGCCCATGCGGAATACTACGTTGTCAAGGCGGCGCTCAAGCTCCTGGAGCAGGATCTCACCGGTGATGCCCTGCTTGCGCTCAGCCTTCTCGTAGTAATGATGGAACTGCTTCTCGAGAACGCCGTAGATAAACTTTACCTTCTGCTTCTCGTTGAGCTGCATGCCGTACTCAGACTGCTTGCGGCGAGTCTGCTTGGGCTGGCGCTTGGTAGACTTGGAGTAACCAAGTACCGCCGGGGAAAGACCAAGCGTCTTACAACGCTTGAGAACGGGCTGGGTATTCTTAGCCATTTATTGGTTTCCTCCTTCTATTATACGCGACGACGCTTCGGCGGGCGGCAGCCGTTGTGCGGGATCGGGGTTACGTCCTTGATCATGGTAACCTCGAGGCCAGCGGCCTGCAGTGCACGGATAGCAGCCTCACGGCCGGAACCCGGGCCCTTAACATAAACTTCAACGGTCTTCAGGCCGTGCTCCATAGCAGCAGCGGCAGCGGTCTCAGCCGCGGTCTGAGCTGCAAACGGAGTGGACTTACGAGAACCACGGAAGCCCATCTCGCCGGAGGAAGCCCAGGAAATAGCGTTGCCGTTCAGGTCGGTAATCGTAACGATCGTGTTGTTGAAAGAGGAACGGATGTGAGCCGCGCCCTTCTCGATATTCTTGCGCTCGCGGCGACGAGTACGGGTCGCTGCGCCCTTCTTCTGTACCTTAGCCATTTATACGTTCCCCTCCTTACTTCTTCTTGTTCGCAATGGTCTTCTTCGGGCCCTTGCGGGTGCGTGCATTGGTCTTGGTGCGCTGACCGCGAACCGGAAGGCCGCGGCGATGACGCAGGCCGCGGTAGCAGCCGATCTCGACCAGACGCTTGATGTTCAGGCCGATCTCACGGCGTAGGTCACCCTCGACGTTGTAGTCGCGCTCGATGACTTCACGCAGCTTAGCAGCCTCTTCTTCGGTCAGATCCTTGACGCGGGTATCCGGATTGATACCGGTCTTAGCAAGGATTTCGTTGGACGTCTTGCGGCCAATGCCGAAGACGTAGGTCAGGCCGATCTCCACGCGCTTCTCGCGGGGAAGGTCAACACCGGCAATACGTGCCATACTATAATAACCTCCATAGTTACACACTGAGGCGTGTTTGCAAACACAGTATAGGAGCCGCCTCCGCCCCTGCAGCGTCGCGCTCGCCGCGCGTGCTTGTCGTGTTCGCGTAAACCATGATCCGCGCCTCTGGGCGCGCATTTAATATAGAAACCGGCAAGCCGGTTTCATAAAAAGTACGAGCTTTGCCCGTGCTTTTTATTCCTCGACTCAGCCGCCCTGGGCGGCGTCATTTCGGTATCGAAAATCAGTTTCTACTGGAACTGATTTTCGTATATAGGGACTTTTTGAAAGTCCCTATAAGCGCCTTCAGGCGCTCTTAGCCCTGCTTCTGCTTGTGCTTCGGGTTCTGGCAGATAACCATTACACGGCCCTTGCGGCGAATGATCTTGCACTTCTCGCAGATCGGCTTTACAGACGGTCTTACCTTCATGTTGTTTTACCTCCATCAAGAATTTCTGGTGGGATGGGACACCGGGGAGACCCCGGCGACCACTGGTGCGCAGGTCACTTGCGAACCTCCGCCCGCTTTTATCACTTGGAACGCCAGGTGATACGACCGCGGGTCAGGTCGTAAGGCGACATCTGTACGGTGACCTTGTCGCCCGGAAGAATGCGGATAAAGTTCATGCGGAGCTTGCCGGAGATATGGGCCAGAATTTTATGGCCGTTCGGCAGCTCTACCTGAAACATAGCGTTCGGCAGCGCCTCTACGACGGTGCCTTCCAGCTCGATCACATCATCTTTTGCCATTGTTCGTTTCCCCTCCTCGGTCAAATGTTGTCCTCGTCCCCTGTCCAGAGGGCGAGCGCCTTACGGATTTCACTGTTTGTCAGCCGGCTTCCGCTTTCGAGCCTCAGCCGGGTGCGCTCATCGCACGGACCCTGACAGGAAACGTGCCTTGCGCGTTTGCGCTTCGGGTTTTCGGCCCGGCGCGCGCGTCCGTTCGCCAGCAGAAGAAAATCCCCCTCCTCTGCGACGACCAGCATGAGTTCTCCCTTGTCCCTTCCGGTCAGAGAGAGAACGATGTCGGATGTCCGGACGTCAGACATCACAGTACCTCGCCGTCGATGCTTGTCAGGATCTCCGGCTCGCCATCCGTGATGGCAATGGTGTTTTCGTAGTGGGCGGAAAGTTTACCGTCCCGGGTCTTGACGGTCCAGCCGTCAGGCAGAACCTTGACCGCGTAAACACCCACATTGACCATCGGCTCAACCGCGATGACCATGCCGCTCTGCAGGCGGATGCCATGGCCGGGTTTGCCGTAGTTCGGAACCTCGGGACTCTCGTGCAGGTTTTCACCTACGCCGTGGCCGACATAGTCGCGGACGACCGAGAAGCCGTTCGCCTCTACATAAGCCTGTACGGCGGCGCCGATGTCGGAAACACGATAGCCCACGCGGGCAAATTTAATACCTTCAAAGAAGCTCTGGCGTGTGACTGCGATGAGTTTCTTTGCTTCGTCGCTTACCTCTCCGCAGGGAATGGTAGCGGCGCAGTCACCGTGGTAGCCATGGATGTAGGCGCCGACATCCACCTTGACGATGTCGCCCTCGTGGACAACGTGCGTCTTGGACGGAATGCCGTGAATGACCTCATCGTTGATGGACACACACGCACTTCCCGGAAAACCGCCGTAACCGAGGAACGAGGGCTTTGCGCCCGCGTCCTCGATGGTTTTACGGACGATCCGGTCGATTTCTTCGGTAGTAACGCCCGGATGGACCGCGTCAGCCGCCGCCTTGCGCGCGAGCGCAGTGATTCGGCCGGCGACGCGCATCCGTTCGAGTTCTTTTTCTGATTTAATGTGAATCATAATTACAGACCCAGTGCCTCAACCGCAAATTTCTCAGTTTCATGGATGCCCTTCGTGCCGTCGATGCTCTTGAGCTTGCCCTGAGCTTCGTAGTAGCCCTTGAGAGGCTCGGTCTGCTCATGGTAGGTCTCCAGACGATGACGGACAACGTCCGGCTGGTCATCGCTGCGGATAACGAGCTTGTCGCCGCAGATGTCGCAGATGTCCTTCACGCGCGGCGGATTTGCCTCTACGTGATAGGTTGCGCCGCAGCGCAGGCAGACACGGCGGCCGGTCATGCGCTTCTCGATGACTTCGTTCGGCACCTCGAGAGCCAGCGCGCAGTCGATGCTTGCGATCTGGTCGAGAGCCTCAGCCTGCGGGATCGTGCGCGGGAAGCCGTCAAGGATGAAGCCGCTCTTGCAATCGCGCTTTGCGATGCGCTCCTTGAGCAGGTCGATGACGAGCTGGTCCGGTACGAGCTTGCCGGCGTCCATGTACTCCTTAGCCGACTGGCCAAGGGGCGTATTGTTCTTGATTGCCTCGCGCAGAATGTTGCCGGTGGAGATGCTCGGAACGCCCATCTTTTCGATGAGGTAGGATGCGAGCGTGCCCTTGCCGGCGCCGGGTGCGCCAAGAAGAATCAAATTCACTTAAAATCAGCCTCCAGTTTTATTCCAAAAAGCCCTTGTGATGGCGCATGAGCATCTGAGCCTCCATCTGCTTGACCGTGTCAAGCGCAACACCGACAACGATGATGACCGAGGTGCCGCCCAGAGCCACGTTAGAGAGGTTCGTGGAAATTGCACCGACGATCAGCGGTACCAGCGCAACGATGCCGAGGAATACGGCGCCGACGAAGGTAACCTTGCCGAGAGCCTTGGTGATGAAGTCGGAGGTCGGCTTGCCGGGACGGAAGCCCGGGATGAAGCCGCCGTTCTTCTTCAGGTTGTTGGCGATTTCGATCGGGTTAAACTGGATGGATGCATAGAAATATGCGAAAGCGAGGATCAGCAGCGCGTACAGAACGATGTAGACCACACTTCTCTGCGAGAACAGATTGAGGATGTGGGCACCGACCGTACCGGCCTCCGGCTGCCAGAACATCGAAACGGTCTGCGGCAGCGCGAGGATGGAGGACGCAAAGATGATCGGCATAACGCCGGATGCGTTTACCTTGATCGGCAGATGGGTGGACTGACCACCGTACATCTTGCGGCCGACAACGCGCTTTGCGTACTGCACCGGGATGCGGCGCTCTGCATTGGACATGAATACGATGAACACTACGATGAAGATACCGATAATGATCATCAGGATTGCGGAAACGATGCCGCTCGTGCCGGTCTGGAACAGGTTGCCCAGCGTGCGCATAAGCGACGGACCGCGGGAAACGATACCTGCGAACAGGATGATCGAGATGCCGTTGCCGATACCCTTCTGGGTGATGTGCTCACCCATCCACATGATCAGCGCGGTGCCCGCAGTGAAAGTCATAACGATCGTAACGGCCGCCAGAACGCCCTTGTCAGAAAGGAAGCCCTGGTTGCGCAGCAGAGCGTAGTAGGACAGACCCTGCAGCAGGCCGAGCAGGACGCCGACGTAACGGGTCCAGCTTGCGATCTTCTTGCGGCCTTCCTCGCCGCCGTCCTTTACCATGCGCTCAAGAGCGGGGATGGCAACGGTCAGCAGCTGAAGAATAATGGACGCGTTGATATACGGAGTAATGCTCATGGCGAAGATCGTCGCACGCGACAGACCGCCGCCGGAGAACATATCCAGATAACCGAGCATCGAACCGTTGGTGCTTGCCTGCTCAAAATACTGAGAGAGCAGCTGAGTGTCGATGAACGGAACCGGAATGCACGAACCGAAGCGGAAGATCAGGATAATGAAAAGAGTATACAGGATCTTCTTGCGCAGTTCGGGCATAGCCCAGGCGTTTTTAAGGGTTTGAAACACCTTAAATCACCTCGGCCTTTCCGCCTGCGGCTTCGATCTTCTCCTTTGCGGAAGCCGAGAAAGCAGCTGCCTTAACGGTCAGCTTCTTGGTCAGCGTGCCGGTGCCGAGGATCTTGATGCCGTCGAGAGCATTCTTAACGATGCCGGCATTGCAGAGGATCTCTGCAGTTACCTCAGCGCCGTCTTCAAACTTCTCAAGAGCGGAAACATTGACCGGTGCGTAAGTGGTGCCGAAAATGTTGTGGAAACCACGCTTCGGCAGACGGCGTGCCAGAGGCATCTGACCGCCTTCAAAACCCGGGCGGACACCGCCGCCGGAACGGGCCCACTGGCCCTTGTGACCGCGACCTGCGGTCTTGCCATTGCCGGAACCGGCGCCACGGCCCTTGCGGTATGCCGGCTTGGTTGCGCCTGCGGCGGGCGTTAATTCATGCAGCTTCATGGGTTACGCCTCCTCTACAACTTCGAGCAGGTAACCGATCTGCTGTACCTTGCCGCGCGTCTGCGCGTTGTCCGGCTGAACGGTTACGTCGTTGATCTTCTTAAGCCCCAAAGAATGAGCGGTCGCAATGTGCTTCTCCAAGCGGCCGACCAGGCTCTTTTTCAGGGTAATCTTCATGTTAGCCATTATAAGTTACCCCTTTCTTACAGTTCTTCTACAGCCTTGCCGCGTACAGCAGCAACCTGAGCAGCGCTGCGCATGCTCTTCAGACCCTCCATCGTTGCGGTAACGACGTTCTGCGGGTTGTTGGAGCGCAGGCACTTGGTACGGATATCCTTGATGCCGGCAGCCTCTACGATTGCACGGACTGCACCGCCGGCAATAACGCCGGTACCGGGAGCAGCAGGCTTGAGCAGGACACGGCCTGCACCGAACTCGCCGATAACCTCGTGCGGGATAGTGGTGCCCTTCATGGAAATCTTAACGAGGTTCTTCTTGGCGTCCTCGATGCCCTTGCGGATTGCGTCCGGAACCTCGGCAGCCTTGCCGGTGCCGAAGCCAACGGTACCCTTGCCGTCGCCTACAACGACCAGCGCAGAAAACTTCATTACGCGGCCGCCCTTAACGGTCTTGGATACACGGTTGAGCGCTACGACGGTCTCGGAGTACTCGTCCTCACGCTTATCGTTTCTGTTAAACTGAGCCATGTTTTACCTCCTCCCCGACTTAAAACTGCAGGCCGCCCTCGCGGGCGCCATCTGCGAGCTCCTTCACGCGGCCGTGGTACACATAGCCGCCGCGATCGAATACGACGTTCTCAATGCCCTTAGCCTTGCAGCGCTCGGCAACGAGCAGACCAATCTTCTTAGCTGCTTCCTTGTTGCCGCCGTACTCGGTGAAGTCCTTCTCAGCAGTCGAGGCGGATACCAGGGTAACACCGGCGACATCGTCGATGACCTGTGCATAGATGTTCTTTGCGGAACGGAATACGTCCAGACGCGGACGATCAGCCGTGCCGTTGATCTTAGCGCGAACGCGCTTGTGGCGCTGAAGACGCGCCTTGTTGGAGTCCTTCTTCGAAACCATTTATTTACGCCTCTCCTTTCCTTACTTCTTCTTAGCGCCGGTCTTGCCTTCCTTGCGGCGGACAAACTCGTCAGCGTAGCGAATGCCCTTGCCCTTGTAGGGTTCCGGCGGACGCTTCTCGCGGACTTCCGCTGCAAACTGGCCGACCTTCTGCTTGTCAGGACCGGAGATGATGATCGTGTTCGGATTCGGAACGTCGATCGTGATGCCGTCGGTCTCGCTCATAGTAACCTGATGCGAGTAGCCGAGGTTCATAACCAGATCCTTGCCCTGCTTTGCTACACGGTAGCCTACGCCCTGTACGCTCAGCTCCTTCTTGAAGCCTTCGGTAACGCCTACGACCATGTTGTGGACCAGGCTGCGGGTCAGGCCGTGCAGTGCACGGTTGTGCTTGTCGTCGTTCGGACGAGTGACGAGGATTTCGTTGCCCTCCACCGCGATGTTCATGTTCGGATGGAATTCGCGGGTAAGGGTTGCCTTAGCGCCCTTTACGGTAACAACGTTGCCGTCAATCTTGACTTCAACGCCAGCCGGAATGGCAATCGGCATTCTACCAATTCGAGACATTGTTTAAACCTCCCTTACCAAACGAATGCGAGAACTTCGCCGCCGACGTTCAGCTCGCGAGCCTTCTTGTCGGTCATGACGCCTCTCGACGTGGAAACGATGGCAACACCAAGGCCGCGAAGTACCTTCGGCAGCTCCTGTGCGCCGGCGTATACACGCAGGCCGGGCTTGGAAACGCGCTTGATGCCGGTGATAGCCTTCTGACGGCCGTCAACGTACTTCAGAGCGATTCGGATGATGCCCTGCGTGTTGCCCTCTACAACCTCGAAAGACTTGATGTAGCCTTCGTCGAGCAGGATCTGGGCAATAGCCTTCTTCATTTTGGACGCGGGTACGTCCACGCTGGCATGACGAGCATTGCCGGCGTTGCGGATACGGGTCAGCATATCCGCGATGGGATCAGTGATCTGCATAAATGCTCTCCTTTACAAGAAGTTTGGGGGTAGTGCAGCAATCGAGCGCCGGTGGGTTAATCCGGTTCTGATTTGTCTGTTTGCCTCCCACTTTTCTTTACACTGTTCGTGGCCCTTCCACGGACAGCGGCTATGGGGATAAAAAATACGCTGGCCTGAACGAACCAGACCAGCGTATATTATAACACAGCAAAGCAATGACTACAATCGGGAAAAGTGCTGATTTTAAGCCTGTTTTCACGTCGTTTGCAGTCAAATCGCTAAGATACGGGTTATAACGGCAGGTCGGCCGTTTTTGGCCGCTCCAGAAACCACGCCGGCGGAACCGGTTGATGGCTAATGGGCGTGGCGACGATTTTACGCCGCTCGTGCGCCTGATGCGCACTGTAAATAGTATACACTATCCCCCGCGGTTCGCGCAAGTCTTTTTTTCGAAAAAACCAAAAAAATTTTCCACGCGTATCTCCGCCCGATTTTGCCTTCGGCAAAGAGGGCGGACAGGCCTGCCGCAGCAGGCCGCGTGAAATTCCCCATAAAAGTCCAGCTCTGCCGGACTTTTATACCGCTGCCCGCGCCGTCGCGGCGCGGCCTCGTCCGCCGTGCGGACGAGAGGGGGTTATCGCCCCCGGTTTCTCCGGAACCGGGGGCGTATCTAAGGGGGACAGCGTCCCCCTTAGAAAGCAAAAAAGGCACCCCGAAGGGTGCCTTTTGCAGCGTCTTTACCAGGATGCCTTGCGAACGCCCGGGATCTGGCCCTTGTAAGCCAGCTCGCGGAAGCAGATACGGCAAACGCCGTAGTCGCGAAGGTAAGCGTGCGGACGGCCGCAGATCTTGCAGCGGTTGTAAGCGCGGACGGAGAACTTCGGCTTCGCCTGCTGCTTGAGTACCATAGACTTCTTAGCCATTGATCAATTCTCCTCCTTACTTCTCGAACGGAGCACCCATCAGAGTGAGCAGCTCCTTCGCTTCTTCGTCAGTGTTTGCGGTGGTGCAGATGACGATGTTCATGCCGCGCAGCTTGTCGATCTGTTCGTAGGAAATTTCCGGGAAGATCAGCTGCTCGGTCAGGCCGAGTGCGTAGTTGCCGCGGCCGTCGAACGCGTCGCCGTTGATGCCGCGGAAGTCGCGGACACGCGGCAGAGCTACGTTGAACAGGCGGTCGAGGAACTCCCACATACGGTCGTGGCGCAGGGTAACCTTAACGCCTACCGGCATGCCCTCACGCAGCTTGAAGTTTGCGATGGACTTCTTTGCGTGGGTGATGATCGGCTTCTGGCCGGAAATCGCGGTTACGTCGCGGACGATAGCCTCGATAACCTTGGAGTTACCGTTTGCTTCCTTGCCGCAGCCAACGTTGATGACGACCTTGTCGATCTTCGGGATCTGCATTACGCTCTCATACTCGAACTTCTTCATCAGAGCAGGCGCAACTTCCGCAGTATACTTAGCTTTCATATTCGGAACCATTTATTGCAACCTCCTCTTCTTAAAGTGTCTCGCCGCAGTGCTTGCACACTACGAGCTTCGCGCCGTTCTCAGCAAACTTGTGTGCCGGACGGGTCGGCTTGTTGCACTTCGGGCAAACCTTCATGACCTTGCAGGCACGAACGGCGCCCTCGCGCTCTACGATGCCGCCGGTCTCACCCTGGCGGCGGGGCTTGGTGTGGCACTTAACCATGTTCACACCTTCGATTACTACCATACCCTTCTTCGGGTTTACGGACAGGACCTTGCCGCGCTTGCCCTTTTCCTTACCGGAAAGAACGACTGCGGTGTCGCCCGTCTTTACATGCAAATTGTTCATTTGTTGGCGACCTCCTTACAGTACTTCCGGAGCAAGCGACAGGATCTTCATGTAGTCCTTGTCACGCAGCTCACGAGCGACAGGCCCAAAGATACGGGTGCCGCGGGGGTTTTTGTCATCACGAATGATAACGCCAGCGTTCTCGTCAAAGCGGATATAGCTGCCGTCTGCACGGCGCAGGCCCTTAACGGTGCGGACGATGACAGCCTTGACTACGTCGCCCTTCTTTACGCCGCCGCCCGGGGTGCACTTGCGTACCGAGCAGACAACTACGTCACCGATGTTGCCGTACTTGCGAGCAGAGCCGCCGAGAACACGGATTACCTTCAGTTCCTTTGCGCCGCTGTTGTCAGCTGCACGCAGAAAGCTTTCCTGCTGAACCATGTGCTCTCCTCCTTACTTTGCCTTCTCGATGATCTCGACCAGTCTCCAGCGCTTGTCCTTGGACAGCGGACGGGTCTCCATCACCTTTACCTTGTCGCCGATCTTGCACTCGTTGTTCTCGTCGTGCGCCTTCAGCTTATAGGTGTGCGGAATAACCTTCTTATACAGAGGATGTGCTACACGATCCTCGATTGCTACGACAATGGTCTTGTCCATCTTATCGGAAACGACCTTGCCTACTCGCGTTTTGCGTAATGCTCTTTCGCTCATAATATTCGTTTCCCTCCCTTATGCCTTCTCCGCGAGCTGCTTCTCACGGATTACGGTGTTGACTCGAGCAATGTCGTGCTTGACTTCATTGATCTTGTTGGTGTTATCCAGCTGATTGGTAGCGAGCTGCAGACGGAGGTTGAAGAGGTCCTTCTTCAGCTCACCGAGCTTTGCAGACAGCTCCTCAGCCGTCAGTTCTCTGATCTCAGATGCCTTCATCATGCTTCACCGCCATTCTTCTGCTCACGGGCAACGAACTTGGTCTTGCAGGGCAGCTTGTGGCTTGCCAGACGCAGCGCCTCACGAGCAACTTCCTCGGAAACGCCAGCGATCTCGAACAGGACACGGCCCGGCTTAACTACTGCAACCCAGTACTCGGGTGCGCCCTTACCGGAACCCATTCGGGTGCCGGCCGGCTGCTGAGTTACCGGCTTGTCGGGGAAAATCTTGATCCATACCTGACCGCCACGCTTGGTGTAACGGGTCATAGCGATACGGGCTGCCTCGATCTGGTTCGAGGTGATCCAGCACGGCTCGGTAGCCTGAAGACCGAACTCACCGTTCGATACGAAGTTACCGCGGGTTGCCTTGCCGGTCATGCGGCCGCGCTGTACGCGACGGTATTTAACTCTCTTAGGGAGCAGCATTAGCGGTTGCCTCCTTCCTGACGGGGTGCGCGACGCTCGCCACGGTTGTAGTCACGACGGCCGCCACGACGGTCATCACGGCCACCGCGACGCTCACGGCGCTCGAAAGCGGGCTTCGGAGCCTCGATGGAACGACCCAGACGCGGACCGCCGTGGAGAACCTCACCCTTGTAGATCCAAACCTTAACGCCGATGCGACCATAGGTGGTAGCGGCCTCGGCAAAGCCATAGTCGATGTCCGCACGCAGGGTCTGCAGCGGAATGGTGCCTTCATGGTAGTGCTCGGTGCGAGCGATCTCGGCGCCGCCCAGACGGCCGCCGCAGGATACCTTGATACCCTTTGCGCCCATGCGCATTGCACGACCCATGCACTGCTTCATTGCACGGCGGAAACCGATGCGCTTCTCGAGCTGAGCAGCGATGTTCTCAGCTACCAGAGTAGCGTTGGTGTCCGGGTTCTTGATCTCGATGATCGAGCAGCGAACCTTCTTGCCGTACTTCTTGCTCAGCTCTTCTTCGAGCTTCTTGATGTCCTCGCCGCCGCGGCCGACAACCATGCCCGGACGTGCGCACTGGATCATGATCTTGATCTCGTCGTTCTTACGCTCGATCTCGATCGCCGGAACGCCTGCATCGAACAGACGCTTCTTCAGTTCCTTACGGATGTTGTAGTCTTCCACGAGGAGGTCGCCGAACGCATTGTCCTTTGCGAACCAACGGGAATCCCAATTCTTGATAACGCCGACACGGAGACCGTTCGGATTTACTTTCTGGCCCATTGATTACCCTCCCTTATTCTTTCTCGCCAAGAACCAGCGTGATGTGCGAGGTTCTCTTGAGGATTCGATATGCACGGCCCTGTGCACGCGGCATAACGCGCTTCATTACCGGGCCGGGACCGACGTGAACTTCCTTGACAAACAGCTTGTCGGTGTTCATGCCGTGATTGTTCTCAGCGTTTGCGACCGCGCTCTTGAGGAGCTTTTCCATCGGCTCGCATGCTGCCTTGGGGGTATTCATGATAATGGCCATAGCCTCGCCCGCATCCTTGCCGCGGATCAGATCGCAGATCAGCTTGATCTTTCGCGGAGTCATGCGCACGTTGCGTACGATTGCTCTTGCTTCCATGTTACTTTAACTCCTCCTTACTTGCCGTTATTGGAGGTCTTGCTGCCCGCGTGACCCTTGTAGGTACGGGTGGGAGCAAACTCGCCCAGCTTGTGACCAACCATATCCTCGGTAACATATACCGGAACATGCTTGCGGCCATCGTGTACTGCGATGGTGTGACCGACGAACTCGGGGAAGATCGTGGAAGCGCGGGACCAGGTCTTGAGGACCTTCTTCTCGCCCTTTTCGTTCATTTCAACGACTCTTTTGATCAGCTCAGGAGCCACAAAAGGGCCTTTCTTAATGCTTCTGCCCATCTTAAGATAACTCCTTTCTTACTTGCCGTTGCGACGACGAGCGATCTGCTTGTCGGTGCGGTGGTTCTTCTTGCGGGTCTTGTAACCCATAGCCGGCTTGCCCCACGGGGTAACCGGAGACGGACGACCGATCGGGCTCTTGCCTTCGCCGCCGCCGTGCGGGTGGTCACACGGGTTCATTACAGAACCACGAACGGTCGGGCGGATACCCAGGTGACGGGTACGGCCGGCCTTACCCAGCTGAACGTTGGAGTGGTCGGAGTTACCGACAACACCGATGGTAGCCTTGCAGTCCAGACGGACGTAACGCAGCTCGCCGGAGGGCAGACGAACCATGCCCTTGCCGTTCTCCTTAGCCATCAGCTGAGCGCCGACGCCTGCGGAACGAACCAGCTGCGCACCCTTGCCCGGGTACAGCTCGATGTTGTGGATCATGGTACCAACCGGGATGTTCTCAACCGGCAGGCAGTTGCCGGGCTTGATGTCGGCATCCTTGGAGGAGATGACCTTGTCGCCGATCTTCAGACCCTCGGGAGCGAGGATGTATGCCTTCTCGCCGTCCTCATACTGGATGAGAGCGATGTTGGCAGATCGGTTCGGGTCGTACTCAAGCGTCTTGACTTCTGCGAAAACGTCGAGCTTCTGACGCTTGAAGTCAATGATACGGTACTTCTTCTTGTTGCCGCCGCCGATGTGGCGAACGGTGATGCGGCCGTAGCTGTTGCGGCCGGCGGTCTTCTTGACCTTTTCGAGAAGGCTCTTCTCGGGCTTCACCTTAGACAGACCCTGGTAGTTGAGCACAGTCATATTTCTGCGCGAGGGCGTCGTCGGGTTGAAAGTCTTAATAGCCATTTGGAATTTCAACTCCTTGATTCGTTATTATCGGGGTGGCTTCCCCATATAAAGCCTTACGGCTTTCGTTCGAAACTGGCGTTCCGAACGATTCTGCGCTGCTCTGCGCGCGCCCTTGCGGGCACACCCCGCAGCGTTTGTATAAAAACCGTGACACATGCTCCCGGTTTTTATGGGTTCGCTGCGCGAACCCGATTGAATCGCCCCGCAGGGGCGCGTTTTGGTCGAGCTTCGCCCGATCAAAACACCGCTGCCCGCGCCGTGGCGGCGCGTCCTCGAATGTATTCATTCGAGAGGGGGGTATCGAGAAAAGTTTCCTTGGGAACTTTTCTCGTATATAGGGGGGACGGAGTCCCTCCTATACATTTTACATCATGTTCTCGAAGATCTCGATCTTCTTGGAGTCAGCGGTCAGGGTAACGACTGCCTTCTTGATGTCGGGGCGCTTGCCGACGTGGACGCCCATGCGCTTCCACTTGCCCGGCAGCTTGATGGTGTTGACCTTAGCGACCTTGACGCCGAAGATTTCCTCAACGGCCTTCTTGATCTCGATCTTGCCTGCGTCAACAGCAACCTCGAAGGTGTACTTGTTGTCCTGTGCACCCATCATGGAACGCTCGGTGATGACCGGCTTCTTGATAATGTCGTATGCGAACTTCATTATGCGTACACCTCCTGCAGCTTCTCAACTGCTGCCTTGTCGATGATGAACTTGTCAGCATTGAGGATCTCGTAAACATTGAGGGTGGACGCGATCGTGGTACGAACGCCCGGGATGTTTGCCGCAGACTTTACTACGTTAGCGCGAACTTCCGGGGTAACGACCAGGCTCTTGCCGGTTGCCTCGATTGCATTGAGGAAGCCAACGAAGGACTTGGTCTTGATCTCGCCCATATCCAGACCGTCGATGACGATGATCTCGCCGGCTGCTGCCTTAGCGGACAGAGCGGAGAGCATTGCCAGACGCTTGGTCTTCTTGGTCAGGCTGTAATTGTAGGAACGCGGCTTCGGGCCGAGGGCAATACCGCCGTGGGTCCACTGCGGAGAGCGGATCGAACCCTGACGAGCGCGGCCGGTGCCCTTCTGGCGCCACGGCTTGATGCCGCCGCCACGAACCTCTGCGCGGGTCAGCGTGGACTGAGTGCCCTGACGCTGGTTAGCCAGGTAATTCTTTACTGCAGCGTGTACGACAGTCATGTTCGGCTCGATACCGAAAACAGCTGCGTTCAGCTCCATTTCGCCGGTCTTCTTACCGGTCATATCAAAAACTGCTACTGTAGGCATGAGTTGCTCCTCCTTCCCTTACTTTCTTGCGGATGCCTTCTGCGGGTTCTTGCTGACGCCAGCCTCGCCCTTGACAAGCTTGTTGTTCTTAACGGTGTTCTTCAGAACGACGATGCCGCCCTTCGGACCCGGGATTGCGCCGCAGACAGCGATGAGGTTCAGCTCAGCGTCTACCTTGACAACGTCCAGGTTCTGAACGGTAACCTGCTCAGCACCCATGTGACCAGGCATCATTTTGCCCTTCATGATCTTGGAAGGATCAGAGCACGCGCCCATGGAACCAGCGTGACGGTGAACCGGGCCGGTACCGTGGGTCTCCTTCAGACGGGAAGCGTTGAAACGCTTGATAACGCCTGCGTAGCCCTTGCCCTTGGAAGTGCCGGTGACGTCTACGAAGTCGCCCTCAACGAACATGTCAGCCTTGACAACGTCGCCGAGCTGGAACATCGTGCAGTCCTCGAAACGGAACTCCTTCAGGTACTTCTTCAGGGAGTCGCCAGCCTTCTTCAGGTGACCCTTCTGCGGCTTGTTCAGGCGAGCTTCCTTAACATCCTCAAAACCGAACTGTACAGCATTGTAGCCGTCCTTCTCCTCGGTCTTGAGCTGAGTTACAACGCAAGGACCTGCTTCGATTACGGTGCAGGGGATAACCTTGCCGTCAGCATTGAAGATCTGGGTCATGCCGACCTTCTTGCCGATGATTGCTTTGTTCAGCATTTTGTTTTTCCTCCTTAAAGGTTATTGGTTGACGGCATTTAACCGCCAACATGACCTCGCCGCGCGTGTCGCGGCAGGGCTTTCAAATCTCCGGCGGGTTAACCCGGCGATTTGTAAACTTGTTGGTGCGTAACCGCTTATTTGCAGTTACGTTCGCGTGAAGCTCTTAAATCAGAGCTTGACCTCGAACTCAACGCCGGCCGGCAGGTCCAGGGTGGTCAGAGCCTCGATGGTAGCCTGGTTCGGGTTGATGATGTCGATCAGACGCTTGTGAGTGCGGCGCTCGAACTGCTCGCGGGAGTCCTTGTACTTGTGAACTGCGCGCAGGATGGTTACGATCTGCTTCTCGGTCGGCAGCGGGATCGGGCCAGAAACCTTAGCGCCGTTGCGCTTAGCGGTCTCGATGATCTTCTCTGCGGACTGGTCGATCAGCTCGTGATCATACGCCTTCAGGCGAATGCGAATCTTCTGTGCGTTTGCCATTGTGGAATTTCCTCCTCGTATGTGTGCCATACATTAAATAATGTTTTGACTCGCTACGGAGAGAAACTGCAACTCCGCCTCGCGTATCGCGGACGGACATGAAAATAACCGGGCACACTTATAGTGTAACGATCCGGTCACAATTAGAAACGAAGTGGTTCGTGCTATCGGCTTTGCGGCAGACCGCCGCGAGTCCCGAATTTACGCAGGAACATTGCGTTTTTGCCAGAGCATGAAGTCTGGCTGATAGCAGTTATCTCAACCGCCCGATTGTCGGACCTACTCCGCCGAAGTTACCTGCTTCCTGGAGCAGCAATCTCCGGGATCATCGCGCTGTTCTGCGGTGTCTCTCGCAGAACCTCAATTATATTACTATATCCCGCCCCTTATGTCAAGGGGATTTCACAAATTTTTCGAGATTTTTTTGTTAACTATGACGCAAGGCTTCCGTCCCCTTTTTTCGCCCTCAGAGTGCCTATATATAATAGGTATGGCGTTCCTCCGGAAAGCGCCTGCTTTCGCCGCGCCGCGACCGACACGAGGCGCACTTTTCTCGGAAAATCCGCCCGTTTTTCTGCGTTTTCCCTCGATTTTTCGCGTGCTTTACGCACTGTAACCATTCTGCAAGTTGCATTCACCGCCGTGTTATGGTAGAATAAACCGTAAACCACTCGGGGAGGAAGATTATGCAGATCGGAACGGTAAAAATTGACGGACGGCTTGTGCTTGCGCCGATGGCGGGAGTGACCGACCTTGCTTTCCGCCGCATCTGCCGCGAACACGGCGCGGCGCTGACCGTGACGGAAATGGTTTCGACCAAGGCGCTGTGCTATCAGGACAAGAAAACGCCCCGTCTGCTGGAGCTTGCGCCGGACGAGCATCCCGCCGCGGCGCAGATTTTCGGTCATGACCCGGAAACCATGGCGGAGGGCGCGAAAATCGCGCTCGAAAAGTCCGGCTGCGACATCATCGACATCAACATGGGCTGCCCCGCCCCGAAAATCGCCGGGAACGGCGACGGCTCGGCGCTCATGCGCGACCTGCCGCTCGCCTCGCGCGTCATCGAAGCGGTCGTGCAGGCGGTCGATGTGCCCGTGACGGTCAAGTTCCGCAAGGGATGGGACGAAAAAAGTGTCAACTGCGTGGAGTTCGCCCGCATGGCGGAGCAGTCGGGCGCGGCGGCTATCGCGGTCCACGGCCGCACCCGTTCGCAGCAGTACAGCAGCACGGCCGACTGGGACGCGATACGCGACGTCAAGCAGGCGGTCGGCATTCCGGTGATTGCGAACGGCGACGTTGCCGAGCCCGAGGACGCGGTGCGCATTCTCGCGCACACCGGCGCGGACGGCGTGATGATCGGGCGCGGCGCACTCGGCGACCCGTGGATCTTCGAACGGGCGAACGCGCTGATGGAAACCGGCGTCTGCCCTCCCCTGCCGCCGTTTGCCGAGCGCATCGACACCGCCGTGCGGCAGATCGAGCTTGCCGCCGGGCAGAAGGGCGAGCACATCGCCATGCTCGAGGCGCGGCGGCATGTAAACTGCTATCTCAAGCAGCAGAGCGGCCTCAAAGCCTTCAAAAACCGCATCTGCGCACTCGAGCGGCTCGAACAGCTCTACGAAATCGCCGAGGAGCTGAAAGCCGCCGTCACCGAGGACTGACCCGAAAGGAGGGAGCACAGGTTTGGACGACAAGCATATTCTGGCGCAGGCCCGCCGCGGCGAGCTTGACGCCTTCGAGGAACTGGTCCGCCGCTACGAAAAGCGGGTCTATGCCATCGCACTGCGCTCCGCAGGTTCCCCCGAGGATGCCGCCGACATCACGCAGGATGTTTTTCTCCGTGCGTGGCGCTCGATTGAGAGCTTCCGCGGCGACAGCGGCTTTTCGACGTGGCTGTTCCGCATCACGATGAACATCTGCGTCGATCACGCCCGTCACCGCCAGACCCAGCCGCAGACCATGGCGCTGACGAACGACGAGGACGAGGAGCGCCCCATTCACGACACCGCGCCCACGCCCGAGGAGCATCTGGACAACAGCGAGCTTGGCCGCGAGCTGGCGGCGGCGCTCGACGAAGTGAGCGAGGAACACCGCCGCATCGTGCTGCTGCGCGACGTTTCCGGCATGAGCTACACCGAAATCGCGGAGATACTGGAAATCAGCGAAGGCACGGTAAAATCGCGGCTTGCACGCGCACGCATCGCGCTTCGCAAGGTTTTACTCAAAAGAGGGAACATTCTGCCGCCTGCTTCGTCTAATCAAGTGAAAGGAGGCGGGACGCATGAATGAGGAAGAATATTTTGAGCAGCTGTGCTCGAACAGTGTGGACGGCACACTGACCGACAGCGAGCGCGAAAAGCTGGAAACGCATCTGGCCGAGTGCCCTTCGTGCGCCGCGCTCAAGCGTGATTTAGAGGAAATGCGCGCTCTCTGGGGCGAGGAAGTCGAAGTGCCGGACGACCTGCACGAGGGCATCATGGATGCGCTGCGGCAGGAAAACAAGCTGCACGTTGTTCAGCCGGAAAAGCCTGTGCGCCGCATGCCGGTGTTCACCATGGTCGGCGTGGCGGCGGCGGTCGTGCTCGTCGTACTCGGCGGCGGACTGATGCCGTCGTTCAGCACGGTCGGCAGCACCGGCAGCACCGATTCCGCCGCCGCCGGGGATAGCCCGGCTGTCTTCGCGGACAGCTATGCGGCGCAGGCGGACGCGCCGTCGGACAGCACGGAAAACGAAATCGCGGAGGCGGCTGAGGACGCCGGTATCCGCGCGGCGGGCGGCTCGACCGCGAACACCGCTCCCGCAACGAACGATATTGCGCCGGGCGGCACATCGTCGAGCGAAGCTGCGCCGCAGACCGGCGAAAACAGCGCTCCGGCGGTCATTTCTCTGCCCGAGGGCACCGACAGCAGCAGTATCGCCGTGCAGAGCGAGCCGGGCGGACGCGCGGCCGTAAACAGCAGCGACAGCAGCGACTCGACTGCGACCGCAAGGACCGGCGCCGCGCTGACGCTCCCCGAGGCCGCGCACGGACTGCGCGTGGCGCACTGCTATATCGCGGAGGGCGGCAGTCTGCCCGAGCTTGGCGGCACGCTGCTCTATTCGGACAGCGACGCTGCATGGTTCCTGCTCGACAACAACATGACCGTACTTCAGGATACGCTGAGCGCACTCGAAAAGGCTGGCTGCACGGTAGCCGCCTACGAGGACATCGGTCTGACCATCGACAGCAAGGCGGACAGCTGGCTGCTGATCGTTCGAAACTGAAAACAGAAAAACAGGTGTGAAAGCTGAAAAATCGCTTCACACCTGTTTTATTTTTGTTTACATGACCATCGAGAGAATTTTCTCGCTGAAAAAGTACCCGGCGGAGATGAGCGCCGTGTTCCACGCCGTGATGCCGAGCGCCGACCAGCCGACAAACCACTTGACCGGCATACGGAGCAGACCGGCCGGAATGGAAACGATGGTCCGCAGCATCGGGATAACACGGATAATCGCCAGTCCCCTGCCGTGCTGCGCGTTGATAAATTCGTGGCATTTCTGCACGAGGGAACGGAATTTCTTACTCTTGCCGAACAGCTTTTCCATGATCGGCTCACCGCCCCAATAGCACAGCCCGTAGATGACCAGACTGCCGAGCAGACCGGCGGCTACGCTCAGCGCGACCGTCAACGGCAGCGACAGGCTGCTCTGCGCAATCAGCACGCCGACACACGGCATGATAACGCCCGCCGGAAAACCCGGCAGGTTCATGTATTCGCAGAACACCACTGCCCCGACCAGAATCAGTCCGTATTTATGAAAAAGTTCGAAAAATACAGCAGCCGTCATAGTATCACGCCCGCTTTCTCTGCTGCTATCTTCCCCGGAAACTACAGTTTTCGGGGAGAGTGGTTCCACCGCACAAAGTGTGGATGAAACCATGACTTTGCTACGCAAAGTCTATTTGATACGCGCTTTCGCGCGGTGTCTTGTACCCATGAACGTTCTGTTTTATCGTCTATGTGCGGTACTTTCCCCGCTCGATTGGGCCGAACAGCCGCACGAGCAGCCGGTGGATGAATGCGAAAAGGACTGCATGAGTCTGCATTTTCATGACAATTCCTCCCTTTTATTGCGCTATGGGTTTCTCTATCCTTTCTGTTTACAGTATACCTCAAAACCACTCCGGTTTTCCCACACAAAACCGTGAATAATTTCTTAAATTTTTATGAAGTTGCGTCCTCGTCGTCCGCTGCGCTCAGAATGCGCTCACTTTCCGCCTCGGACAGCTCGGTAACGTTTTTCAGGCGGCGGCGAATGGCGCGGGTGCGCGTGCCGACCAGCTTGTCCAGCTCGCGGCTTGCCTGGTCGAGGCGGTTCTGCGTCTGGGTCAGGCAGGTTTCGAACTTGTCGAACTCGGTCTTTACCGCGCCGAGCACGTTCCAGACCTCGCCCGAGCGCTTCTGAATTGCAATCGTGCGGAAGGACATCTGAAGGCTGTTCAGCAGCGCCGCCATCGTGCTCGGGCCGGCAATATTGACATGGAAATCGCGCTGCAAAATCTCGACCATGCCGCGCTGCACCGCCTCGGCGTACAGTCCCTCAAACGGGAGGAACATAATGCCGAACTCGGTGGTGTACGGCGGCTCGAGGTACTTGTCGCGGATGTCCTTCGCCTCACTGCGGAGGGTCAGGATGAGCTGCTTTGCGCAGGCGTCGATCTGCTCGCGCGAGCCGCTCTCGTAGGCGTCGCGCAGCGCCCCGTAGGTGTCACCCGGGAACTTGGAGTCGATGGGCAGCCATATCGTGCTGCCGTCCTCCGCCGGAAGGCGCACGGCGAATTCGACCACGTTGCGGCTTCCCGGCACGGTCGCGACGTTCTCCGCGTACTGCTCGGGCGCGAGAATGTCCGAAAGGATAGCGCCGAGCTGGATCTCGCCCACGATGCCGCGCGTTTTGACATTCGTCAGCACCTTTTTCAGGTCGCCCACGCCCTGCGCAAGCGTCTGCATCTCGCCGAGGCCGCGGTAGACCTGCTCCAGACGCTCGTTTACCAGACGGAACGACTCGTTCATGCGGTCGGACAGGGTTTTCTGGAGCTTTTCGTCCACGATGCCGCGCATTTCGTCGAGCTTTTTGTTGTTGTCCTCGCGAAGCTCACGCAGGTTGCCGTCCACGGCGGCGCGGATGCCGCTGAGCTGCTGCGAGGTTTCGAGCGAAAAGCCGTGCAGGCGCTTCTCGAAGCGCTCGAGCTGGCTCGAAACCGACTGGTCCATCGCGGCGAGGCGGCTGTCCTGCGCTTCTCGTCCCTCGCGGAGGTTCTGCGTGACGAGCGCACCGAGCGCCGAAATCGCGCCGCTATCCGTGTGCGCGGGCGGCTGCGCCGGTCTGCGGACGAGCAGCACGATGACGAGCACGAGCAGCACGATCACGAGTGCGAGCGTGAGTATTGGGATAAGTTCCATTTGGTCTATTTCCTTTCCGGCTTACAGAACGCCGAGGTCCTTTGCGATGCGCTGCATATCCTCATCGGTCGCCGCAATGACGTCCGCGCAGCGCTTGAGGTCGTCCGACAGGTTCGCCGGAACCTCTACGTTGGATTTGTACCGCAGCTGATGCTCCAGGCTTGCCCAGAAATCCATCGCGATCGTGCGCAGCTGAAGCTCGATGCGGACGGGGACCGTGCGCTCGGACAGGAAAATCGGCACTTCAAGGATGAGGTGCAGGCTGCGGTAGCCGTTCGGCTTGGGACTGCTGATATAGTCCTTCTTCTCGATGAGCGTCAGGTCGGTCTGCCGCATGAGCATATCCGCCACGGTATAAATATCCTGAATAAACGGGCAGATAACGCGAATGCCGCCGATGTCGTTTAAGTTATCCATCATGGATTGCAGCGTGACCGGAAAACCGCGGCGCTTGAGCTTGCCCACGATGCTGCGCGGCGTTTTGATGCGGCTCTTGATGGCGTTGATGGGGCTCGCCTTGCCCGAAATGCGCGACTCGTCCGCCAGAATGTCCAGTTTTGTCTTTATCTCACGAATGCCGGATTCATACAGCATCATGACCTGCTGAAGCTGCATCGCAGACTCGACGAGCGTTTCCTCATCGTGCTCCGCCAGTCTGTCAATCGCAAAAAAATCTGCCAGATCCATGGTATCCCTCCTCAATATTCTTAGCTGTCGCGAAACTACTGCTTTATTGACAGCTTTCACAACTACATTATAGCAATTATCCCGCGGCTTTTCAATGTCAGGGCGGATACAATCCCCCGGGCGTGGCGGTTCTGTCCCTTTCTTCCCCTCTTTTTCGGGATATGGCGCAAAACAGGGTTGACAAACCGCTCTCAATAGACTATACTTATGCCACAGAAACGAATTACTATCGAAACCGTAGGAAAAGGAGGAAATCACAATGAACACTTCTCGAATGTCCATGTGCATGATGTGTGATTTTGCTCGTTTTTCTGCCGGACGGCTCCGCTAAGGGAGCGCGGCGCAGGCGGGCCGCTTGTCATGCGGCGGCGGTAGGTACAGGAAAACGAGCGGAAAGCAGAACTCAGGCTTTCCGCTTTTCTTTTTGTGAATCTGAAAACAATTTTCCGTGTCAGGAGGAATGGAACTTGGAACAGGACGCAATCGTTCGCATCCGAAACCTCAATAAAACGTTCACCGGCCGTGCCGGCAAGGTCACAGCGCTCGACGGCATCGACCTCGACATCAACCGCGGCGAGATTTTCGGCATCATCGGTCTGTCCGGCGCCGGCAAATCCACGCTCGTGCGCTGCATCAACTTTCTCGAAACGCCGACCGCCGGCACCGTCATGGTAGACGGTCAGGAGCTTGGCAAGCTCTCGAAAAAGCAGCTTTTAGAGGCGCGCCGCTCGATGGGCATGATCTTTCAGCAGTTTAACCTGCTTCAGCAGCGCACCGCGCTCCAGAACATCTGCTTTCCGCTCGAGATCGCGGGCGTGAGCCGCGCAGACGCGGTGAAGCGTGCGACCGAGCTGCTCGAAATCGTCGGTCTGTCCGACCGCGCGGGCAACTACCCCTCGCAGCTCTCCGGCGGCCAGCAGCAGCGCGTCGCCATCGCGCGTGCGCTTGCGACCAACCCGAAAATTCTGCTGTGCGATGAGGCCACGAGCGCCCTCGACCCGACCACCACGCGCTCCATTCTCGCGCTGCTCAAGGAGATCAACAAAACGCTCGGCATCACCATCATCGTCATCACGCACGAGATGGCGGTCATCGAAGAGATCTGTCAGCGCGTCGCCATCATCGACTCCAGCCACATCGCCGAGGTCGGCACGGTGGACGAGGTGTTCACCCGTCCGCAGTCCGCGATGGCAAAGCAGCTCATCTACCCGGACGGAAAGCGGAACGCCCTCGCCACCGGCAAGCGCTACTGCCGCATCGTCTTTGACGGCAATTCCTCGTTCGAGCCGATTATTTCCAACATGGTGCTCGAATGCAAGTCCCCGGTCAACATCCTGTTCGCGGACACCAAGAATATGGACGGCCGCGCCTACGGTCAGATGATCCTACAGCTTCCCGAGGACGAACGCGCCGCGAAACGTGCGCTCGCGTACCTCGAAACCCAGAACATCCACGCAGAGGAGGTAAACGAATATGCTCCCGCTTAACGTATGGGCACAGAGCCTGTGGGAGACCCTTTACATGGTTCTCCTCTCCACCGCGATTTCCTATGTCATCGGCCTGCCGCTCGGTCTGACGCTCGTCGTGACCGACAAGAACGGCATCCGCCCGATGCCCGTCCTCAACACCGTGCTCGGCATTGTCGTCAACATTCTGCGTTCGGTGCCGTTCCTCATTCTCGCGGTCATGATTACGCCGGTCACCCGCGCCATCGTCGGCAAGGCCATCGGCACCACGGCGATGATCGTTCCGCTGACCTTCGCCGCCGCGCCTTATATCGCCCGCATGGTCGAGTCCTCCATCAAGGAAGTCCCCTTCGGCGTCATTGAGGCGGCGCAGTCCATGGGCGCGAGCCCGTGGCAGATCGTCTGGAAGGTGCTCGTCCCCGAGGCAAAGCCGTCCCTCATGGTCGGCGGCGCGATTTCCATCGTCACCATCCTCGGCTACTCCGCAATGGCCGGCTTTATCGGCGGCGGCGGTCTGGGTACGGTCGCCGTAAACTACGGCTACAACCGCTACAACTTCCCCATCATGTTCGTAGCCGTTGTCATTATCGTTGTTATCGTGCAGATTTTCCAGGAAGTCGGCATGCGCCTTGCGCATTATCTGGACAAGCGCAACCGATAATACCCCACCATTTTTCATTACTTTGTTATCATTAAAAAATGATAGAATCATCAAAAAGGAGCGAATTCCCATGAAGAAATCCATTGCAGCAATCCTTGCAGGCGCACTGTGCCTGACCGCTCTGACCGCCTGCGGCGGCGGCACGTCCTCCTCTGACAACAGCGCAGCGGCAAACACCGGCGACTCCGACAAGGTCATCACCGTCGGCGCGACCCCGACCCCGCACGCAGAGATTCTGAACGCAGCGAAGTCCGCGCTCGAGGCCGAGGGCTACACCCTTGACGTTGTTGAGTTCACCGACTACGTTCAGCCGAACACCGCACTGGTTGACGGCGATCTGGACGCAAACTACTTCCAGCACACCCCGTACCTCAACAACTTCAACAAGGAGAACGGCACCGATCTGGCCGCAGCGTTCGATATGCACTACGAACCGTTCGGCATCTACGCAGGCAAGACCGCGTCCCTTGAAGAGCTGGCTGACGGCGCTTCTGTCGCTATCCCGAACGACGGCTCGAACGAGACCCGTGCTCTGCTTCTGCTTCAGGACGCCGGCCTTATCAAGCTGAAGGACGGCATCGACCCGACCTCCGACGCAACCAAGCTCGACATCACCGAGAACCCGAAGAACCTCGACATTCAGGAGATCGCCGCCGAGCAGCTGCCGCGTTCGCTCGCTGACGTTGACCTCGCGGTCATCAACGGCAACTACGCGCTTCAGGCTGACCTGAACGCCTCTGAGGACTCCCTCATCACCGAGAACCCGGATTACGCAAAGGTTTATGTAAACGTTGTTGCTTGCCGCGCAGGCGAGGAGAACAGCGACAAGATCCAGGCGCTCAAGAAGGCTCTCCAGAGCGACGACGTGAAGAAGTACGTTGACGAGACCTACAAGGGCGCAGTAGTCACCGTATTCTAACGACTGTCGCAAAACTGACGTTTTGCCGACAATCTGTGTTCTGACTTCGCAGAACACGGACGGATAAAAGTTCCTATGCAGAAACTTTTATCTCTCTCATAGTAAAAAAACCGAGGCGCATGTCCCCGGTTTTTTTGCATTTGCGGCGCAAATGCTTTTTTATGCGCGCTGCTGCGCGGGAGTTCCTGTTTCTGCAAAGCGCGAACGCGGCAGAACAACAGATTTGTGCCCCGGCTGTTTTATTCGCCGAAAACGCTTGCGCAGACGGGGCGCACGATGATAAGATAGAAGCATGAAAGCCGCAGGGAGGTCTGCGGAGAACGGAGACAGGGCATGACCGAACTTGATACCATAAAACGCGCAAAGATGTACATGGAGAAACTGTCGCAGGGCGTCAATCCCATAGACGGCACGCCGGTGCCGGAGGGCGATCTGACGCGGAACGCCCGTATGTCGCGCTGCTTTGCCTATGTTGCGCAGGTCCTGGATAAGGTCGTCACGAATACCGCCGCCCGCGTTGCGAAAACGCAGCCGTCCGCGCCCAAAGCCGCGCCTGCCCCTTCCCCGGCTCCCGCGCAGCCGCAGCCGGAAAACAGGCCGAATGCCCTGCCGCCCGAGCTTGCCGCCATGCTCCGCCCCGCGTCCTCCATCAAGCCTGCGCCGCGCAAGCAGCCGCAGACCGAGCCGGAAACGCCCGCCGAAGCGCAGCCGTCCGCTGCGGCAGAGGAAGCGCCCCACCGGCTCCCCATCTCCATTCCGTACAACCGCCGCGCAGATTTTGACTATTCCGAGCAGCCGATTGCCGCCGCCGAGGTCGTGCGCCGCCTGAACGCCCTCGCGGACGAAACCGGCGGCCGCCTCGTCTGCACGCACCTGCTCGACTGGCTGACCGACGCCGGTCTGCTCGCGTGGATGCCGGATATTCACAACAAGCTCTCCCGTCTGCCCACCCAGAGCGGCGAGGAGGTCGGCATTCTGCTGACGCGCTGCGCCGACCAGACCCGCGACCAGAACGTGCTCTACGCGCTCGCCGCACAGCGGTTCATTGTTTCGAACCTCGACGACATCATCGACGAGGCGAACTATCAGCTTTCGCTGCGACACGGCCCGTGGACAGACGAGGAGGACGCGCAGCTCGTTTCCCTCCGTCAGCAGGGGCTTCACTTGGGCGAAATCGCCGAGCAGCTCGAACGCCCGGTATCCGCCGTGCGCCATCGCCTGCTTGAGCTTTAAGGCAATATGAAAATGCCCGTGGACCGGCCGTTTTTCCGGCTCACGGGCATTTTTCGTATGGTCTGACCGGCCCGGCAGGTGCGGTTCTTTCGCTCTCTATCCCAAAACGCCCCGCTGCACCTGTGCCGTCAGATTTTTTCTTTACATATATATAAACGTTTGAGAAGGCCGAATTGTGACAGAAAAAACGAAAAATTCTGCACAAATTTTACTGTGCATTTTGTGCAGGTTTGTTTTCCCCCTCGTATCTGCCTCTGAATAGCGCAAACTCCACCCGGCGAAATGCTCAGGTGGAGTCTTTTTATGCGCAGAAATTATCAACAGGCTGTGGATAAGCTCTGTGATTTACTTGTAATCCAGAAAGAAGCAGAAGCAGCTGGCGCGTTCGGTGCCCTCGTTGCGGTAGATGTGCATCTGGTCGGTTTCGAACTTGTACGCCTCCTGCCGTGCGATGCGCTGAACGTGGCCGCGGCACTCGACCGTCAGCACGCCGTCCGTGACGGTCAGGTATTCGCGCGTGTTTTCGCCGTGTGCGCCGCTCACGTACTCGCCGCCCGGCTCAACGTCGATGCGGTAGATCTCGACCAGACGGGTGTCCTCATACGGAAAGCAGGTCCAGACGCGGTGCTGTCCCTCGACCTCCTTGGTCGGAACCATTTCCTCCGGCTTCACCAGACAGAAATCCTCGCGCGGGGTTTCGATCAGCCGCTGAGACTCGATGCGCAGGCCGCTCGTGATTTTTCCCAGCACGCCGAGGGACGGGTTCGCCGTTCCCTTTTCGATCTGCGCGAGCGAGCCACGGCCGACAATGATATTCTGCGGAACGGAAAAGTTGACGTCGTTCATGATAATTGCACTCCTCTGCAAGTAAATACATTTTCTCCTCCCTGACACCGTAGGGCGGAGCACCCCAGGGTGGCTTCTCTTGCGGCTGCGCCGCAATTCACCTTCTGCCCTCACCCCGCCGCAGGCACAGCCTGTCTGAAACCGTGGTTTCGCGACCGCGAGAATGGACTTAACCGCACTGCCGGCGATGGTGACGCCCTGCTCAACCTTTTCCATGATGTCCTTCGGGATGCCGACCTCTTTGATGATCTCGTCTACGGTATCGCGGTCATAAAACTTGATGCCGAGGTCACTCGCGACCTTCCGGCCGATCCGATTGCCTTTCGCGCCGTATTCGCATCCTATTGTAATAACAAGATGTGCCATGTTCCGCTCCTTCCTGCATAAAAAAGGGCGCACCGGCTGATGAAAACCGCTGACGCCCTTGTCACTCTGTCTGACTGAAGGCAATACCGCATAATTGGACAAGAGCGATTTGCGAGTAAATTTTGCGTACTGACGAGGCGCGGTGTTGCCTTAAATCCCGGGCGTTCAGCGAACAAAAAAAAGCAACGAGAGTCCTTTACAGGAGCCTCATTGCTCTTTGCTCATCCATTATTTTGAACAGCTACGTAATATCACTCGCGTCCCGTTCTGTCAACAGGGAACTACGGATTATTTTGAAAAAAAATTTATCCCGCCGATAATTGCAGTTATTTGCGCGTTTATCTCGCATTCTGCGAATTTTTTACGCCTTTTCCTATGCCGCGCGGCGTTTTCCGGCATATGGATTTCCGTACATTATATTGTCCGGCGTCACTCCATGCGGAAGGGTTTCAGCACCTCGTTCATGCGTTCAATATTCTGTACGACGCTGTCCTTGCGGCGGATAGCGAGGCTGACATAAAGCGTGTCGATGAGGGAGAACTGCGCCACGCGCGGCGACACGAAAAGCTGCTCGGGCGAATACAGCTCAAGGCAGATGTCGCTGACCTCTTTGAGCGACGTATCCGGGTAGCCGGTGATGCCGATGGTCGGTGCGCCGCACTCCCTCGCGGTACGCACGGCCGACACGATTTCGCGCGTCTTGCCGGTATGCGAGATGGCGATGACCGCCGTATCCGGGCCGCATTGGCTCGCCTGAATCTGCATCAGGTGCGAATCGGTCAGCGAAACCGCGCGGATGCCGATGCGCATGAGGCGGATGTAGAAGTCCTCCGCGATGGTGCCGGACGCGCCGACGCCGAGGATGAGGATATTCTCCGCCCGGCTGAGCACGCCCACCGCCTGCTCGATTTTCTCGAAGTCAAGCAGCTGGAGCGCCCGCTCGAGCGTGTCGATATTCCGGCTGAACACACTCTCCGAAATGGTCGAAATACTATCGGTTTCGGACAGATCTTCAAAAATCGTGCGCACCGACTTGGGAGAATATTTCGCCAGCAGCAGCTTTACCTCGCTGAAGCCCGCGCAGCCGACGATCTTGCAGAATCGAATAATACTCGACTCCGCGATGTCAAGCTCGGCCGCCATCTGCTGAATGCTGATCGAGGTAATATGTACCGGATCGGCTAAGATATAGTCCGCAATCCGCTTTCCAACCTTGGATAAAGTTGAATACTGCGACTGAATTGCGGCATAAACGTTCTTGTCCATGCAATCACCCTGCACTTCCGCATCATATAGTTATTTCATTGTATCACAAAACATCGACCTTGTGAAGAATGCACAAAATTGAATATTATTCTTTTTGCAATATGATTTATTGAATTTTATTCCGTTCAGTGCTATACTTGTAATCGTTCGGTGGAACGGACTTCCACTGAAAGGGTATAGCGAGAGAAGAGTCCGGACAACTTCTCAAAGGCAGACCCACTCCCGATGCGCCCGGCGCACCGGACGGTTTGTATCGCTGCAACTGGTAAAAAAGAAAAAATAAAAAAGGACTGAGCAAAACCATGGGCAAATCCAGCAACCCGACTTTCGCGGGTGATAAGGAATTTGAGAAGATCCACTTCAAAGAGAAATTCTCCTACGGCCTCGGCGATGTTGCCTGCAACGTTGTCTTCGCCTTGACAACCTCGCTGCTGATTTACTTCTACACCAACGTAGTCGGCATCTCTGCAGCCATGATCGGTACCATCATGCTGATCTCGCGTTTCTTCGATGGTATTTCCGATGTACTGATCGGTCACCTGGTTGACCGCACACATTCCAAGTACGGCAAGTCCCGTGCATGGATCCTCTGGATGATGATTCCGTACGGTATCGCAGCAATCCTGCTGTTCACCGTTCCGCCTGCAACGCAGATTGTAAAGGGCATTTACGTTTTCATCACCTATAACTTCTGCACTACCGTTGTTTACACCGCACTGAACCTCCCGTACGCAACGCTGGCAACCCTGATGACCCGTGATACCGACCAGCGCGCCGTTGTCAACCTGTTCCGTACCGGTATGTCCGCCCTCGGCAACATGGTCATCTCCGCAGTAACCTTCCCGCTGGTTACCCGTCTGGGTGACACCCAGCAGGCATGGATCGAGGTTTCCATCCTCTACGCCATCGTTTCCATCATCATGCTGTTCATCTGCTTCAAGAACTGTCATGAGCGCGTCACGGAAGAGACCAAGACCAAGGACGGCAAGAGCGTTCCGCTCTGGATGGGCATCAAGCTCTGCGTCACCAACAAGTACTTCATCATGTTCTTCTTCCTTGCTGTGTTCCTGTCCTTCTATGAGGCAGTTACCGGCACCTGCAACGCTTATTATGCGCAGTACATTCTCGGCAACCGCGACCTGCTCGGCGCACTCGCGTCCTTCGAATCCATTCCGCAGATCGTCACCGTTCTTGTCCTCTCCCCGTTCATCGCAAAGTTCGGCAAGCGCAACGTAGCGCTGATCGGTGCGATCGTCGCCGTTATCGGCACGGTCTCCCTGTTCATCAACCCGAGCGCCCTCAATCTTGCACTGTTTGCCTGCGTCATGCGCGGCATCGGCAAGGGCTGCTTCCGCGGCGTCAAGTACTCCATGCTCGCCGACGTTATCGAGTACGGCGCATGGAAGCGCGGCATCCGCGTACAGGGCCTGATGGTTTCTGCCACCACCGCCGGTCAGAAATTCGGCTCCGGTATAACGACCGCTATTTTCGGCGGCCTCATGAGCCTCGTAGGCTTCGCCGGCACCGCAACCATCAATGCCGCACAGTCTCAGATGCTCATCGCCATCTACATCATCGGCAACATCATCGCCTGGGGCGGCATCGGCGTACTGCTTCTGTTCTACAAGCTCGATAAGATCTATCCGCGCATTATCACCGAGATGAAGCAGCGCGAAGCTGCCGAAGCAGCAAAGACGACCGCAAACGCCTGATTTTCCCCCGCACTCCCTCATTTTTACGCATCATCTTTTTCTTTCCTTATATGGAACAGCCGGCAGAGTCAAGCATTCCTGCCGGCTGCCCCCATATTCTACCGCAAATAAATCCCGCAAATATCCACCATTTATATGAAAGGCGTGTAACAAATGGAAACCCTGTCCTACGAAAAACGCATCGAACTCGGTAATCTCGTCCCGGCACTCGGCCAGTTCAAGGTCATGGAAAAAATCCCGCAGTATCAGCAGTGCGAGGTGCACAACCTCGTGGATGCGCCCGCCGAGGTGCCCGAAACGCTGCGCCACGTTGTATTCAACATCGAGCGCGGCCAGACGCTTCACGAAACCATCGACTTTCTCAATATGTGTCCCGACCTCAAAAACATGGACATCATCTACGCCAACGAGCTGGATGACGGCGCGGTCCGCTCGGGCAACTGCAACGTTGCCTACGAAATCGCGAAATCCATCGGCATGAATTACGCCTACGGTCTGGAGTTTATCGAGCTGGTAAATCCCGAGGACAACAAGGGCTTCCACGGCAACGCCCTGTTCTCCCGCTGGCCCATCCGCTGGGCGAAGGTCGTCCATATGCCCGAGCAGTACAACTGGTACTACGACCGCCAGAAGCGCATCGGCGCACGTGTCGCCATCGTCTGCTCGCTCGACATCGGCGGCCGCGAGGTCGGCGCGGTCAGCGTTCATCTGGAGAACCGTGCGGACAGCGAGGGCCGCGAAGCGCAGATGGCAGTCGTGTATGATGAGATCAAAAAGTCGTTCGCGCCGGATACGCCGGTCATGATCGGCGGCGACCTGAACACCAACACCTTTGACGGCAACGATATTCCGGGCTTCACCAAGCTGTTCAACGACCCGGAGCGCCTCGCGAAGCATATGGCGGCGGTCGAGAAATACGAGCGCGTCCTGCCGCAGGCCGAGGAAAACGGCTTCTCCTACCGCGGGTTCAGCAGCATCGAGGGCACGCGCCGCAAGCCGATGCCGGGCAGCAAGAGCATGCTGCTCAAGCTGGACTGGCTGATGGCGCGCGGCATGGAATGCGTCGATCACGGCACGATTTCGACCGAAACGAAGGACTGCACCTGGGCCGAGCCGGGCAGCGCGCTGGCGAAGTTCACCGGTCCCGAGCTTTCCGACCATAACGCCTGCTGGGCCGACTGCCGCTTCACCAAGTAAACAAAAAACGAAAATCCCTCTCTGCATCAACCAGAGAGGGATATTTTTATCTGAAAAAAGAAAAAATACAGCGAAAACATCTCAGCTTCCGCGCGGAAGCGCGCATAAAATAGAACCTGCGCAGCAGGTTCATAAAAAGTCGGGGCGTGTACCTGATTTTTTATACTTTATCTCTCGTCCCCCCGTAGGGCGGGCTGCCCTCAGCCCGCCGCCGCATGGGAACTTTCGGAC
>UQVU01000005.1 GCA_900544475.1 uncultured Butyricicoccus sp.
TAAAAACCGAGTTACACGCTCCCGGTTTTTATGATTTTGCGCTGCAAAATCTATTGCATGTCCCCTCCCGCGCGAAATTCGTATTCCCGAAAAACCGGCTTTTCCGCCGGACAGTTTATATTTTCCCTGTTCTTTCTGCGAAATTCATTGACCCGGTCGGCTGCTTGGTGCTATACTGGATGAAATATGTAAAGAGGTAAGAGAGGAAGCGGTTATAGATGAAGGGTCTGCTGGAGGTCTGCGCGGACAGCGTTGCTTCGGCGGTAAGCGCCGCAGAGGGAGGAGCCGACCGCATCGAGCTGTGCTCGGCACTGCCGCTCGGCGGACTGTCACCGGACGAGGACCTGTTCTGCATGGTGCGCGAAAAGGTCGGTATCCCTGTCCGGGTGCTGCTGCGCCCGCGTGCAGGCGATTTTCTGTATGACGAGGACGAATTCGAGCTGCTCTGCCGTCAGGCGGCGCGGTTTGCGGGTCTGGGTGCGGACGGCATCGTGATCGGCGTGCTGACGCCGGAGGGCGCACTCGACACCGTGCGCATGAACGCCCTCATGACCTATGCCGATGGCTGCGGAGTCACGCTGCACCGCGCGTTCGACGTCTGCCGCGATCCGTTCGAGGCGCTTGAGGCGGCGCGTCAGCTCGACATCGACACCATTCTCACCTCGGGTCAGCAGGCCGCCTGCACGGACGGCGCATCGCTTCTGCGCGAGCTGCACGAAAAGAGCCGCGGCGAGGTCGAGATCATGGCAGGAGCCGGCGTGAACGCGGACGCGATCCGCACTCTCGCGCCCGAAACCGGCGTGCGCACCTTCCATCTTTCCGCAAAGAAGGCCGTTCCGGGCGGCATGGTATTCCGCCGCGAAAACGTCCCGATGGGTATTCCCGGCCTGAATGAATTTGAGCTTCTGCGCTGCGACGCGGCTTCGGTACGCGCGGCCCGCGAGGCTCTTGACGCGGTCTGCGCCGCACGAAAGGAAAAATAATGCAGATACAGAAGGTTCTGAACAACAACGTGGTGGTCGCGCTCGACGAAAACGGCGCGGAGACCGTGCTCATGGGGCGCGGACTGGGGTTCGGCTGCAAGGCCGGCGACGAGGCCAGTCCGGCCAAGATTGAAAAGCGCTTTTCCCTGCACTCCGACCAGCTTTCCAGCCGTTTTCAGCAGCTTATCACGAGCATTCCCCTGCCGCATTTCATGATGAGCGAGCGCATCATCAACCACGCGAAGCTGTCGCTCGGCCGCGAGCTGTCCGACAGCATCTACGTCACCCTCCCCGACCATATTTCGGGCGCGATTTCGCGATATAAAGAGGGGATTCATCTGGAAAACCCGCTTCTCTGGGACATTCAGCAGTTCTACAAGGACGAGTACAAGGTCGGCCTCAAGGCGAACGAAATCGTACTGGAGGAAACCGACGTGGACTTCACCGACGACGAGGCAGGCTTTATTGCGATGCACTTTGTCAACGCGCAGATCGGCGGCGAAATCCGTGAGGTCTACGACATGACCTATCTGATGCAGGCGGCGCTGCGCATCGTGCGCGAGGCCTACGGTGCCGAGCCGGACAGCTCGACCATCGAATACTACCGTTTCATCACGCATCTGAAATTTTTCGCGCGGCGCATTGTCAGCAGCCAGAAATACGGCGACGAGGACACCGACCTGCTCGAAGTGGTGCGCTTCAAGTACCCCCGCGCGTTCGCGTGCGCGGAGAAAATCTGCGATTACGTGCTGCACGAGAAGGGATTCCACGCCGGACGGAACGAGCTGCTGTATCTCACGATACATATTGCCCGCGTCATGGAATAGGCGGCCTCGCGGCCGCTTCTAAGGGGGACGCTGTCCCCCTTAGATACTCAAAAAGTTCCGAAGAAACTTTTTGAGATAACCCCCTCTCGTCCGCACGGCGGACGAGGCTCGGGACACGTGTCCCGAGGCAGAGGTGTAAAAGTCAGGTACACGCCCCGACTTTTACGGAGAATTTTACGCGGCCTGCTGCGGCAGGCCTGTCCCGCCTGTTTTGGCGAGGCCAAAATACGGCAGGAAATTGCGCACACAATGTGTGCGCGGCGTCCCGGAGGGACGCGAAAGGCACGCCTTTGGGCGTGCCTTTCAGTCTGTCGATAAAGTTAATTTTTTCGAGAACACAGTGTTTCGCGCGTCAAGCGCGCATGAAATAGATTTTGCTGCGCAAAGTCATAAAAACCGGGAGCATGTATCACGGTTTTTATACTTAAAGAGGGAGAAAGTTTCCGCATGGGAACTTTCGGACGTCCGTGTTTTGCGAAGTCAAAACACAGAATGTCGGAAAAACGTTAGTTTTTCGACAGGCTCAAGGCACGCCTTTGGCGTGCCTTTTTTCGTGGGTTTATGACAAGTTAAAATTTCTTATTTTATCAATAGCCCCAAGTCATCAGTTTCCATTCTCCGTCTTTGCTTCGTGCAAGCCACCATGTCCAGGTATATTCTTCGTCAGCATGCCATGCATCGCCGCCTTTTTTCGGCGAACGGAAGCTGCTATTAAATGCAATGCATTGCGTGAAGATTTCTCTACTATCATCCGCTCTTAAATCATTCATCCATTCAATATTTTCTGCCTTGTTGCATTCTTCATCCGACACATAAGAAAGACTATGCAGTTCACAGCCTTCAAATGAACTGAACTGTTCTTTTATAACCTCAATAGCAGCATCCATATCTTCTTTTGAATAAACGGAAGAGGTTCCATACTCAATTTTCACATTTGATATGTCACAAAGAGAAGAAGCATCACAAAGCAAAACGCTAACGTTATAGTTTTTTTCATGAAACATTCCTCCAAACTCTGTTTTTTTCAATTCCACAAATTCCGATTTACCCCACCACGCGAACAGCCACAGCAGATGGAACCGCCGTGGCTGTGTTGCTTGTGTATGCCTGCCAGGGCAGGTTTATGTGCTTTTTAGTCCTTGTTCAGGGCCTCCATGCGAGCCTTGTTCTCTGCGATGACCTTTTCCTGAACCGGAGCGGGTGCTTCATCGTAGCGCTCGAACTTGGAAACGAACGAACCGCGGCCCTGCGTCATCGAACGCAGCTTGATCGCGTAGTCGCCCAGCTCGGCCATCGGGCACTCGGCAATGATTTCCTGCTTGCCGCCGTCGATCGGGTTCATGCCCATGATGCGGCCGCGGCGCTTGTTAAGGTCGCCGATAACGTCACCCATGTAGGAATCCGGGATAACGACCTTCATCGAGCAGACAGGCTCAAGCAGAACCGGAGAAGCCTGCGGGATACCGGCCTTGTAAGCCAGACGGGCCGCCATCTTGAAGGACAGCTCGTTCGAGTCAACGTCGTGGTACGAGCCGTCGAGCAGGGTCGCACGCAGGCCAACCATCGGATAGCCGGCCAGAACGCCATGCTCCATGGCCTCGCGGATGCCCTTATCGACCGCCGGATGGAAGTTCTTCGGAACAGAACCGCCGAAAATCTTCTCCTGGAACAGATAATCGCCCTCGGTATACGGCGCAAACTCCATCTTGACGTGACCGTACTGGCCGTGACCGCCAGACTGCTTCTTGTGCTTGCCTTCGACCGTGACCGGCTTGCGGATCTTCTCGCGGTACGGCACGATCGGCGCGGACAGCGTGACTTCTACGCCGAACTTGTCGCGCAGCTTGGAGCACAGAACGTCCAGCTGAATATCGCCTGCACCGGAAATGAGGTGCTGCTTGGTTTCGGGATTGAACTCGGTTTCGAACGACGGGTCCTCGTCATGCAGACGCGCCAGACCCGTGGAGATCTTCTCCTCGGCGCCCTTGACCTTGGCGGCGATTGCCTGCGTGTAGCAGGGAGGCGCGAACTCGACCGGCTCAAGCTCGACCTTGCGCACGCTCATCGAAAGGGTGTCGCCCGTCTTGGTGGTAACGAGCTTGGAAACGGCGCCGATGTCGCCGCAGCCGACAACCGGAACCTCGGTCGTCTTTTTGCCGCAGACGGTGAAGATGTGACCCATCTTCTCGTTCGCGTCCGCGCGCTTGTTGACAAGCGTCATATCCTGCTTGACTTCGCCCGACATGACCTTGAAGTAGGAGAAGCGGCCGTACTGGTCGGCGACCGTCTTAAATACGAATGCACAGGTGGAGCCGTTCGGTGCGCAGTTGATTTCGATCAGCTCGCCCTTTTCGTCCTCGCACAGCTCGACCGGCTTTTCATCCGGGGACGGCATATAGTCCGCGATGCCCTTGAGCAGCGCGTAGGAGCCGATACCGGTCGCGGCGGTGCCGCAGAATACCGGCGCGAGCACCAGGTCCTTGACGCCCTGACGGATGCCGGCGATCAGCTCTTCATCCGAGAACTCTTCGCCCGCGAAGTAGCGCTCCATCAGATCCTCGGACAGCTCTGCGATATTCTCGCACAGCGCTGCGCGGTGCTGGTCGATGCGGTCCTTCATGTCGTCCGGAATCGGGATTTCGACGCGCTTGTTGCCGTCCATGCGGTAAGCCTTGCGGATAACGCAGTCGACGATGCCGACGGTGTCGCGGTTGCCCTCGAAGATCGGGACAACGACCGGCGCAACGGAAACGCCGAACTGCTTCTGCAGCTTGTGCAGAGAGGTATAGTAATCCGAGTTTTCCTCGTCAATCTTCGAAATGTAGAACATACGCGGCATTGCGCGCTCTTCGCAGCGCTCCCACGCCTTTTCCGTGCCGACACCCGGGCCGGACTTGCCGGTCGCAACGATAAGCGCGGACTCTGCAACGCGCATCGCGCACTGCACTTCGCTTTCAAAATCAAAGAAGCCCGGGGTGTCGAGCAGGTTGATCTTGCAGCCGTTCCATTCAACGGGTGCTACCGCAGTCGAAATCGAGAACTTGCGGCGGATTTCTTCGGGGTCGAAATCGCAGACCGTGTTGCCGTCGGCGATTTTGCCCACGCGGTCGGTCGCACCGGAGATATTGAGCAGGCTTTCGATGAGCGAGGTCTTGCCGTCGCCGCCGTGACCCATCAGACATACATTACGGATTTTGTTTACCGGATAATTGGTCATAATTGATATACACTCCCCTGCCCCTGCCTGATGCACGGGCGTTTGTTGACGGAATTGTTTCCCTGTTTGTAATTATACACTATACTTTGCGTTTGCGCAAGGTATTTTTTGTGTAAATTTCCGAAAACACTTTGCGTATGCGTGCCCGTGCACGCATGGCTCTCTCTGCCATTCTTCGCTCTTTCTGCCAAACGAAGGCTGTGCCGCACCCGTTTTTTGCGGCAGATTGTCCATTCTTTCGGATACCCTTGCAACATTCTTCGTCATGTTTTACAATGGTAGTGTAAAGGAGCCGATTTTTATGGACTGCACAAACGATAATACCCGCTGCGAGGAGCGTCTTGCCGCGCTCGCCCGCTCGAACTTCCGCAGCCGTTTCCACCTTGCGCTCCGCGACCGCCAGTATATCTGCGACAAGGGGTGGGATGTGATGCGCCGCCACGCCGCCGACTTTGTCGCGCAGCGCCTTGCTCCGGCGGTTATCCCGAACGACGGCAAACAGACCCCGATGCGCGGCCACCCGGTCTTTATCGCCCAGCACGCGACCGCCTGCTGCTGCCGCGGATGTCTTGCAAAGTGGCACGGCATTCCGGCGGGACGCGCGCTGACGGACGCCGAACAACGCTACATTGTCGGTCTGCTACTCTTCTGGATGCAGCGCGAAATGACCTCGCCCCTGCCCGTCCGTCGGCGGTGACGCGCCGCGCTTTTGTGCAATCTGCGCAAAAATCTCGCAATTTTTCGGCACATCTGCCGTCAGATTTTTCTTGCAAACCATTTCCCGGTCTGTTACAATGAAAACAACAAGTAGATAACAGGCATTTTCCGGAAGGGACGCGACCCCTTCGTTTTTTATGGATTGTTACCGCTTCGGCGGGCAAAACCAGATTTCTCGCATCAGTTTTTTTGTTACAGAACTGTTTTTCGTGCGATGAGATTTGGTTTTTTTATTTTTTCCGAATGTTTTATCTGCTGAACCGACATACTATATCCGAACAATAATCCCCAGAAAGAATGTGAAGCATCATGTTTGGCAAGCTGAAAAATCTGTTTTCCTCGTCCGGCATTGCGGTTGCGGCTCCGGTTTCCGGCACGGTCGTTCCGCTGTCCGAGGTTCCCGACCCGACCTTCGCGCAGGGCATTCTCGGCCCGGGCGCGGCGGTACAGCCGAGTGAGGGACGCATCGTCGCCCCCGCGAACGGCACGGTCGATATGATGTTCGATACCGGCCACGCGGTTTCCATGACGACCTCCGAGGGCGCGGAGCTGCTCATCCATGTCGGCATCGACACCGTAAACCTCAAGGGCGAGCACTACACCGCAAAGTGCAAGTCGGGCGACACCGTCCGCAAGGGCGATACGCTCATTGAGTTCGACCTCAACGCCATCAAGGCGGCAGGCTACGAGGTCGTCACCCCCATCATCGTCTGCAACCCCGATGTCTTCGCTTCGGTCAAGACCGAGGGCGCGGGCGGAATTCAGGCAGGCGATACCCTGCTGACGCTCGAAAAGAAATAAAAAGGAGATATTTTACTATGAAAACGTTCGCATACACGATTACCGATGAGTTCGGCATCCACGCCCGTCCGGCCGGAATGCTCGTCAAGGAGGCGTCGGGGTTCGCCTCGAAAATCATGATCGCTTCCCCGAAGAAGGAAGTAGACGCCAAGCGCATCATGGGCGTGATGAGCTTGGGCGTCAAAAAGGGCGACACCGTAAAGCTCACCATTGAGGGCGAGGACGAGGACGCAGCGGCATCTGCCCTCAAAGCGTTCCTCTCGGCAAATCTCTAAGCACCCTACCCCCGGCATTCATTTCGATTTCATTTCGCCACAGGCGATGAAATAGCCGCGTTTCCTGTTCGGCTCATGGAAATACGGCATCTGATGTATTTCTTTCGTCAGTTTACGGCTTTCGTTTCAAATACATCGTCATTCACAAAGCGCCGCGTTCATGCGCGGCATTACAAAGAGGAGGGGACTCTATTATGATGAAAAAGCTGCAAAAATTAGGTAAGGCACTCATGCTGCCGGTAGCAGCGCTCCCGATCTGCGGTATCCTGATGGGCCTCGGCTATGCGATCGCCCCGGGCGTTATGGGCGTACCGGGCGCGGCGACAAGCGGTGCGCTGTACAACATCGGCTTCCTGCTCGTCAAGGCGGGCGGCGCGCTGATCGACAACATGGCATGGCTGTTCGTTATCGGCGTAGCGGTCGGTCTGGCGGACGATAAAGACGGTACATCCGCACTCGCCGGTCTGGTTTCGTGGCTGATGATGACCAACCTGCTGAGCACGGGCGTTGTCACCACCCTGATGCCCGCTATCGCGGACGACCCGGTAAAGACGCTCGCGTTCGATAAGATCCAGAACGTCTTTATCGCTATCATCGCCGGCATCATCGGCTCGGCCTGCTACAACCGCTTTAAGAACGCCAAACTGCCCGACTGGCTGGCATTCTTCAGCGGCAAGCGCTGCGTAGCGATTGTCACCGGTCTGGTTTCCATTCTGGTTTCGGTCGTTCTGCTGTTCGTATGGCCGATCATCTTCGGCGCACTCGTTTCTGTCGGTGAAGCCATCATTGGCATGGAAGGCATCGGCGCAGGCATCTACGCATTCCTCAACCGCCTGCTCATCCCGACCGGCCTGCACCACGCACTCAACAACGTATTCTGGTTCGATACCATCGGCCTCGGAGACCTGCAGAACTACTGGGCCGGCTTTCAGACCGGCGATGTCGGCACCACCGGCAATGTCATTAGCTGGAGCCTCGGCATGTACATGTCCGGCTTCTTCCCCTGCATGATGTTCGGCGTATTCGGCGCGGCTCTGGCTATGATCAAGACCGCAAAGAACAAGAAGGCTGCCATCGGTCTGGTCCTGTCCGCTGCGATCTGCGCATTCATCTGCGGCGTTACCGAGCCGTTTGAGTTCGGCTTCATGTTCCTGTGCTTCCCGCTGTATATCGTTTACGCGGCTCTGTACGGCATCTTCACCGTCATCACCTACTACGTCGGCTTCCGCGCAGGCTTCTGCTTCTCCGCAGGCGCGACCGACCTCGTATTCTCGTCCTTCCTGCCGGCGGCGAACAACACCCTGATGATCATCCCGCTCGGCATCGCGGCATTCGTTGTATTCTATCTGGTATTCTACTTTGCGATCACCAAGTTCAACCTCAAGACCCCGGGCCGTGAGGACGAGGAGGCTGATTTCGCAGAGGCAGACAAGAACGCGACTCTCGCAAACAACGACTACACCACTATCGCTGCGACCGTTCTTGAGGGTCTCGGCGGCAAGGAGAATGTCGCATCTCTCGACAACTGCATCACCCGTCTGCGCATGGAAGTCAAGGACGGCACGCTCGTCAACGAGAAGAAGATCAAGTCCGCAGGTGTGGCAGGCGTCATGCGTCCGTCCCAGACCGCGGTTCAGGTCATCATCGGCACCAAGGTCCAGTTCGTAGCCGACGAAATGGAAAAAATGCTTTAATCTGCATCAAGCACACACCCATATATCACCAGGGAGGGGGCGGGCGCAAGCCTGTCCCTTCCGCTTTTACGGAAGAAAGAGGTAACGCATCATGAAAATCATTCGCGCAAAGGATTATAATGATATGAGCCGCAAGGCCGCGAACATCATCTCCGCGCAGGTCATCCTGAAGCCGGACTCCGTGCTCGGTCTCGCCACCGGCTCCTCCCCCATCGGCATCTACGAGCAGCTCATCAAGTGGTATCACAAGGGCGACGTGGATTTCGGCGACTGCACGACGTTCAATCTGGACGAATACCGCGGTCTGACCCCGGACCACGACCAGAGCTACCATTACTTCATGCACAAGAACTTCTTCGACTCGGTAAACATCCCGGACGAGCGCATCAACCTGCCGGACGGCGCACAGCTTGACGCGGAGCGCGAGTGCAGCCGCTACGACAAGGCAATCCGCGCTGCGGGCGGCATCGACCTCCAGCTGCTCGGCATGGGTCTCAACGGTCACATCGGCTTCAACGAGCCGGACGACTATTTCTCCAAGGGCACGCACTGCGTCAACCTCACCGAGTCCACCATCGAGGCGAACAAGCGCTTTTTCGCCTCGGCCGATGATGTGCCGCGTCAGGCGTACACCATGGGCGTGCAGACCATCATGCTCGCACGCCGCATCGTTCTCGTCGTTTCGGGCGAAAACAAGGCGGACATCGTCCGCGAAGCCTTCTTCGGCCCGGTAACGCCGCGCGTTCCGGCGTCCATCCTTCAGCTTCACACCGACGTTTCCATCGTCGCGGACGAAGCCGCACTTTCCAAATGTACCGACCTTCTCTGAGGTGAGAAAACTATGGAATTTCGCAATTTGAAAATCTATCAGCCGGACGGCACCTTCCGTTCGGGCGGTCTTTCGATTTCGGGCGACCGCATCACCGGCACGGAAGCCGGCAGCGATGCCGCCGATATGGGCGGGCTGTACGCCATTCCGGGACTGGTTGACCTGCACTTTCACGGCTGCATGGGCTACGACTTCTGCGACGGCACGGCCGAGGCCATCTCCGCCCTCGCCTCCTATCAGGCGCAGAACGGCATCGCCGCCATCTGTCCCGCGACCATGACCTACCCCGAGGAAAAGCTGAGCGAAATCGCGCAGGCCGCCGCCGCATGGAGCGCCGAGCCGCACGAGGCCGCCCTTGTCGGCATCAACATGGAAGGCCCGTTCATCTCGGAAAAGAAAAAGGGCGCCCAGAACGCGGCCTATCTGCACGCGCCGGACGCCGCCATGTTCCGCCGGGTGCAGGAAAAGGCGCACGGTCTGTTCAAGCTGTGCGACATGGCGCCCGAGCTTCCCGGCGCGATGGAAACCATCGAGGAGCTGAGCGGCGAGGTCCGCATTTCACTCGCGCACACCGAGGCGGACTACGACACCGCCTGCGAGGCATTCCGCCGCGGCGCACGGCAGACCACCCACCTGTTCAACGCGATGCCGCCGTTTTCGCACCGCGCCCCGGGCGTTATCGGTGCGGCCTTCGACAGCGAAAACGTCGCGGTCGAGCTCATCGCGGACGGCGTGCACATCCACCCCTCGGTCGTCCGCGCGGTCTTTACGCTGTTCAGCGGCCGCGTGATCCTGATTTCGGACAGCATGATGGCGACCGGCCTTGCGGACGGCGAGTATTCCCTCGGCGGACAGGCCGTCACCGTGCGCGGCAACCTCGCAACACTGCACGACGGCACGATTGCGGGTTCCGCGACCAATCTGATGGACTGCGTGCGTTCGGCGGTCCGCATGGGCATTCCGTTCGGCGAGGCGGTGCGCTCGGCGTCCACCAACCCCGCTCGCGCGCTCGGCATCGAAAACGACTACGGCTCGCTCGAAGCGGGACGGCTCGCGAATGTCGTGCTGCTCGACGAGGAGCTGAACATCCACGCCGTTCTGCTGCGCGGCAGAATGCTGTAACAATACAAAACGTCCTGCCGGAGAGGTTTGAAACCACCGGCAGGACGTTTTTTTGCATTTTATCAGACCGGAATCATCCAGATGCCGCCGACCATGCGAGCGCCCTGAATTTTTCCGTTGGCACAGCGGCGGCGCAGTTCCTCCGCCTCGATATGCCACAGACGCGACGCATCATGGATCGTCATATAACGGTTCTGTTCCATCGTCAATTCTCCTCTCGCACACCGCAGCCCGGCTGCGGCCCGTTTGAAAGCGCTTGCACGCTTTCGCTTGTGTATCAGGCGCACAGAATCGGCGCAAATCCGTGCACTTTCCGCAAAAAGCACGTGTTTTCCGCATTTTCTGTACTTCTCTGATTGCAGCATATCTTATCATAACTGCCCCTCGAAGTCCAGAAGCAATTTTCACAAATATCGCTGCCGGTACGCCCCTGATTTTACCCGTTTTTCCCTGCCGTCATACATAAGCCTGCCGCAAAACCAGTTCCGCAGGGCGTGGTGCTCTCACCCCGCCGCAGCAGAGGTTTATGCGCCGTACAAACTTCGCAGTCTGCATCACTTCGCTCTTTTCTTTTCCCCCGTTTTCCTTTATAATGACAGTACAAGCGTAAAATACACGACCGGAGGGAGAAATGTTATGTCAGTGCAGGAAATTTGCCGCGTTGTCGAAAACACTCAGCTTGGTGACGGATTATTCTTAATGGTGCTGCACGCACCCGAAATCACCGCAAAAACGCAGTGCGGCCAGTTCGTACATATTGCCTGCGGCGAGGGCCATCTGCTGCGCCGCCCCATCTCGATCTGCGCATGGAAAGCGCCCGAGCTTCGCATCGTCTTTCAGGTAAAGGGCGAGGGTACGGCATGGCTCAGCCAGCGCAAGGCGGGCGACGAGCTCGATGTGCTCGGCCCGCTCGGCCACGGCTTTGAGGTCGCCGCGCTCGGTGACGCGCCGGTATTCATTGGCGGCGGCATCGGCGTGCCCCCCATGCTCGGCTGCGTGCGCGAGGCGGTAAAGCAGGGCGCGAAGCCGACCGCTATCCTCGGCTTCCGCAGCAAGGGCGCGGTCATTCTCGAAGGCGACTTCCGCGACGAGTGCGAGACCTTCGTCACGACCGACGACGGCTCCTATGCGCGTCACGGCTTCGTGACCGACATTCTGAAGGAGCAGATTTCTTCCGCTTCCGGCGTCGCGGCCTGCGGCCCCAAGCCGATGCTGAAGGCTATCGCAGCCATCGCGAAGGAGGCCGGCGTCCCCTGTCAGGTATCCATGGAGGAGCGCATGGGCTGCGGCATCGGCGCGTGCCTCGTCTGCGCATGCGCACTCAAGTCGGAAAACGGTGAAACCCGATACGGTCACGTCTGCAAGGACGGTCCGGTATTCAATGCTGAGGAGGTCGAGTGGTAATGGCTGATTTAAGAGTAAATTTCTGCGGCGTGGAGCTGAAAAACCCCATCACGACCGCCTCCGGTACGTTCGGCTTCGGCCATGAGTACGGCGAATTTTTCGACCTTTCCATGCTCGGCGGCATCGGCGTCAAGGGTCTGACCCCGACCGAGCGTCTGGGCAACCCCGCGCCCCGTATCGCGGAGACCCCGCAGGGCATTCTGAACTGTGTTGGACTCCAGAACCCCGGCATCGACCGCTTCATCAAGGAGCAGATCCCGTTCCTGCGTCAGTACGACACCAAGATCATCGCGAATGTTTCCGGCAATACGGTCGAGGAATACGAGGGCATGGTCGAGAAGATTTCGGACGCGGACGTTGACCTCATCGAGATGAACATCTCCTGCCCGAACGTCAAGTGCGGCGGCATGGCCTTCGGCACCCAGCCGAAGATGGTCGAGGAGGTCGTTTCGGCGGCAAAGGCCAAGGCGAAAAAGCCGCTCATCGTCAAGCTGTCCCCGAACGTGACCGACATCGCAGAAATCGCACGCGCGGCTGAGTCCGCCGGCGCGGATGCGCTCTCGCTCATCAATACCCTGCTCGGCATGCGCATCGACATCGAAAAGCGCCGCCCCATCCTGTCGAACGTCATGGGCGGCCTGTCCGGCCCGGCGGTGTTCCCGGTCGCGGTCCGCATGGTCTATCAGGTCCGCCGCGCGGTCTCCGTGCCCATTCTCGGCATGGGCGGCATCCGCACCGGCCGCGACATCGTGGAAATGCTGCTCGCGGGCGCGGACGCCGTTGCCATGGGCACCGTGATGTTCAACGACCCGACCGCTCCGGTCAAGGCGCTGCGTGAGCTGGAGGAGTGGATGGACGCGCACGGCGTCAAGACGGTTTCCGAGCTGTCCGGCGCAGTCGAGGTCTGACGATGAAAGCCACGGTCTACATCATCCGCCACACCGAGGCCGAGGGCAACATCTACCGCCGCTGCCACGGACTGTATGACAGCCTGCTCACGCCGCGTGCGTATCAGCAGCTCCCCTGTCTCGCGAAGCGCTTCGAAAGCGTTCCCCTCGCGGCGGTCTACGCCTCGCCCCTGTTCCGTGCCCGCACGACCGCGAAAGCCGTTGCCGAGCCGCACGGGCTGAGCGTCGAGCTGCGCAACGACCTGCACGAAATCGACATGGGCGACTGGGAGGACCTGCCGTGGGCCGAGCTGCCGCACGCATGGCCCGAGCAGTACGCAAAGTGGTGCTCCCGTCCGTGGGAGGCCGCGCCCCCGCACGGCGAGACCGTCATGCAGGCCGGCGAACGGATGCTGAACGAGGTGCGCCGTCTGGCGCAGGAAAACGCGGGCAAATCCATCGCGGTCGTGACCCACGGCTCGGCGATCCGCGGTGCGCTCACCCTCGCACACGGCTTTCCGCCCGAAAAGATGAACGAGATCGGCTGGGGCGACAACACCTGCGTTGCGCGGCTGGATTTTGACGAAAACGGCAATATCGACATCGTTTACGAGAACGATGCTTCCCATCTGCCGCAGGAGCTTTCCACCTTCGCCTCCATCGGCTGGAAGAACACCAAGGGCGTTCCGGTCTCGCCGCAGATCTGGTTCCGCCGCGCCGACCCGAGAAATCCACAGGATGTGGATAAGATTGTGGCGTTCATGCGCGAGCTGCACCGGAACGCCTACGGCACGGACGAAAACCTCGACCCTGAGGCGCTTCTGCGCGACATCGAGCGCGCGCAGCAGGTTTCGCCCCGCTCGTGCACCTTCGGTCTGCTGGAGGACGGCACGCCGGTCGCGCTCGTCTACCTCAAAACCTGGTACGACGAGGAGCCGGGCGTCGGTCTGGTCGGCGGCTTCTGCATCGACGGCGACTACCGCGGCTGCGGTCTGAGCGCACAGATCCTCGGTCAGGCCATCAGCGTCTACCGTTCGCTCGGCCGTGACTGGCTCTGCGCCCACGTGGCGGAGAAAAATATGCGTGCGCAGGGTTTTTACCACAAATTCGCCTTCGAGCAGCGCGGCGAGTACCGCGATGAAAACGGCCTGCACTACCGGATGTTGAAGGCCCTCCACGCAAAGTAAGCACGGCTTGACAAACCCTGTCCGCCGTTATACACTTTATCTGAATAAAAAACCGACAGGGGGCACCCACTCATGTTTGATACCGTACTGATTGCCGGACTCGGTCTGATGGGCGGCTCGATGGCGAAAACCATCAAGGCACGCACGCTCAGCCGTGTTCTCGGCTGGAACCGCACCCGCGCGACCGCAGAACAGGCTCTCGCTGACGGCGCGATCGACGCCATCGCGACCGACGCACTGTTCCGTGAGGTCGATCTCGTCATTATCGGCCTGTATCCGCAGGCGACTGTGGACTGGCTGCTGGAAAATATGCCGAAGATGAAAAAGGGCTGCGTCATCGTTGATATGGTCGGTGTCAAGCAGTTCATGGTCGAGCATCTGGAGCAGGCCGCACTCGATGCCGGTGTGCACTATGTCGGCGGCCACCCGATGGCAGGCCGCGAATTCTCCGGTCTGGATTTCGCGCTGCCGACGCTGTTTGACGGCGCAAGCATGATTTTCGTGCCGACAAAGAGCAGCACCGAGCGTATCTTGTCTCAGCTCGAAGCATATTTTATGTCGCTCGGCTTCGGTCAGACCGTGCGCTGCACGGCGGAGCAGCACGACCACATGATTGCCTTCACCTCACAGCTGGCGCACGTTGTTTCCTCGGCCTACATCAAGAGCCCCGAGGCCGACAAGCACAACGGCTATTCCGCCGGCAGCTACAAGGATTTGACGCGCGTCGCGAAGCTGAACGAAACCATGTGGAGCGAGCTGTTTCTGTGCAACGCGGAGCCGCTCGCCGCGGAAATCGATGAGATCATCAAGCACCTCGACGAGTATCGCCGCGCAATTCGTGCGGGCGACCGCGAAACGCTCACCGAGCTGCTGCGCGAGGGACGCATCCGAAAGGAGAATCTCGGCTGATTTGTCGCAAAACTCTGTTTTGCGACAAGATGTGTTTTGACTTCGCAAAACACGAACGGATAAAAGTTCCTGTTCGAAACTTTTATCTCTCTCAAAGTATAAAAACCGTGATACATGCTCCCGGTTTTTATCAATCTGCTCCGCAGATTGTATTTTATACGCGCTGCCGCGCGGTAATCGAAAACTCCTTCGTATTCTGCGGGGGAGTTTGCTTTTTCCCTGCCGAAACCGTGTTCTGCGGCGGGCTGAGAGCAGCCCGCCCTACGGAGTCAGCAAGAGAAAGCCGAGCGTGTTTTTTCAACAGACCGTTGTATTGCACGGATTTTCCCGGTTTTGCCGTGTAAATCTTTACATGACAAACCGGCGGTTATGGTGTATACTATATAAAGCAATAATACGGACAAAAATGTTTAAGACTGCCGGAAAAATGTCAGTTTTTCGACAGTTTGAGGAAGAGGAGTATTTCATGCCGAAATTAGGACTTATTTCGCTCGGCTGCGCCAAGAATCTGGTGGACAGCGAGCATATGCTCGCCCTGATGCGCGAGGCAGGCTGGGAGATTACCGAGGATATGAGCGAGGCGGACGTTGGCGTGGTCAACACCTGTGGCTTTATCGAAGCGGCCAAGACCGAGGCCATCGAAACCATTCTTGAAACCGCGCAGTACAAGCAGACCGGCAGCATGAAGGGTCTGGTCGTGACCGGCTGCCTCGTGCAGCGCTACGCGGACGAAATGCGCAAGGAACTGCCCGAAATCGACGTTCTCTGCGGCACCGGCAGCTACGACAACATCGTAGACGCGGCAAACGCGGCGCTCAAGGGTCAGCAGGCGGCCTACATGGCCGATATGACCGCGGCGGCGCTCGATGGCGGACGCAGCCGCCTGACCCCGTCCTACACCGCTTATTTCAAAATCGCAGAGGGCTGCTCGAACACCTGCGCCTACTGCATCATCCCCAAGCTGCGCGGACGCTACCGCAGCCGCGAGATGGCGTCCCTGCTCGAAGAAGCGCGTGCGCTCTCCGAGGCAGGCGTCAAGGAGCTTATCGTTATCGCGCAGGACATCACCAAGTACGGCATGGACCTGCCCGAGCACAAGCGCCTGCTCCCCGATCTGCTGCGCGAGCTGTGCAAGCTGGACTTCACCTGGATTCGCCTGCATTACCTCTACCCCGACCAGATCACCGATGAGCTGATCGACGTCATCGCAGACGAGCCGAAAATCGTAAAATACCTCGATATTCCGCTCCAGCACGTATCGAAACGCATTCTCCGCGCGATGCACCGTCCGGGTGACGGCGCGGAGTTCACAAAGCTCATCGAGGATATGCGCCGCCGCATCCCGGGTCTGGTGCTGCGCACGAGCCTGATTGTCGGCCTGCCGGGCGAAACCGAGGACGAGTTCGCAGAGCTGTGCGAATTTCTCCAGAACGTCGCCATCGAGCGCGTCGGCGTATTCGAGTATTCGCCCGAGGAGGGCACGGAAGCCGCCGAAATGCCCGACCAGATCGACGCCGAGACCAAGCAGAACCGCCGTCTCATCGTCGAGGAGCTTCAGAGCGGCGTACTCGATGACTACAACACCTCGCGTCACGGCGAGGTCATGCAGGTGCTCGTCGAGGGCTTCGACGATGAGCAGCAGCTGTGGTACGGCCGCACCTACGCGGACTCGGTCGAGGTGGACGGCCACGTTTACTTTGATGCAATGGATACCGAACCGGCTGAGGGCGAGTTCGTGAACGTTCTCATCACCGAGAGCCTCGGCCCCGACCTGCTCGGCGTCCGCCGGAAGGAGGCATAATCCATGACCACCGCAAACAAAATCACACTGACGCGCATTGCGATGATTCCGTTTTTCATCTATTTCGCAGCGCAGCCCATGTACACCCAGATAAACGATGTGGTCTACTTCCCGACCTGCACGGTAATCGCGCTCGTTCTGTTCTGCGTGGCGTCGTTTACCGACTTTCTGGACGGCTATGTCGCCCGAAAGTACAATCAGGTGACGGATTTCGGCAAATTTGTCGATCCGCTCGCGGACAAGCTGCTCGTTTCCTCCGCGCTCATCCTGTTTGTCGAGCAGCTGGCCATGGCAGGCTGGATGGTCTGCGTCATTCTCGCACGTGAGCTGATCATCACCTCGCTGCGCGTTGTCGCCGCGAACAAGGGCCGCGTCCTCGCCGCAACCTGGACCGGCAAGGTCAAGACCTGCGTGCAGATCGGCGGCATCATCGTCATTTATCTGTACTATATCATTCTCGGCGCAGTGCAGAGCGGCATTTCCTCCGCAGACGGCGCAACCTCCGTTATCTCCATTATCATCCATTACAAGCCGATGCCGGTCATACTGGTCGGCTGGGTCGTAACGCTCGTGACCATCTACTCCGGCTACGATTACCTGAGGAAAAACTGGGACCTCATCAAGGACGGCGCCGTCAAGGAAAAGTAAACACGTTTTTCGGGGACGGCTTCGGCCGTCCCTTTTGCTTTTCGGCGCTTTTGTGACAGAACTTTCCTTGTGTTCCTCTTTTCGAGTGATTGACTTTCACCGCACGATATGGTAAATTAAATATATATACCATTCGGATATAATAACAGGGCGGCTGTGAACGTTTTTCGCGCGCTGCGCGACGCCGCGCCGCATCACTTTTGAGAGGAAGTGGATACCGTGAAAAATTCTACCAAGGTAAAAGCGGGTCTGCTGCTGACCAGCCTGGCGTGTGCCGCTGGTGCAACGGCGGCGCTTGTCCTGCTTCAGAAGAAGCGCGAAGAGGAAGTTTACCACGAGGCCGAGCTGAAGGCTATGGACGAGCTTGAGGAAATGATGCGCAGCGAGTCCGACTGTGCTTCCTGCGCCTGCGCCGAGGAGTGCCCCGCGCCCGAAACCTACGCCGCTGCGAAGAACGACGCCGCTGCCGCCGAAACGACCGCAGAGGAGCCGGCCAAGGCCGAGAACGAGGACAAGGAGCCGGACGTCGAAATCGAAATCATCGACGGTGATGAGGAAACGGACGAGGATGACGACGAGCCGGAAACCGCCGGTCTCGAGGACTGAAACATAAACACAGACGGGCAGAGTACGCTCTGCCCGTTTTATTTCAGGAGGAAAAACTATGTTTGAATACGAAGGCCGTGTATTCCGTCCGCCTTCCGAGGCGTACAGCCTGATCGTTCAGGTCACCATCGGATGCAGCCACAACAAGTGCACGTTCTGCGATATGTACAAGGAAAAGCGCTTCCGCGTGCGCAAGCTCGAGGACGTCAAGGCGGATTTCGATGAAGCACGCCGTATGTACCGCCGCGTTGACCGCATTTTCCTCGCGGACGGTGACGCGCTGATGTGCCGCCCCGAGCACATGGCGGAAATCCTGCGCTACATCCGCAAGCTGTTCCCCGAGTGCGAGCGCATCACGAGCTACGGCTCCCCGGCGTCCATCCTGTGTAAAAAGCAGGAGGACCTCAACATGCTGCACGAGCTCGGCCTCGAGATGATCTATCTGGGTCTGGAATCCGGCTCGGATGAGGTGCTGCGCCGCGTCAACAAGGGCGAAACCGCCGATGAAATCGTCCGCGCGGGCCTGATGGTCAAGGAAGCCGGCATGAAGCTGTCCGTCACCTGCATCGCGGGTCTCGGCTCGCTCGAGCTGTCCGAGGAGCACGCCATCAAGACCGCCGAGGCGCTTTCGCGCATGAAGCCGGAGTACATCGGCCTGCTGACGCTGCTGTTCGAGCTGCCCACGCCGCTCATGCGTGACTGGCAGGAGGGCCGCTTCTACCTGATGAATCCCATCGAAATCGCGCACGAAACCCTCATTCTGCTTGAGCATATCGACTCCGAGGGCAGCATTTTCCGCGCAAACCACGCCTCCAACTACGTCAACCTCGCCGGTACGCTCAACCGCGACCGCGACGCAATGTGCCAGCGTCTGCGGCAGGCGCTCGAAGGAAAGGTAAAGTTCCGCAGCGAAGCCTTCCGTGCAAGATAACCAAACGAAAACGTTTCCGTTTGTGTGATTCATGTAATTTGTGAATCTTTTGTGTTTTTTGTGTTACAATTTCAAAAAAAGCAGGACAGGATAGCTTTTTTATGCTATACTGTTCCTATTGTAAAGTTCAAATCTGTACATGCACTGCGCGTTAAGAATTTGTTAAGGCGTTCGCCTTAGGAATCGTTCCGTCTGGAGGATTGTTGATGGATTCCGTATCTCATATTCGTGTCGCAAATCTGCTGATGGACTATGTTGAGCAGACTTGCGGCGTAACCTTTGACCAGAGCGGCTTTGTTTACGGCAACCTGAAGCCCGATCTGACCGGCACCTACCTGACCAAGCGTCACAACCCGTCAATCATGATGGACGAAGTGATGGAAAAAATCCGCACTTTCACTGAAAAGTACACCATCGCCCCGACCAACGGGCGCGAGCTTTCGGTCGATCTCGGCGAAATCTGCCACTACATGACCGATTTCTTTACCTATCCGCATAATGACGACATCTACACCCACAACCTGTTCGCGCACTACGTCTACGAGAAGCGCGTTGCGCTCGTGATCCGCCGCCGCATGACCGAGGCGAAATTCGAGCAGTGGGTCAGCCCGATCATCCCGCCCACGAGCGTGGACGCCCTGCTGAACCGCATCACCGATATGCACGACGCTTACCGCGCCCCGGGCCGCCATCACGGCATTGACGACGATCTGGTGCACATCTGCCGCGCGACTGCGACCGTCGTGCTCTCCATCATCAGCATCGTTTACGAGCAGGTCGAGGAGACCGCAACCGCGCTTGCATAACGCTCATCTGCGCCCTGTAAAAGACCGCAAAAATGCGGTCTTTTTTTCGTTTTGACGCAGCCTTTCTCGCCCTTTTGCACAAATTTACCGTTTTACCGAGAAAAACCGCCGCAAGGTCTTGTCAAGCGCATAAATTCCATATAAAATAGTATGTAATTGCAGGTTCCCAAATCCTGTCCTGCAAAAACAAGGGGGAAAAGAGAATATGGACATCACAGCAACAGTCTGGACGCTGCTGCCGCCGATTATCGCCATCGCGCTGGCGCTCATCACCAAGGAGGTCTACTCCTCGCTGCTCATCGGCATTCTGGCAGGCGCTCTGCTGTACACCGGCTTCAATCCGCTCCACGCGGTCGAAACGACCTTCGAGATCATGGGCGGCAAGCTCGGCGACAACATCAACATCTGCATCTTTCTGGTGCTGCTCGGCATTCTGGTTTCGCTCGTCACCAAATCGGGCGCGTCCCGCGCTTACGGCGAGTGGGCGGTCAAAACCATCAAGACCCGCCGCGGCGCATCCTTCGCAACATCCTTCCTCGGCATTTTCATCTTCGTTGACGACTACTTCAACTGCCTGACCGTCGGCACGGTCATGCGCCCCGTCACCGACAAATACAACATCACCCGCGCAAAGCTCGCATACATCATCGACGCGACGGCGGCGCCGGTCTGCATCATCGCCCCGATTTCCTCGTGGGCGGCGGCGGTCGGCTCCTCCCTGCCCGAGTCGAGCACGATGGACGGCTTCTCGCTGTTCATGAAGACCATTCCGATGAACCTTTACGCCATCCTGACGCTGATTTTCCTCATCTGGCTGATGGCGGCGGACTTCGACTTCGCGGCCATGGGCAAGTACGCACGTGAGCACAAGGACGACGACCTCTCCCACCTTGAGGAGAACTACGTGGTCGGCGGCGCAGGCAAGGTCTACGACCTGATCCTCCCGATTGCCGTTCTTATCGTGCTCTGCATCGGCGCGATGCTGTACACCGGCGGCATTCTCGACGGCGCGGGCATCATCGACGCCTTTGCGGACTGCTCGTCCTCGACCGCTCTGGTGCTCGGCTCGTTCTTCACGCTCGTGTTCACCTTCCTGCTGTACATCCCGCGCAAGGTTCTGACCTTCGCGCAGTTCTGCGAGGCATTCACCGAGGGCTTCAAGTCCATGGTTCCGGCTATCCTTATCCTGACGCTCGCGTGGACGCTGTCCGGCGTATGCTCGGCGGATTACCTGAACATCGGCGGCTTCGTTTCCTCGATCGTCAGCGCCGACTCGCTCATCTCCATGCTGATGCCGGCCATCTTCTTCCTGATCGCGCTCGGCCTTGCGTTCGCTACCGGCACCAGTTGGGGCACGTTCGGCATCCTCATCCCGATCGCCGTTGCGGTATTCGGTGACAGCGCGACCACCATGCTCGTCATGACCGTTGCGGCCTGCCTGTCGGGCGCGGTCTGCGGCGACCACATCTCCCCGATTTCGGACACCACCATTCTGGCGTCCGCCGGCGCACAGTGCCACCACATCGACCACGTTTCCACGCAGCTCCCCTACGCGCTGCTTGTCGCGGCGCTGAGCTTCTGCGGCTTCCTGGTCGGCGGCATCACGGGCAGCGGCGTCGTGGCCCTCATTGCCGGCCTCGTACTGCTCGCCATCGCTATCTTCGTACTCTCCGCCCGAAACAAAAAGGCGAAAGTCTAAGGCAACACCGCACAATTAAAGCTGCATATCCACACAAAACCGGCTCTCTCTGTAACAGGAGGGAGCCGGTTGTCTGAAAACGCGAAAGAAGGCATCCCATTTTGATCACTGATTTGACCGAAGGCAGTCCATCAAAAAAGCTGTTCTGGTTCTCCATGCCGCTCCTGCTGAGCGTCGCATTCCAGCAGCTTTACCAGATGGCGGACTCCATGATCGTAGGCCGTTTTGCCGAAACGGCGCAGGCCGGTGAGCTGGCGCTCGCGGCGGTCGGCGCAAGCTACCCCATCACGCAGCTGTTCGTTGCGGTCGCGACCGGCATCAACATCGGCACCTCGGTGCTCGTATCGCAGCTGTTCGGCGCGAAGCGCTATCTGCGCATGAAAACCGCGATTTCGACCGCGCTCGTCACTACGACCGTCGTGGCGCTCCTGCTGACGCTGTTCGGCGCGATTTTCACGAATGGTCTGATGAGTGCGCTCAACACCTCGGCGGACATCTTCTCGGACGCTTCGCTCTATCTGCGCGTCTACGTGTTCGGTCTGCTGTTCCTGTTCATCTACAACGTCTGCACGGGTATTTTCAACGCGATGGGCGACAGCCGCACACCGCTCATCCTGCTCATCATTTCCTCAGTCGGCAACGTTATCCTCGACATCGTGTTCGTTGCGATGCTGCACTGGGGCGTTGCGGGCGTTGCGTGGGCGACCTTTATCGCGCAGGGCGCGTCCGGCGTTCTGGCGTTTTTCCTGCTCATGCGCCGCGTGCACAGCTTTGACACCGGCCGCCATTTCATCCTGTTCGCGCCCGAAATGCTGCGCCGTCTGACCAACTACGCCATCCCGTCCATCGCGCAGCAGAGCTTCGTTTCGGTCGGCAACCTCATCATTCAGTATTACGTTAACCTGTGCGGCCCGACGGTCATCGCGGGCTTCTCGGTCGCAAACCGCATCAATATGTTCGCGCTGACCTGCTGTATGTCGTTCGCGTCCGGCCTTTCGAGCTTCGTTGCACAGAACATCGGCGCACGCAAGCTGGACCGTGTCGGCCCCGGCCTCAAGGCGGGCGGCACGTTCTCGGTCGGCCTCGGCATCGTATTCATGGCGATTTATCTGCCGCTCGCGAGCCGCATCATCAGCCTGTTCCTGCCGGCCGGCAGCGCATCGGGCGTTGTTGACGTCGCACGCGGCTATCTGTTCACGGTCGTGCCGTTCTACATCGTTGTCTGCATCAAGTTCGTCTGCGACAGCGTGCTGCGCGGCGCGGGTGCGATGCGTCCGTTTATGATAACGACCTTCTCCGACCTTATCCTGCGCGTTGTCCTGTCCATCGCCCTGTTCTACCTCATCGGCAACGAGCACGGCATCTGGATGAGCTGGCCGATCGGCTGGTTCCTCGGCTCGGGTCTGTCGGTGTTCTTCTACAAGAGCGGCGCCTGGCGCAAGGATTTACCGACATTATAAAATACTTTTCCGCTCTCTGTCCCCCATCATTCGATGGGGGATTTCGTTTGTCGATACAGCTTCTTTTATCCGATAATTCTGCTTACGCGCGGCAGTCTCCGGGCAAGGACTTGCATCCCGTCCCAAAACAGGGTATACTGGTACTATCTGAACATCTGGAGGAAATCCGATTATGCGAGATGGATTTATCAAAATCGCCGCCGCGACACCCGACCTGCACGTTGCGGACTGCGAATATAACGCCGCCGAAATCATCCGGCAGGCAAAGCAGGCCGCGTCTAAGGGCGCGAAGCTCATCACCTTCCCCGAGCTGTGCCTGACCGGCTACACCTGCGGCGACCTGTTTTTGCAGGAAATGCTGCTCGAGGGCGCGATGCAGGCGCTCGGTACCGTCTGCCGCGAGACCGCAGACCTTGCCGCCGTTATCGTGGTCGGTCTGCCGCTGCGCGTGCGCGGTAAGCTGTACAATATGGCTGCTGTCGTAAACGCCGGTGAGGTGCTCGCCTTCGTCCCCAAGACGCACATTCCGAACTATTCCGAGTTCTACGAGCAGCGCCATTTCGTATCGGCAGATGCGTTGGGTTCGATCGAGAGCGTAACGCTTACTGATACAGCTGGTGAGCCGCGCTATGTACCGATTGTGACCGACAGCATTTTTCAGTGCGATGAGCAGCCGCTGTTCACCTTCGGCGTGGAAATCTGCGAGGATCTGTGGGTGCCGAATCCGCCGTCTACTACGCTGGCGCAGATGGGCGCGCACATTATCGTCAACCTGTCCGCATCGGATGAGATCATCGGCAAGGCGGGCTATCGCCGCGACCTTGTTCGTCAGCAGTCCGGTCGTCTTCTCTGCGCGTATCTCTACGCGGACGCAGGCTTCGGCGAGTCCACGCAGGACCTTGTTTTCGCGGGTCACGACCTCATCGCGGAGAACGGCGCTCTGCTCACCGAGAGCCGTATGTTCGAGCAGGGCATCATTTATGCAGATATCGACCTTCAGCGTCTGGCGCATGAGCGTCAGCGCATGAACACATTCGAGTCTATCGAGGGCAGCGAGTTCTCGTTCTCGCTTGAGCCGGTCGAAAACGACCTCGCCGACCGCAGGTTCCCTCGCACGCCGTTCGTTCCGGCGAACAAGGCACTCCGCGACGAGCGCTGCGAGGAAATTCTGACGCTTCAGGCGACCGGTCTTGCGACCCGCCTGCGCCACACCCACGCCAAGACGGCGGTCGTCGGTCTGTCCGGCGGTCTGGACTCCACCCTCGCGCTCATCGTTCTGGTGCACGCCTTTGATATGCTCTCGCTCGACCGCAAGGGCATTCTCGCGGTCACGATGCCCTGCTTCGGCACGACCGCGCGCACCAAGGGCAACGCCGAAAAGCTCGCGGAGGCCTACGGCGTGACGCTCAAGACCGTGGACATCAAGGCAGCCGTTGACCAGCACTTCGAGGACATCGGCCAGTCCAAGGATGACCTGTCCGTCACCTTCGAGAACGGTCAGGCGCGTATGCGCACGCTCGTGCTGATGAACCTCGCGAACAAGACCGGCGGCATGGTCGTCGGCACGGGCGACCTCTCCGAGCTGGCGCTCGGCTGGGCGACCTACAACGGCGACCACATGAGTATGTACGGCGTCAACGGCTCCATCCCCAAGACGCTCGTGCGCTATCTCGTCGCATACGAGGCCGACCGCGTGGAGGGCGAGCTGTCCGACGTTCTGCGCGATGTGCTCGACACCCCGGTATCTCCCGAGCTCCTGCCGCCCAAGGACGGCGAAATCAGCCAGAAAACCGAGGATCTGGTCGGCCCCTACGAGCTGCACGACTTCTTCCTGTACTATATGCTGCGCTTCGGCTATCCGCCGCGCAAGATCTTCCGCGCCGCAAGGAAAACCTTCGCTGGCGTGTACGATGACGCGACCATCAAGAAATGGCTCACGACCTTCGTCCGCCGCTTCTTCACGCAGCAGTTCAAGCGCTCCTGCCTGCCCGACGGTCCCAAGGTCGGTACGGTCACGCTGTCCCCGCGCGGCGACTGGAGAATGCCGTCCGACGCAGTTTCCGCGCTGTGGCTGAAGGAAGCCGAAAAACTCTGAAAAGGAGAATATCCTTTTGAAAACCTTACTTCGCGGCATCGCAACGCTGCTCACGGCGGCGCTGCTGTGCTTCAACCTGTTCTATGAGATGGCGCCCGGAATCGTTGTCGGCCCGGAAAAGAAGCTCGTGTTCGCGGCGGCGTTCGCGATTCTTCTGCGCATCGCGATGTTCTGCGGCATTCCGGACGGTCAGCGTCCGCGCCGCCGCCGGCTGTATATGCAGCTGCTGCTCTACTATTATATGTGGGTGCTCGCGAACGTGCTGTTCTTCGACAACGCATTCGGCCGCGGCTTTACCATGCACGCAACGCTCGACGCGGTCAATCTCGATCCGCTGCGCACCATCAGGAACTACCTGCTCGCCTACGGCTACGGCAATATCTCGCTGCGGCTCGTGGTGCTCAACCTCGCGGGCAACGTTGTTGCGTTCGCGCCGATGGGCGTGTTTCTCCCGGCGGTGTTCCGCTGGCAGCGCAGCATCTTTTTCTTCACCGCGACGCTGACCCTCGCCATCACGGCGGTCGAGGTCGCGCAGGTCTATACGGGCACCGGCTCGTGCGACATCGACGACCTCATTCTCAATCTCGCCGGTGCGCTTATCGTCTACATCGTCTGCCGCGTGACGCCCCTCTGGCACCGCATTTGCAGCATCACCCCGCGCCCGAAAAAGGAATAAAAATTTCATAACACGAAAGCAGTATTTTAGGGCAACACCGCACAATTAAAGCTGCGGCGCTTTGCGGAAATTTTGTGCCCTGACTTTGTTGCGATTTCACGGTAATACGTCAAGTATTACCGCAAAACCGCGCCTCGTCAGTACGCAAAATTTACTCGCAAATCGCTCTTGTCCAATTATGCGGTATTGCCTTAGCTTCCGCGCGGCAGCGCGCATGAAATACAATTTGCTTGCAAATTGATAAAAACCGAGGGCGTGTACCTCGGTTTTTATACTTATAGAGGGAGAAAGTTTCCGCATGGGAACTTTCGGACGTCCGTGTTCTGCGGCGCAACGCGCTGTCAGAACACATCTTGTCGGCGAAACCGTGGTTTCGCGACAGGATAAAAAAAAGAGACGCAGAGCGTAAACTCTGCGTCTCTTAAAATTCAAGCAGTAAAACTCAAATTACTTGAGCTCAACCTTAGCGCCTGCAGCCTCGAGCTTCTCCTTGATCTCGTTAGCCTCAGCCTCCGGAGCAGCCTCCTTGATGGTCTGCGGAGCGGTGTCAACCTTCTCCTTAGCTTCCTTCAGGCCCAGACCGGTGATCTCGCGGACAACCTTGATAACACCGATCTTAGAGGAGCCAGCGTCAACCAGAACGACGTCGAAGTCGGTCTTAGCTTCAGCAGCAGCAGCACCGTCACCAGCAGCAGCGCCACCAGCAACAGCAACGGGCGTAGCGGATACGCCGAATTCTTCCTCGAGAGCCTTTACCAGCTCAGAGAGCTCCATAACCTTGAGCTCTTTTACAGCTTCCATAATCTCAGCAACAGTCATGGGATAAAACTCCATTTAAGTTATTTTTAAAATTTAATGTGTTTTGCTGTCCTGTTTTGACAGCTTTGGGGACAGGAATTACTCCGCAGCTTCTTCAGCAGCAGCTTCCTTCGGGGCTACCAGCTCGGCAACCTTCATTTCCTCATTGCCCTCTGCCTTCTTAACGATAGCATCGCAAGCAATAGCGAGCTGCATAATGGGGAAGTTGAAGCTGTACAGAACCTGAGCAATAAGAACTTCCTTGCTCGGCATAGCAGCCAGCTTCTTGACCTCGTCCTCACCGATTACCTTGCCTTCCAGGTAACCAGCCTTGAGGTTGAAGTTCTCATGGGTCTTCGCAAAATCAGCGAGGATCTTAGCGGGTGCGACAACGTCGTCGGTGGTGGAGATAGCCAGCGCGGTAGTACCGTGCAGGGTCTCGTCCCAGTCAAAGCCCAGCTCCTTCGCTGCAAAGCGGATCAGGGTATTCTTGATGACAGCATACTCAACGCCAGCTTCACGAAGCTGCTTGCGGAGCTTGGTATCATCCTCTACGTTGATGCCCTTGTAGTCGACCAGTACACCTGCCGGAGAATTCTTGATCTTCTCTACCAGGGAAGCGACCAGAGCCTTCTTCTCTTCCAGAATCTTTGCGTTCGGCATCATTTTCACCTCCTATGAAATAAAAGTACCCTCCCGGCGCAAAGACACAGGAGGGTACACAGAAAACATCTTCAAGATGCGATATACATTTCCATGTTGACCTCGGCGGGCGGCGAATACACCATTTAGAGCCATGCGGCTGCCAGCTGTCTTTGACCAAGCTCATTAAGTATAACCGATAAAAAGGCATTTGTCAACCTGTTTTTTCGAAAAAATCGAAAATTTTTATTTGCCGAGCTCATACGCCCGCGCCGTGCACTTGTCGCACGCCTCCGCGACCATGCCGTAGAGGTCGCGCTCCTCGAGCACCTGCATGCCGGCGAGCGTCGTGCCGCCGGGCGAGCACACCGCGCGGATCAGCTCCGCCGGGGTCTTGTCGCCCTGCATGAGCATCTTCGCCGCACCAATCATGGTCTGGCAGAACATCTGAAGCGCGTCCTTTTCGTCGATGCCGTGCTTCTTTGCGCTCTGCACCATGGCGTCGGCATACGCATAGATGTAGGCCGGGGCCGAGCCGGCATACGGAATGGCCTCGTTTATCATGTCCTCACGCTCGAATACGGTCGTGACGCCCATCGCATCGAACAGGCCGCGCACCTCTGCGAGCTGCTCCTCGTTCGCGGCGGTGTTCTTCACGAGCTGAGTCGCACCGACGCCAAGCATGAGCGGCGTATTCGGCATCGCGCGGATGATCGGGGTGTCCGCCCCAAGGGCGTTTTCGATTTTTGCAAAGGAAATACCGGCCGCAATCGACAGAACAAGCGGCTGTTCGCACTTGCAGCCTGCAAGCACCGGCAGAACCTCCGTGAAATTCTGCGGCTTGACCGACAGCAGCACCATATCGCTCTCGGTGTAGACCTCGGTAAAGTCGCCGGTCACGGCGTAGCCTTCGGCCGCGTTCGCCGCGCGTTTTTCCTCACTGCGGTTGAACAGCAGCACCTCGTCCTTGCGGAACAGACCGGCGCGGACTGCGCCCGCGGCGATGGTCTTGCCCATGCTGCCCGCACCGAGCACGCCGAAACGGTATTTCTTCATATTCATGCACTCTCCTTGATGCAGCGAAAAAGTTTTTTCCTGCTGTGATTATAGCACATCGGCTCCCGCGCCGCAATCCATGGTTGCTTTTCCGGAGAAGTTTTGTAATTTCCCTTTATTTTTTCAATTCAGGTGTTGGTTTTTGCAAGATAATGTGATATAATATCTATAATTTTTCATGGCGACGCAGTACATTGGAACGTGCGCCGCTTTTCTGTTGCACCGCGCAGCCGGTGCGATTTCCGCGGCGGGAGCATCCCCTGCCGTGCACAGGCCGGAAATCCGGCCAAAAAAAAGAGAAGTATATCAGGAGAGGATAACAAACTATGGAAAAACAAGAGAGAAGCAGTTTCTCCAGCCGCGTCGGCTTTGTTCTGGCGGCGTCGGGATCGGCTGTCGGTCTGGGCAATCTCTGGCGCTTCCCGTATCTGGCGGCGCGTTACGGCGGCGGTATCTTTCTGCTCGTGTATCTGATTTTGGTCGTGACCTTCGGCTTTTCGCTGATGATCACCGAGTTCGCGATCGGCCGCAAGACCCGTCTGTCGTGCATCGGCGCCTACGGCGCGCTCGACAAGCGCTTTAACTTTCTCGGCTGGATCGCGGCCTTTGTCCCGCTCATCATCACCCCGTATTACTGCGTCATCGGCGGCTGGGTCATGAAGTACCTGTGGACGTTCGTTTCGGGCGGTGCGCTCGAGGCAGCGGACAACGGCGGCTTTTTCAGCCGCTTCATCAGCTTCGACGCCGGTTCGCTCCCAGCGACCATACTGAACTTCAGCGGCCCGACCCCGTGGTTCGTGCTTTTTGTACTCATCACCGGTCTCGTCGTCATCTTCGGCGTGCAGAAGGGTATCGAGAACGCAAGCCGCCTCATGATGCCGGTGCTCGCCGTTCTGATCGTCGTCATCGCGCTCTATTCGCTGACCATCCCGGGCGCTCTGGCAGGCCTCAAGTACTATCTGATGCCGGATTTCTCGCAGTTCTCGGCGTCCACCGTGCTCGGCGCGTGCGGCCAGATGTTCTACTCTATGTCGCTCGCGATGGGCATCACGATCACCTACGGCTCGTATATGCCGAAGGAAAACCTGCTTGAGCATTCGGTCACGCAGATTGAGATTTTCGACACGCTGTTCGCATTCTTCGCCGGTCTGATGATCATTCCGGCGGTCATCGCGTTCAACGGCGGCGACCCGTCTCAGGTCAACAGCGGCCCGAGCCTGATGTTCATCTCGCTGCCGATGGTATTCGATTCGATGAAGTTCGGCACGGTCATCGGCGCGGTGTTCTTCCTGCTCGTCCTGTTCGCGGCGCTGACCTCCTCCATCGCGCTGATGGAGACGCTCGCGTCGGTCATCATGGACAAGTTCAAGCTCAAGCGCATTCCGGCAACGCTCATCATCATCGCGATCTGTCTGGCCGTCGGCATGCTGTCCTGCCTCGGCTACGGCCCGTGGGAGAGCGTCACGATCATCGGCATGCAGTTCCTCGATTTCTTCGACTTCATTTCGAACTCGGTGCTCATGCCCATCGTTGCCGTGCTGACCTGTGTGCTGATCGGCCATGTCGTCGGCACCAAGGTCGTCGCAGACGAGGTCAAGTCGGGTGCAGGCTCGTTCCATCGCGAGAAGCTGCATCGCGTGATGGTCCGCTGGATTGCACCGATCCTGCTGGTTGCTATTCTCGTTTCCGAGCTGGCAAGCAAGCTGTTCGGTATGTTCAGCATCTAAAAATTGATTTTTTCAACCGGCGCGGCCCCAGGCTGTGCCGGTTGTTTTTTCGCCCTCCGAGGGAGGAGTGCTGCTGCGAGCTATCTGGGCAACACCCGTAGGGCGGGGCACTCCAGAGTGGCTTCTCTTGCGGCTTCGCCGCAATTCACCTCCTGCCCTCACCCCGCCGCTTGCAAACCGGCATGCTGAGCGAAATTTTCCGCCGTTCCTGCGGCCTTGACGCAGGAGGCGGGGTTGACCCCATTCCCGGGATGTAGGATTTTCGCCCTCGGAGGGCGAGTGCCTTTTTTGCCGCCTTCAGCGGCGGGAAAACTGCTGCCGAGCGGCAGCCGGGCATTGCAAAAGGGGGTACAGGACACCCCTAAAGACGGGGTTTCGGCCGTAGCCCACTAAACCTTATTCCCGCGCCGTGCGCGGATTAAACGAGCGCTATACCCCCTCTTGCGACTCCCCCTGACCTTCCGGTCTGCCGCGCTGCCCTTTGGGCACGCGGCTAAGACGCGGGGGACGCAATTAAAACCGCTCTATCATCGAAGGCTCTCCAACGCCGTTTGGGGATGGATTGCCTCCGGCGGCGCGCGTCTTTCCGCGCATATCAGTGCGCGGCAGCGGGTTCTGGTCGGATGGATTGAAAATTTTGCGTTTGATTTCTCTGGGTTACTCCCGTAGGGCCGGGTGCCCTCACCCGGCCGCTCCCTCGGCGTGCTTGATTTCTCCGGATTGTTCTCATATGGCTGGAACCTCTCCCCTGCTTCTTCGGTTTTGTTTTTTCTCTGTGTTTTGTGTGTTATGCATCATTTGTAATTTTTCTTCATTATTATACTCAACGTATTTTCTGTATAAATTCGCGCTTTCCTGCAGAACATACTCTCAAAAATGTTTGGGAGGGTTATTTATGGAGCCGGATAAACGGAAATATGCGGCGCTGCTGGCGCGGAAGAGTCCGCCGTCGCCACTGCTGCGCGACTGTGTGATGGCGTTTCTGTTCGGCGGCGGCATCTGCACGGTCGGTGAGGGTGTGCGGATGTTCTGGCTGTCGCGCGGAATGGATACGGACGACACCGCCGCCGCGACTGCGATTACGATGGTGTTTTTCGGAGCGCTGCTGACCTGTCTGCATCTGTACGACAAGCTCGCGAAGCACGCCGGCGCGGGCACGATTGTCCCCATCACCGGCTTCGCCAACGCCATCGTTTCCCCCGCCATTGAGTACAAGAGCGAGGGTCTGGTGCTCGGTCTCGGCGCGAAGCTGTTCGTCATCGCCGGGCCGGTCCTGGTCTACGGCATCACGGCGAGCGTGATTTACGGCCTTGTGCTGTTTTTCCTGAAAGGAGGCGGTGCGGCATGATTCGCCACGCAGGAAAGCGCACGCTCGTTCTCGAAAACCGGCCGCGCCTGCTGTCCCACGCCGCCGCCGTCGGCAAAAAGGAGGGCGAAGGCCCGCTTGGGAGCCGGTTTGATTTCGTGACAAAAAACGACCGCTTAGGGCAGAAATCGTGGGAACTCGCCGAAAGCGAGCTTCAGAAAACCGCGATAGACCTTGCGCTCCGCAAGGGCGGCCTGCACCGGCGCGACCTCGATCTGATCCTTGCGGGCGACCTGCTCAACCAGTGCATCGGCTCGTTTCTCGCGTCCATGCACGCCGACGTCCCCTATCTCGGGCAGTACGGCGCGTGCTCGACCATGGCGCAGGGACTTGCACTCGGCGGCGTGCTCGTCGAGGCTGGAGCCGCCGCGCGGCTGTCTGTTTCCGCATCGTCACATTTCTGCTCCGCCGAGCGCCAGTACCGCTTTCCCCTCGCCTACGGTGGCCAGCGCACCCCGACCGCGCAATGGACGGCGACCGCCGCCGGTGCGGCCGTCCTCGGCGCCGAGGGAGCGTCCGATGTGTGCCTGACGCACGTGCTCTTCGGGAAAATGGTCGAGCTCGGCGTCAAGGACGCGAATAATATGGGGGCAGCGATGGCGCCCGCCGCCTGCGACACGCTGTCGTGTCTGCTGCGCGAGATGGGCGCGAAGCCGGAGGATTTCGACTGCATCGTGACCGGCGACCTCGGGCGCGTCGGCGCAGACCTGCTGCTGACGCTGCTGCGCGAGGACGGCATAGACCTCTCCCCGGTCTATTCGGACTGCGGCGTTCTGCTGTTCGGTGACTCGCAGGACGCCCACGCGGGCGGCTCAGGCTGCGGCTGCTCGGCGGCGGTGCTGTGCGGACCGCTGCTGCGCGATATGCACGAGGGAAAAATCCGCCGCATGGTGTTCGCCGGAACGGGCGCGATGATGAGCCCGACCTCGGTGCAGCAGGGACAGCCGATCGCCGGCATCTGTCACGCTGTTGTGCTGGAAAGGAGCAGCCGATGAACTACTGGAACGCTTTCTGGGTGGGCGGCACGATCTGCGCGGTCTGCCAGATTTTTATTGATAGAACCAAGCTGACGCCCGCCCGCATTCTGGTCGCGCTCGTGGTGACGGGCGTCTTTCTGGAGGCCGTCGGCATCTATCAGCCGGTCGTGGACTTCGCCGGGGCGGGCGCAACCGTTCCCCTGCTCGGCTTCGGCTACTCGCTCGCCAAAGGCGTGGCGAAAGCGGTCGCAGAGAGCGGCCTGCTCGGCGTGTTCACCGGCGGCGTGACCGGTGCGGCCGGCGGCATCGCTGCCGCCGTAACCTTCGGCTGCCTGTTTGCCCTCATCGCTAAACCCCAGTCGAAAAGTTAGAATAAGAACCGTTTTTACGGCATTTCGACCATTATACCGTTCCCTCAAGCAATCAGCGTGATAAGTTCAAAAGGTAAATCGCCGCATCGCTATAAAAATGCTGCATCCCGTTAAAACGGCGGGGTGAGGGCCCCGCCCTACGGAGCAACCCATAAAATCCAATCATAAACCCATTATATGAAAAAAAGGCACGCTTTCGCGTGCCTTTCGCGCCCTTCGGGCGCAATTTCCTGCCGTATTTTTGCGGAGCAAAAACAGGCAGGACAGGCGCACCGCAGTGCGCCGCATTAAATTCCCCATAAAAGTCAGGGCGTGTACCTGACTTTTATACCTCTGCCCGCGCCGCGGCGGCGCGGCCTCGTCCGCCGTGCGGACGAGAGTATCCAGGGGGGACGGAGTCCCCCCTGGAAAACGCAAAAAAACCGCCCGAAGGCGGTCTTTTTTGAGAGTCTTAACCGATCATCTTAGCAGTGCTTACCTTGATGCCGGGGCCCATGGTGGAAGCTACGACGCAGGAGCGAACGTACTGGCCCTTTGCAGCAGCCGGCTTCGCCTTGATGATTGCGCCCATCAGTGCGTTGAAGTTGTCAGCCAGCTTCTCAGCGCCGAAGGATGCCTTGCCGATCGGGCAGTGGATGATGTTGGTCTTGTCCAGACGGTACTCGATCTTACCAGCCTTGGACTCCTTGACTGCCTTAGCAACGTCCATGGAAACGGTGCCAGCCTTCGGGTTCGGCATGAGGCCCTTAGGACCAAGCACACGGCCCAGACGGCCAACTACGCCCATCATGTCCGGAGTAGCGATAACAACGTCGAACTCAAAGAAGTTCTCCTTCTGGATGCGCTCCATCAGGTCCTCTGCGCCAACGATGTCTGCGCCTGCTGCCAGTGCCTCGTCAGCCTTCGGGCCCTTAGCAAAAACAGCTACGCGAACGTTCTTGCCGGTGCCGTGCGGCAGTACGATAGCGCCGCGAACCTGCTGGTCAGCATGACGGGAGTCAACGCCAAGCTTTACGTGCAGCTCGATGGTCTCATCGAACTTAGCCTTAGCGGTGGAAACAACGGTGGAAAGCGCTTCAGCCGGCTCGTACTGCTTGCTGCGGTCGATCGTCTTTGCGCTGTCTACATACTTTTTACCTTTATGCACAATAAATCCTCCTTAAGTGGTTAAGCGGGAACTAAATAACCCTCCCACTGTATGCGGCCGGTAGCCGCAAATGCGTTCAACTAACAAGTAACGGTCTTTCTCCGGAAAAGCGCCGCCGGGGCGAAAAAAACGTCTCAGTCCGGGCATTTCTCCGTTTTTGCGGAAAAACCGTATCTAATCCGAAGATTACTCCTCGACGGTGATACCCATCGAACGAGCGGTGCCTGCGATCATGCTCATAGCAGCCTCGAGGGATGCAGCATTCAGGTCGGGCATCTTGGTCTCCGCGATCTTCTGGCAGTCAGCCTTGGACAGCTGAGCAACCTTGGTCTTGTTCGGTACAGCAGAACCGGACTCGATGCCGCAAGCCTTCTTGATCAGAACCGGAGCCGGAGGGGTCTTGGTGACAAAGCTGAACGAACGGTCAGCGTAAACCGTGATGATAACCGGGATGATCATGCCGGCATCGTTCTTGGTGCGCTCGTTAAATTCCTTGGTGAACGCCATGATGTTGACGCCGTGCTGGCCGAGAGCCGGACCTACCGGGGGAGCCGGGGTTGCCTTGCCTGCGGGAATCTGGAGCTTGATATAACCTACTACTTTCTGTGCCATGTTGAAAGGTTCCTCCTTCAAAAAATGTGGTGGCTGGCGAGTGTGTATGGATACACTCTCCCACTCTGGCAGAGAGCCATTCTCTCTGCGTAAAGCACCTTGCGCGGTGCTGTTTCAGGCTGCGCGGGGCAGCCGGTAAATCACTCGTCGAGTGTTTCGACCTGATCGAGCTCGAGCTCGACCGGGGTCTCGCGGCCGAACATGGAAACGGTAACGTCAACCTTGTTCTTATCCGGCTCGACCGACGATACAACGCCGATAAAGCCTGCCAGCGGGCCGTCGATAACGCGAACACTGTCGCCGGCGGCATAGTTTACTTCGATCTCGCGCTTCTCAACGCCCATCGCGATGATTTCTTCCTCGGTCAGCGGAATCGGATCCGAGCCGCCGAGTCTGTCCTGTCCTACGAAGCCGGTGCAGCCGCGCGTGTTGCGGACCAGATACCATGTTTCATCGGTCAGAACCATCTTGACCAGAACATAGCCGGGGAACAGCTTGCGCTCTACCTCGCGGCTCTTGCCGTCCTTTACCTCGGTGACCTTTTCGGTCGGGATCTTGACGGCGGTGATGAGATCGTGCAGACGGCGGTTTTCGACCGCCTTTTCAATCGAAGAGGCTACTTTGTTTTCGTAGCCGGAGTATGTGTGTACTACATACCATTTTGCAGCGTCTGCCATATTGCCTCCTTATTTAGGCGGCAGCGGTATGCGCAAGCAGCGTCTGGATGCCAAGACCGAATACAATATCAAGTACCCAGATGAAGATGCCGATGATAACGACGCTTGCCAGAACGACGAGCGTGTTGTTGACCGTCTGCTCACGGGTGGGCCAGACGATCTTGCGGCATTCGCTTTTCAGCTCGCGGAACCACTTGCCGATGCGTGCAAAGAGACCGGGTTTTTTCGCCTTGGTTTCTTCAGCCATTCAGCTACTTCCTTTCTCTTACTTCGTCTCGCGGTGCAGCGTGTGCTTACGGCAGAAACGGCAGTACTTCTTCATTTCCAGACGGTCCGGATCGTTCTTCTTGTTCTTCATTGTGTCATAGTTTCTCTGCTTGCACTCGGTGCAGGCCAGCGTGATCTTAACGCGCATTGATAACGGCACCTCCTTTAATATTTCGTCCCATCCTGTACCCCTTTGGCACAGGCGAGGGACACATTGCCTCCCTCTGACAGCGTTCTCAGCTCAGTTTTCAGACACATGAAAAAAGAGCGCAAAAAAAGAACCTGCATAGGTGTAATTAGTATATCATGACGCCCCCGCGCGGTCAAGATTTTTTTCGGAAAAAGTGCTGATTTTTTTATATTTCCATGATATAATCTTTCATATCATCACGGGCGGCGCAAAACTGCCCAAGAAACAGGAGCAGGCATATGCGTATTTTGGGCATTGATTACGGAGACGCACGCACGGGACTGTCGATTTCCGATCCGTCGGAATTTCTGGCCGGTTCGCCGAGCGTCATCCACGAATGGAATTACGAAAAACTGGTAGACAAGCTCGTTCTCTTTATCGAGCAGAACAAAATCGGCGAGATCGTCCTCGGGCATCCGCTGAACATGGACGGTTCGGTCGGTCCGCGCGCGGAAAAGTGTCAGGCGCTCGCGAAAATGCTGGAGGAACGCACAGGGCTCACGGTGCACCTGTGGGACGAGCGCCGCACCACGGTCGCCGCGCATGAAATTCTGCATCGTGCCGGCAAAAAGGAGAAAAAGCACCGTGAAAACGTCGATGCCGTCGCGGCGACGCTCATCCTGCAGGGCTACCTCGACAAGAAGCGCCGCGGCTGAGCCATTCCCCACCTCTCCGAGGTTGAGCGGAAACGGTTCCGCCGTTCCTGCGGCCTTGACGCAGGAGGCGGGGGAATGCTGCCGACCGGCAGCCGGGGTTTGCACGCTGCGGCGTGCAGGGACGTGCCGCCACCCGGCGGCGGGGGAATGCTGCCGCCCGGCAGCCGGCTCTTTGCAAAAGGGGGTACAAGACACCCTGAGCGGGTTTCTTATACCCCCTCTTGCGACTCCCCCTGATCTTCCGGCTGGCCGCTCAGCGGAGCATTCGCGGCTAAAATGCGAGGAGAGCACGGATTTTATCTCTGTGCTCTCCTCTTTCTTTATGCCATAGCTCTGCGATTGCGTGGTTTGCCGCGCATATCAGTGCGCGGCCAGCGGGGTTACGGTCGTTATCCGCGGTAAATGGGCTGCTCCCGTAGGGCGGCATGACCTCATGCCGCCGTTTTGAACAGTCGGCACCCGAAAAACCGTTTCCCAGACAGATTTGCGTTATGATTTACGCGGCCGGGTGGGGGCACCCGGCCCTACGGATACGCCCAGAAAAACGAATATCTTTCTAATCTGCACCATCTGCCGCGCACTTGTATGCGCGGAAACCGAGGGCGAAGCCAACCCCAAACGGCGTCAAAGCGCCTTCGATGATAGAGCGGTCTTAATTGCGTCCCCCGCTTTTTAGCCGCGCGACCGCAGGGAGTCGCGGCAGACCGGAAGGTCAGGGGGAGTCGCAAGAGGGGGTATAGGAAACCACGTCTTTAGTGGTGTCCTGTACCCCCTTTTGC
>UQVU01000006.1 GCA_900544475.1 uncultured Butyricicoccus sp.
CGTTCTGGATGTTGGTGACGTCGGTGGTCATGCGGGTGACCAGGCCCGCGGTGGAGTACTTGTCAATGTTGGCAAAGCTGAAGGTCTGGATGTTGCGGAACATGCCGCGGCGCAGGTTGCGGGCAAAGCCCGTGGCCGCGTGGGAGCCGGCCACCGCGCCCAGAATGCCGAACAGCAGGCCGAACAGCGCCGCGCTGCTGCGGCAGAAAAGGCGAAAGTCGAACCCAGACAGCCGTCCGCGGCCGCAAAACCGCTGCCGGACGGCTTAAATGAGGATGAAAAGACCATCGTCACGCTTGTGCGGGACGGTGTGAGCACGCCCGAGGAGCTGATCGACCGCTGCTACCGCGACTGCGACCACCTGTCCCTGTCCGTTACGCTCTACTCCAACGGCACCATCAACAAGGAGATCGTCGCCTCCGTCACCGAGAGCCTCAAGCTCAGCGAGGACGGCGCACGCCTCAAGGAAGTTTTCGCGGCTCCCTCGCTCCAGATGGTCACCTTTACCCTCACCGAAAAGGGCTACGCCATCCAGAACGACGCGCATGATTTCCTGCCCGACTACAAGGCCGACATGGAAAACGGCCCGGAGTCCTGCCACTCCTTCTTCGGCAAGCTCGCGGCTCTCTGCCTCGGCCGCGTCCGCGCAGGTCTTTCGCCGCTCGCGCTCGTTTCTCTCGACAACTGCTCGGATAACGGCGTTCGTCTGGAACGCGCCATGCGCTACATGACCCAGAGCTGGATGAACCGCGGCTTTATCACCGAGGACGAGTATTTTGCCCTCATCAAGAAGAACACCTATCCGCTGTCCATGATCGACAAGATCACCCCGCATCCGGACGAGCGCATCGCCAAGGCGCTCACCGAGGACGGCGTCGAGGGCGCGCAGCCGTTCGTCACCGCCAAGGGCACGGTCGGCGCGATTTACGTCAACTCGGAAAATCCGCACTACCTGCTCATCGAGAATGCGTTCCCGAACGGCCATCCGCCGCTGGAGCAGTGCGGCGTTATCATCACCCGCCGCGACATCGTTGAGAAGTCCGCGCAGATGAAGGTTTCCACCTGCATGAACCCGATGGATACCGCACTCGGCATCTACGGCTGCCTGCTCGGCTACACGCAGGTCAGCGCAGAGATGAAGGACAAGGAGCTTGTCAACCTCATCACCCGCCTGAGCGAGAACGAGGCCATGCCGATGGTCGCAGACCCCGGCGTTATCGACCCCGAGGCATTCCTGCACGAGGTTCTGGGCGAGCGTTATCCGAACCCGTTCCTTCAGGACTCCCCGCAGCGTACCGCGACCGATACCTCCCGTAAGATCGCGCCGCGCTTCGGCACGACTCTTTACGCTTACTACAACTCCATGCTGCCCGCACACCGCGCGACCAAGCTGGTTTATATCCCGCTCGTACTCGCCGGCTGGCTGCGCTACCTTGTCGGCGTGGACGACCGCGGCGACGCTTTCGAGCTTAGCCCGGACCCGAACATCGAGCACGTCCGCAGCCTGATGGGCAACCCGAAACTCGGCGACGAGTGCCCGGAGGCACAGCTGTATCCTCTGCTCGCAAACCGCTACTACTTCGGCGTCAACCTGTTTGAGATCGGCGTCGGCGAGACCGTTGTCCGTATGTTCAACGAGCTCAACCGCGGCCCGCGCGCAATCCGCGAGACCCTCAAGAAATACTGCGGCGAGGAAAAGGCCGAAGAGTGGATCTTCGACTGATTTTCCCCTGAAAAAGTTCACAGATAACACGAAAGCACCGACCATTTTACCGTGGCCGGTGCTTTTTTGTTAAAAATGTTTATTCTCTGCACAGAGGAACGGCGGAAACGCTGCCGCTCAGCCTCGGAAGGCTGTTTTTACTCCCCCATTACTACCATTTCGGGGGTAATCGGCAGTTCATAGAACCGCTTGCCGGTGGCGTTATACACCGCGTCCGCAATCGCCGGAAGCGGCGTATTGATAACGACCTCGCCGATCGACTTTGCGCCGAACGGGCCTGCGCCCTCGTAGCTGCACTCGAAGTCCACGCGGATGTGTCCGATGTCCACACGCGCCGGGATTTTGTACTGGAGGAAGGAATTTTCCGCGAGAACACCCTTTTCGTTATAGGTGACGTTCTCGGTCAGCGCCATGCCGATGCCCTGCAGCAGACCGCCCTCGGCCTGCACGCGGGTCAGATTGGGGTTGATGGGCGTGCCGCAGTCCACCGCCGCCGCGTAGTCGATGACCGAAATCTCACCGGTTTCCTTATCAAGCTCGATTTCCGCCGCGCCGACCATATACGGCGGGGGCGAAATCTCCGAGGAGTGCGAAACCGTTGCTTCAAGGGCGTGATGGTTGTTTACCTGCGTCGCAGCGCCGATTTCTTCGAGCGTCACGCTCTTCCCTGCCTGCTCGCCGCTCTCCACACGCACGCACGCGCCGTCAAACGAAACGTCCTCCGCGGTCACGCCGAGCATTTCCGCGCCGAACGCTATGATTTTGCCGCGCAGTTCGAGCGCACACTTCTCGGTCGCCTTGCCGGTGACGTAGGTCGTGCTCGAAGCGTAGGAGCCGGAGTCATACGGCGAGGAATCCGTATCCGCGCCGAGGGTGATTACCTTGTCGAGCGGACAGTCGAGCACCTCCGCCGCAATCTGCGCGAGCGTAGTGTCGCAGCCGGTGCCCATGTCGGCCGCCGCGATGCGCAGCGTATAGAAGCCGAAGTCGTTGAGCGTCAGCGACGCCGAGCCGACGTCCACATTCGTGATTCCCGAGCCCTGCATCGCCATGCCCATGCCGACCGCGCGGACCTTGCCGCCTCCCATGTCGCGCACCGGATATTTATTATCCCAGTCGATCATCTCGCGCACACGGGCAAGGCAACGGTCGAGCGCACAGCTCGTGTTGACCTGACCGTAGTAGGCCGGCATGACGTCGCCCTCCTTGACGATGTTCTTCTCGCGGATGTCGAACGGGTCCATGCCGAGCTTCGCGGCCAGCTCGTTCACCGCGCTCTCGACCGCGAAAAGACCCTGCGTTGCGCCGTAGCCGCGGTACGCGCCGGCCGACATGATGTTGGTATAAACGACGTCGCTCGTGAAGCGGAACGCCTCCGCCTTGCCGTAAAGCGGAATGGACTTGTGGCCGGACAGGCCGACCGTTGTCGGGCCGTGCTCGCCGTAAGCGCCCGTGTTCGAGAGCGTATACAGGTCGATGCCGCGCACAATGCCGTCCTTGGTCGCGCCGAGGCGCACGTGCATCTGCATCTCATGGCGCGGCGAGGACGCGGTCTGGCTCTCGACACGGCTGAAAATGATCTTGGAGGGCTTTTTCGTCATCCACGTGACGAACGCCGGATAGACTGCGCTGACAGCGGTCTGCTTTGCGCCGAAACCGCCGCCGATACGCGGCTTGGTCACACGGATCATGCTTTTCGGGATATGCAGCGCGTTCGCGATAATGCGGCGCGTGTGGAACACGATCTGGGTCGAGCTTAATACGTTCAGTCGGCCGTAGGGGTCGATGCTGCAATAGGTGCGGAAGGTTTCCATCATGGCCTGCTGGCAGGCGCGGGTGTGGTACACGTGGTCGATTACGATGTCGCAGTCCGCGAGCACCGCGTCGATGTCGCCGTTGCCGCACTCATCGTGCGCGCACAGGTTGCGCTTATTATCTGCGCCGACCGGCGACAGGCTCTCCCAGTTATCCTCGGGATGGACGAGGATGGGGTTGTCCTTGGCCTTGGTGAAGTCGAGCAGCGGCTCAAGCACCTTGTACTTGACCTTGATGAGGCGCATCGCCTTTTCCACGCACTTCTCGTCCTCGCCCGCAACAATGGCAACGACGTCGCCGACAAAGCGCACATGGCGGTCGATGACCAGACGGTCATAGGGACTCGCCTCGGGATAGGTCTGACCGGCCTGCGTATAGCGGCGGCCGTCCTGCGGCACATCCTCCCATGTGAAAATGCGCTCCATGCCGGGCACCTTCATGGCGGCGGCGGTGTTGATGCTCTCAACGATGGCGTTCGCGTGGGGCGAGCGCAGGAGTCCCACGTACAGGCAGTTTTCCGGTATCACGTCGTCCATGTAGACCGGCTGACCGGTGACGAGCTGCATCGCGTCCTTTTTGCGCAGCGGTTTGTTTACGACCTTCATGCCCTGCCCTCCTCTTTCTGCTTTTTCCATGCGAGAAACGCCTGAATGCCGCGCAGCTGACCCTCGTAGCCAGTGCAGCGGCACAGATTTCCGGCGAGGTATTCCTTGATTTCGTCCTCGCTCGGGTACTCCTTCTCGCGGAAGAGCGCGAGCGCGTTCATGATGAAGCCGGGGTTGCAGAAGCCGCACTGCTCCGCGCCCTGGTCGGCGATAAACGCACCGAACTCCGCCGCCTCGTCCTGAAGGCCCTCCAGAGTCGTGATGCTGTGGCCGTCCGCACGGGCGACCAGCATCGAGCAGGACAGGATGGGCGTGCCGTCCATGAATACCGTGCAGAGGCCGCAGTTTGCGGTCTCGCAGCCGCGCTTGACGCTCTTGCAGCCGTGGGCGCGCACGAAGTCGATGAGCAGCGTATCCGGCGCAACGTCATCGACGATTTTCTTTCCGTTTAAGTTTATCGTGATAAGCATAGTTCTCCCTTTACTCCGCCGTGGTTTCCAGTGCTTCCGCCGCGCGGCGGACGAGCGTGCCGACAAGTCTGCGGCGGTAAGCCTCGCTGCCGCGCATATTCGAGCCAAGCTCGATTTCACTCTGCACCTGTGCCGCCATCTGCTCGGGCGTGCCCTTTTCCGGGGCAAACAGCCGGGCACGAGCCGGGCGCGAGCCGACAGCAAAGCGGTAAACGTCCCCCTCGCGCACGGACGCGCAGGTAAGTGACGGCAGGTCGGTCTTTGTCGGGCGCACCGAGCGGTAGTCGAAGCGCACGCCCGCCTTTTTCGGCACGATAACGCGCACGAGAATGTCGCGGTCCTTCTTCATTTCGGCGTACTCGGAAAGCGGCAGAACGCCGCCCTTAAAGAGCTCGACCGACGCATCGAGCGCCAGGAACATCGTCAGCACATCGGAAAAGCCGAAGCGGCTGTACAGGCTGCCGCCGAGGGTCGCAAGGTTGCGCAGCTGCACGCCGACGATGTGGCGGACGCTTTCGCGCAGGGCGCCGCCGGTGTAGGCGGCGAGTCCCTCGTGGGTTTCGAGCGTGCGCAGCGTGGTCATTGCGCCGATGCGGAACTCGGTTTCGGTCTCCTCGACCGTGTCCAGACCCAGACCGGACAGGTCGATCGCCGTGCCGACGTTCAGCGTTTCCATCTTGAGCCAGATCATGCCGCCGATAACGCGGTTCGATTTTTTCTGGTTCAGCTCATACGCTTCTTCGAGCGACTGAACCCTTTTATATTCCCGTATCGTGATCATTTGTGTAATATCCTCTCTGCATCAGGGCGGCGGTGCGCCCGAGGTGTCTGTTCTGTCTTTTATTTTACCATACTTTCTGGTATAATGTCGTTATCAATATGAATATACAACGAGTTTTTTTCTGTGCGAGGTGAGAAATATGCGTCCGGTGATCCGGGTATATCTGTATGACGAAAAAGGCGAGCGGTTTTTCGGGGACGGGCCGCTGCGGCTGCTGCATCTGGTCGAGCAGACGGGTTCGCTGCGCTCGGCGGCGCAGACGATGGGCATGGCGTACACCAAGGCGCTGCATCTGCTGCGGCACGCGGAGAGCGTGCTCGGCTTTGCGCTGACGCGGCGGCAGATCGGCGGACGGGGCGGCGGCGGCAGCGTCCTGACCGAGGAGGCGAAGGCGTTTATGGCGAAATACGAAAACTACCGGGAGGAATGCGTGCGTGCGGACAGAGAGCGCTTTGCGCGGCACTTTCCCGATGAAGTCTGAGACGGTCGGCGCGGTCATCATGGCATCGGGACTGGCGCGGCGGTTCGGCTCGAACAAGCTGCTCGCGGATTTCGGCGGCGAGCCGATGTTGTGCCGGGTGCTCCGCGCGACCGAGGGTATTTCGCCGCGCATCGTCGTCACGCGCTCGGAAGATGTCCACAGGCTGTGCGTTTCTCTGGGCGTACCCGTGCTGCTGCACCCCCTTCCCCACCGGAGCGACACCGTGCGTCTGGGTCTTGACGCCCTGCTGCGCGAAACTCCCGAGCTCTGCGGCTGTCTGTTTGCGCCGGGCGACCAGCCGCTGCTGCGCCGCGAAACGGTGGATGGGCTGTGCGGCGCGTTTCTGGAAACGCCGGAAAAGGAGCGGACGATTTACCGTCTGGCCCGGAAGGAAGCCGGTGCACCCGCCGTCCCCGGCAGTCCCGTGCTGTTCGGACGCGCGTATTTTGACGCGCTGCTGCATCTGCCCGAGGGCAAGGGCGGCGGCGTGGTGGTGCGGCGGCACCCGGAGAGCGTGCACCTGTTTGCTGCCGCGCATCCGGCGGAAACCGATGACGCCGACACGCCGGAGGCGCTGGAAAGGCTGCTGAGCATTTACTTCACCCTTGGAGTGTGAAAAAGGGCATTCGCCCATCTATGGGCGAAAAATCCTGCCCTTCGAGGGGGAATTTCTGTGCCGATTGCACAAAATCCTCGAGATAGGTTCAGCTGCATTTACAAATTGTTTGCCTTTTGTTATAATTTACTTGCATATCATGGCGTTTCGCCTGTTTCGGCAGAGGAAACGCCCCAAAAAGAGAAATAATTTTAAGGAGTGTGGGTATGCAGAAGACAACTATTTCTACGGATGCGGCGCATGATTTCTACGCCAAAATGCCGCTGGCTCGGGCCATTCCGCTCGGACTTCAGCACGTTTTCGCCATGTTTGTCGGCAACCTGACGCCGCTGCTCATCATCATGGGCGCGTGCGGCATCGCAGGCGGCGAGTTCGCGGATCTTCAGGTCAGCGTGCTTCAGAACGCGATGTTTGTCGCAGGTGTGGTAACGCTCGTCCAGCTGTTCTCCATCGGACCCATCGGCGGCAAGGTTCCGATCATCATGGGCACCAGCTCGGGCTTCATCGGCGTATTCAACAGCGTTGCGGCGACCATGGGCGGCGGCGTTATCGCTTACGGCGCTATCATGGGCGCGTCCATCCTCGGCGGTCTGTTTGAAACCGTTCTCGGCTTCTTCCTCAAGCCGCTGCGCCGGTTCTTCCCCTCGGTCGTCACCGGTACGGTCGTTCTGAGCATCGGTCTGTCGCTCATTTCGGTCGGCATCAACTCCTTCGGCGGCGGCAACTCCGCGAAGGACTTCGGCTCGATGGAAAATCTGCTGCTCGCACTTTTCGTTCTCGTGGTCATCCTCGTGGTCAAGCACGGCTGCTCGGGTTTCCTCGGCTCGTCTGCGATTTTCGTCGGCATTATCGCCGGCTACATCGCGGCCATCATCATGGGCATGGTTCTCCCGACGACTGCGGTCGATGCGGACGGCGTGGAGTTCACCAAGGCATGGGTGCTCAACTGGGACAAGGTCGCACAGGCCAGCTGGTTCGCAGTTCCGAAGCTCATCCCGGTAAAGCCGGTCTTTGACCTGCGCGCGATCCTGCCGGTTCTCGTCATGTTCATCGTTACCGCCGTTGAGACCGTCGGTGATATTTCGGGCGTTATGGAGGGCGGTCTCGGCCGCGAGGCAACCGATAAGGAGCTGTCCGGCGGCGTTGCCTGCGACGGTCTGGGTTCCTCGTTCGCAGCGTTCTTCGGCGTGCTCCCGAACACCTCGTTCAGCCAGAACGTTGGCCTTGTCACCATGACCAAGGTCGTAAACCGCAGCGCACTCTCCGTCGGCGCGATCTTCCTCATTCTCTGCGGCCTCATCCCCAAGCTCGGCGCGATCGTTTCCATCATGCCGCAGTCGGTTCTGGGCGGCGCAGCGGTTATGATGTTCTCGTCTATCGTTATCAGCGGTATTCAGCTCATTACCAAGGAAGAAATGACGCCGCGCAACCTGACCATCGTTTCGGTTGCCCTCGGCGTCGGCTACGGCATGGGCGCGAATATGTCCATTCTTGCGCAGGCTCCGCAGGCAATTCAGCTGATTTTCGGCGGCTCCGGCATCGTTCCGGCAGCCTTCGTTGCCATCATTCTGAATATCCTCCTGCCGAAGGATAAGAAAGCGGCATAAAAAAAGCGTGGAAATCCACGCCGGATAATCATGCACCCGCAGGGGAAGCTCAAAAGGCTCTCTGCGGGTGTTTTTTTATGCAGTAAAAAAGTGGGGCGTGCTGCCGACAATGTCAATAAGTGAAGCTGACATTGGGCACGACCGTCGGGTTGCCGCAGTAGGGACAGGAGGTCGCGGCGGTGCTCTCGTCGCAGATAAGCTCCGCGCCGCGTCCCGCTTTCCGCGCTTTCTTTTGCAGCAGTGCCAGCGCTCTCTCGCAGTCGGTCGATCTGCACCGCACACAGCAGCCGGCCTGTCCTGCACACTTTCCTTCATAAAACAGAAAATGCATAATGTTGTATTCATTATATAACAGAACGCGCATTTGATAAATAAAAAGTTTTACAGATGTTTGCAGATGCCAGTATGGCCGTCAGCGGGTCAAATATTGCAGGATCAGCACAAGGATCAGCATATGTACGGGATAAAAGGCATAGCAGGCATACTGGAATGGCTTGCTGTGATAGCCCTGCCGTCCGCGGTACAGCCAGATGGGGAGGAGCGCCAGAAGTGCAAGACCTTGCTGACAGATCTCAAATTCCATGCCGAAAATATGGACGGGATACAGCAGACCGCCCAGCAGCTGCACATTGACCCAGTAGAGGGCGAGAAGCTGTCCTGCCAGACACCACCACTTCCGTCCGCGAAAGAAGTAGAAGATAAAGATCGTCAGCACGCCGGTGCCGTAGTAGTCCACCATGCTCAGAGTGCCCAGCACTGTGCCGATCAGCACAACAAGCAGGGCGGTGAGCAGATACAGCCATGTTTTCTGCTTTTTACGCACGGTTTCCATCAGATGAATGCCCAGAAGACCGAGCAGCAGCGTCCAGATCACGTTCTGGTGCACCGGATAGAACCAGGTTCCGCCGTACATCAGGTCGAACGGCACTTCGGAGAGCACGGCAAACAGCGCAAGCCGCAGGGCGTATTTCCGGAAGCTGTGGGTGTGAAAATATCCTTCCACCGCCATGAATGCGAAGATGGGGAAGGCCAGCCGTCCGGCACACGTCAGCCAGTCCTGCGCGGGCAGGAGGGTCGCCCAGAGATGATCCATCAGCATCAGCACCATGGCGAGAATGTGCAGTGCCGCGGCGCTGAGGGAAAAACGGCCGGAGGCGGAAGAGGACAGGTTGTTGGTTGACATACGGGTGCTCCTTTATCGGAATCGTTCGGTAATCGGGAGGAGAGCCACAGGAATGTGCTCTGCACTTATTATATACGGAAGAGCGGACAGCCGCAATGCCGCAGCGATAAACTTTTTATGAAATATCTGCTCTCAGCGAGGAAGTCATGGCGCACAGACGGAAAACGCCCTGCCGACCGAACCGCCTGCGAAGAAGCAGGCTTCCTGCCCTATGTGCTGCTTATGACGCACTGTCCAACGGGTTTGGGCGGTATCCATCCATAAGTTCATCATTTTCCATGATGAAGGGACGTGTCGTATCCTGTCCCCATGCGGTATCGTATTTTTCCATCAGATAATCGCTCAGTTCAGTTCTGTTCTGAATCTTTACCAGGCGGTACGGCTCCTGAAAGGCGACCTTTTCAATGAAGTACAGGCTTCCGTCCTCTGCCGGCAGCAATACGCCCACGTGCCCGATGAACAGCGTATTGTCCGTATCCGAAAATCGGTCATGGAGGACAACTGAGATCAGACGGGCAGAGCTGTCTTCAAAGGAAATCCCGCGCTCCGACCAGCCCGCCCGAAGCGCTTTAACCTGATTCGCCACCTCCGTGGTATCTGCGGCAGTTACCGGTGCGAACAATGCGCAGAACTTGGAGGTGCTGTCTCCGCAGAGAACGGCGGGATCTGCGGCCAGCGTTTCAAGATCCATAAAGAGGGAGTCCTCGCCCTGCGTTTCCGGCTGATCTACTCCGGCGGTGACGAACTCACCGAACAGGCTGAAGGCTGTGATCCGGCAGTTATAGCCGGGGAAGCTGCCGTTCTTCTCCGTCCACAGATCTTGCATCTCATAGGGGTCATATCTGGTCTCGGTGGGAGCGGCGCTCTCAAACCCGCCTGTCAGCCATTCGCTCTTGACGCTGGCATTGAACTGATCCACGCGGTCCAGCAGCAGCTTCGTTCGGGTCTCATCCACATTGGCATCTGCAAGCGCTTCGGTGAGCAGCTTGCGCGAGTCCGCATCCGTCAGATTGGAGTACGTTACGGTTTCCAGCGGCGGCTGCGCTGAATCTGGCTCGGCTTGCTGCCCGCAGCCTGAGAGTGCCATGAGGAGGAGGCTGGCCGCCAGAAGCGTGGTCAGGGAATTTCTTTTCAGTTTCATAATTGATTTTGCCTTTCCTTTCATCGATCCTTGCGGGACAAAGCTGAACCTGCCGCATGGAACACTTAATATGGTAACCGACTCAGCAGGAAAAGTCCATATCGAGTATAACGTTTTCTTTTCAATTAGGTTATGGCGCCCACTTCAGATTATGTGTCCGACTCCCATCCGATAGGAAAAGCCGCTGCCTCACACGCCAGAAAAGAGGCAAGGGATACAGCGGCTGCTGGTTTTCTTTGTTTTTAAGCCTTGGTATTCGAACCACACCAGACCACAAATCTGGCAGGGCGTTAAAAATGTCGCCTCTTGCGGGGGCAAAACTGGAATTTTGAAAAATCGAGTTTTTGCAACCTTTTTGTTCCAAAAGCAGCGCATTATATGCGAAAACGCCACACTTTCGTGCGGCGTTTTCTGCGTTGCATCTTTCATCAACACATTTTGGTGCCGGCGGGGGGACTCGAACCCCCAAGGTGTTTCCACCGGTTGATTTTGAGTCAACTGCGTGTACCATTTCGCCACGCCGGCTTATTGTGGGTGCATCAATAATTATACCTTATCGCACCCACTTTTTCAAGTGCCAGTTTATCAAAAAACGCTGCACATGAAATTTTTTTGCTTCCGCGCGTCAAGTGCGCATGAAACAGGCTTTACATCGCAAAGCCATAAAAGCGTGCACCTCGTCCCCCACTCCGTAGGGCAAGGTGCCCTCACCCCGCCGCCGCATGGGAACTTTTCTCTGCCCGTGTTTTGCGGCGGTACTCCGCTGTCAGAACGCAGATTGTCGGAAAAGCGTCGGCTTTTTAAAAGAACTTGTCCTTGATACCGAGCACGAAGATCACGAGCACGATAATCGGCAGGATGTAGCTGACGTAGAAGCGGATGCCGTCGCGTACCTTGAGGCCGCCGCCCTCGTTCGCTTCTGCCTTGAACTTTTCCCAGCCCCAGCCGTAGCGCGAGGTGCAGAACAGCAGGTAAACGAGCGAGCCGAGCGGGAGCCATAGGTTGGACACGAGGAAGTCCTCAAGGTCGAGGACGTTCGAACCCGGGCCGAACGGCTGGAAGCCGCTCCACACGTTGAAGCCGAGCACGCACGGCAGACTCAGCAGGATCATCAGCACGATGTTGATGGCCGCCGTCTTTTTGCGGCTCCAGCCGGTCAGGTCCATGCAGCAGGACATGATGTTCTCGAACACCGCGAGCACGGTCGAGAACGCCGCGAACGCCATGAATACGAAGAACAGGCTGCCCCACAGACGGCCGCCCGTCATGTGGTTGAAGATGTTCGGCAGGGTCACGAAAATCAGGTTCGGACCGCTGTCCGGAGATACGTTGAATGCGAAGCACGCCGGGAAGATGATAAGGCCCGCCGTGAACGCAACGAAGGTATCGAGCACCGCAACGTTGACCGCCTCGCCCATCAGGGCGCGGCCCTTGCCGATGTAGCTGCCGAAGATCGCCATCGCGCCGATACCGAGCGACAGCGTGAAGAACGCCTGATTCATCGCGCCGACGACAACGTCCGCGATACCGGTCTCGGTCATGCGTCCGAAGTCCGGAATGAGGTAAAAGCGCAGACCCTCGCCCGAACCCGGGGTGCGGATGCTGTTGATGGCGAGGACGACCATGATGGCGAGCAGCGCTATCATCATGACCTTGGTCACGCGCTCCAGACCGCCCTGAAGGCCGAAGGAGTTGATGGCGAAGCCGACAACAACGACCGCGATCATGCAGCCGGCCATGACGCCCGGCTTGGACAGCATTTCACCGAACGCCGCCGAAACCTGCTCGGTGTCCGCGCCGATGAAGCGGCCCGATGCCGTCAGATAGAAATAGTGCAGCATCCAGCCGCAGACGGTCGTGTAGAACATCATCAACAGATAGTTGCCTACCATCGACAGATAGCCGTGAATGTGCCACTTGCTGCCCGGCTTTTCGAGCGCCTGATACGCACGGACCGGGCTTTTCTGGCTGGCGCGGCCGACCGCAAACTCCATCGTCATGATCGGCAGGCCGAGGATGAGCAGGAAGATCACGTAACACAGCACGAAAGCGCCGCCGCCGTACTGACCGACCATCCACGGAAATTTCCAGACGTTTCCCACGCCGATGGCGCAGCCTGCGCTGAGCAGAATGAAGCCCAGTCGCGAACCGAGTCTTTCTCTTTGCATTTGTTTGTTCCCCTTATATTACTTACTTCTCTTATTTTGCCTTTTACGGCTGTATTTCAGAGTGCAGCGCCGCCTCCCCGGACACGGTCTGAGGGTCGTCCCCGGCGTCCGAGGCGAATTTCTGCGCTTTTCTGATGAGTTTGCGCTGCTTTCGCAGCTCCCGGAAGAACGTGCGCAGCTCTTCGGCGCATTCTTCCTCCATGAGGCCGGAAACGAGCTCCGGCTGATGATTGTACGGCAGCGAAAACAGGTTGATCATCGAGCCGCATGAGCCCGCCTTCGGGTCGAACGCGCCGAAGTAGACGGTTTTGATGCGTGCGTTGATGATGGCGCCGGCGCACATCGGGCACGGCTCGAGCGTTACATACAGGTCGCAGCGGTGCAGCCGCCAGCCGCCGAGCTTGCGGCACGCCTTTTCGATTGCCTCGATTTCGGCGTGATGCAGGGCGTTTTTCTTGGTTTCACGGCGGTTCCGGCCGCGTCCGACGATTTTTCCGTCGCAGACCACGACCGCGCCGACCGGGACCTCGCCCTCCTCGGCCGCCTTGTGTGCGAGCTTCAGCGCCGCCTTCATGTACTTTTCCTGTTCGGTCATAAGCTCCTCAAATTTTCCCAAGCAGGCGGACTTTCGCCTGCTCAAATTCCTCACGCGTGACAAAGCCGCGTTCGCACAGCCCCGCCAGTAAGTCGAGCTGTTCAACAGGAGTCGGTTCGCGGCCGCTGACCGCCAGCTCGTCGAACTCCTTTTCGGGAATCAAGGCGTCAAACGCCGCAAGGCTGTCCGGTGAAAATTGCAGGTCCGCGCGGCGGTTTTCCCACTGCACGCGCAGCTGCACGTAGCGCTCGTCGTGCTGCACCTCTTCGGTGCGGATTGGCTCGGACTGCACGGCGGCCTCGATGGCGCGGCCATGGGGGTTGAGCGTAAACGGATGTGCCCAGCCGGACCAGTACGCCGCCGCGCGGTCAACCGCGACGCCGCCGCCGGTCACGCGCGTTTCCGTTCGCATTCCGCCGCCCATGCGGTAAAAGCGGACCGCCTTGACCGGCACACGCCCGATGGCGATACTGTCGCCGCTCGCCCGGTAAGCGCCCTGTCTCCGGCTCGTAAAAACCAGCTCCCCGCCCTCGCGGAATACCTGCACGCGGCTGTATTCCTTCGAAATGAGCGTGTCGCCCGCAAGACAGCGGAACGCAAAAACCGGTCCGGTGCAGTCCGCGATGTCATACACCGCGAGGAACTGCGCAAGCCCGTTTTTCGCCAGATATTCCGCTGTTCTGTCAGCATTTATGCCGGTAAAGCGCATTTCTCCCTCTCCGGGAACGTTCATCACAAAGCGCACCTTCGGCTTGCGGTAAACGGTGAAAAGGCCCTCGACGCCGATTTTTTCGATTTCCGGCTCGCATTTGCGCAGAGCGGCCTGCTCGCGCGGAAGCGAAATCTCCTTTGCGCCGTTCAGCTCGCTCTCCGGCAGGTCAAGGTGCGGGAGCACCGGAAACAGCCACAGCGCGTTTTCCTCCGCCGCAAACAGCCATTCACGGCCGTCCTCGGACCGGAGGCGGATGCTGTTCCTGCTTTCCGCCTCATGCAGCCGGCCGCAGTAAGCGTCCTTTGCCGTCCGAAGTGCAGAAAGTGCGGTAATTTCTTCGTTTTTTTGTCCGAACAGAGCCATACGATGCCTCCTCAGCGGCTGCCCTTCAGCTGACGCTGGCGGGACAGATTGATCGTGCCGTCCTGCATGCGGGAGAGGTTTTCCAGACAGTTGCCCGTGCCGTAGGCCACGCAAGAGACCGCCTCGTCCGCCACGCGGGTCGGGATGCCGGTCTTGGACGCCACGAGCTTGTCAAAGCCGCAGATGAGCGAGCCGCCGCCGGTCATGACGATGCCGTTCGACGAAATGTCGCCGGTAAGCTCGGGGGGCGTGCGCTCAAGTACGCTGTGGATGGCCTCAACGATGGCGGAGGAAACCTCCTCGAGCGCCTCGAGCACCTCGGTCGAGCTGACCGTGAAGGTGCGCGGCAGGCCGGTCATCAGGCAGCGGCCCTTGACCTCCATGATTTCCTCCTCGCTGCGCGGATAGACGCAGCCGATGTTCTTTTTGATCTGCTCGGCGGTGCGCTCGCCGATAAGGGCGTTGTGCTTGCGGCGGATGTACTTGATGATCGCCTCGTCAAACTTGTCGCCCGCGATTTTGATGGAGGTGGACTCCACGACGCCGCCGAGCGAAATGACCGCGATGTCGGTCGTGCCGCCGCCGACGTCCACGACAAGGTTGCCGTTCGGTTTCGTGATGTCGATGCCCGCGCCGATGGCCGCCGCGACCGGCTCCTCGATGAGGAACACGCGCTTCGCGCCCGCCTGCGTGCCGGCGTCAATGACCGCACGCTCCTCGACCTCTGTGATGATCGAGGGCACGCAGATGACAACGTTCGGCTTGAACAGGCGGAAGCCCTGCACCTTGCGGATAAACTCCTTGATCATGCACTCGGTCATCTCGTAGTCCGAAATGACGCCCTCACGCAGCGGACGAATGGCGACAATGTTGCCCGGCGTGCGGCCGAGAGTCTCCTGCGCCTCCGAGCCGACCGCTATGAGCTTGCCCGTCACCCGGTCTACCGCCACGACAGACGGCTCGTTGAGCACGATGCCCTTGCCCTTGAGGTAGACGAGAACGGTTGCCGTGCCGAGGTCAATGCCGATGTCATTCGAAAAAAGCGAGAACTTTCTCGCGATTCTTTGCAGAAAAGAATCCATATTTCATTCCTTTCTCCGCGCTCTGTTCGCGTGGATTGACAGTATTACCCAGTCTGTCGATAAAGTCAATTTTTCGAGAATGCAGTGTTTCGCGCGGGAGCGCGAATGAAATAGATTTTGCAATGCAAAATCTTAAAGAGCATCTATCACGTTTTTTCTACTTATAGAGAGAAAGTTTCCGAATTGGAACTTTCGGACGTCCGTGTTTTGCGAAGTCAAAACACAGATTGTCGGCGGAACCGTAGTTTCGCGACAGGCTCAATATTATTATTATACAGATTTTGTACGCCATTTGCAAGACTCCGGGGCAAATACCGAAAATTCGACAGAGAAAACGGCATCACTCCGGCAGTGTGTCCTTATACTCCGTGTATTTTCCGTTCACCTGTTTTTTATAGGCTTCATAAGCCTCCGTCAGCGTTTCATATTTCGTTCCTGTGGTATAATCCTTAAAGTCGCTGTAATTGTTGATATGGCCCGCAATCGCAACATAGCTTTTGACCTTGTTGCTCCGGGTCGCGGTGGTCGTTTCGGAGATCTTTCTGGAGTTCCGGAGCACCTTTACTGCTACTCGGCTAATCTAAGACGGACTTTCAGCGCGCTGTACCGTCTGCCCTTCTGGTTGTTATTTACCATATACGCTACCACATCCTGGCTGCCGACAATAACGAGCAGGCGCTTCGCACGTGTGATCGCGGTGTAGAGAATGTTGCGCGTGAGCAGCCTGCGCGGCAGGCCGTCCGACAGCGCGAGCACGACCGCGTCGAACTCGCTGCCCTGCGATTTATGTACCGTGACGGCGTAGGCAAGCTCCAGCTCATTCAGCATATCGAACGTGTAGGTCGCAAGACGGTCGTCGAAGCGCACGACAAGGCATTCCTGCTGCGGATAGATGCGCTCCAGTTCGCCCACGTCGCCGTTGAAGACGCCCGTTCCGGTTTCGTCGTCGCTGCCCTCGCGCTCCCAGACGATGTCGTAGTTGTTGCGCACCTGCATGACGCGGTCGCCCTCACGGAAAATGACGTCGCCAAAGCGCTTTTCGCGCTTTTTCTCGCTCGGCGGGTTAAGCGCCTCCTGCAATCGGCGGTTGAGCGCACCCGTGCCGCTTCCCTGCCGCTTGGCGGGGGAAAGCACCTGAATCTGGGACGGCGAAAAGCCGTAGTGCGCCGGAAGCCGCTGCGAGCACAGCTGCGCGACCGTTTCAATGACGGACGCCGCGTCCCCGCGCTTCATGAAGAAAAAGTCGCCGTCCGCGCCGGACGGGAGGGGCATCTGTCCCTCGTTGACCGCGTGGGCGTTCATGACGATGTCGGATTTCTGCGCCTGACGGAAAATCTCGGTCAGCTGGATGGTCGGGACGCGCTGTGAGGCGATGAGGTCGCGCAGGAAGTTGCCCGGGCCGACCGGCGGCAGCTGGTCCGCGTCGCCGACAAGCACGAGCCGCGCTCCGTGCGGCAGCGCCTCAATGAGCGCCTGCATCAGCCGGATGTCCACCATCGACACCTCGTCCAGAATGACTGCGTCGCACTCGAGCGGATTGGTGACGCTGCGTGCGTAGACCGTGCGGCCGCCGGGCGCGAACCCGGCTTCGAGCAGGCGGTGGATGGTCTTAGCCTCCATGCCGGTCAGGTCGGACAGACGCTTGGCGGCGCGGCCGGTCGGCGCGGCGAGCAGGGTGTTCAGGCTGAGCGCCTCGAACACGCGCAAAATGCCGCTGACCGTGGTGGTCTTGCCCGTGCCGGGGCCGCCCGTCAGAATGACGAGTCCGTTCCGCGCCGCCGCCGCAATGGCCTGCTTCTGCTTCTCGGAATACGGGAACTCGCTGTTGTCAAACAGGCCGTGCAGCAGGTCGTCCACATCGAAATTATACTCATAATTGCGCTCGGACATATCGTTCAGCATATGCGCGAGATAGGCCTCGGCGTCGTGCATATCGCGCAGATAGACCGCATCGCGTCCCGCGATTTCCTCCCTGACGAGGATTCCCTTGTCCGCAAGGCGGAGAATGCCCGCGAGAATGCGGTCCTCGTCGAACTCCACATCGTCCTCGCTCAGCAGGCGGATGGTCGCGGCCGTCAGCTTGTCGAGCGGAATGAAGGTGTGGCCGTTGCCGAGGTTGAAGGTCAGCGTGTAAACGATGCCGGCGTCCGTGCGGTCGTCCGACAGCAGCGACAGATCAAGCTCCATCGCAAGTCCGTCCGCAAGGCGGAAATCCACGTCGTAGTACGGGTCGCACAGCAGATACGGGTTGTCGCACAGCATTTCGATTGCGCTGTCGTGAAAACGTTTGTACAGGAGCGCGGTCAGCTCAATGGGCAGGTTGTGCACGCTCAGGAAGTCCATCAGCTCGCGCATCGAGCTCTGCTCGACGAACTGGCGGCCGATTTCCTTGGCGCGGCGGGCCGTGATGCCCTTGATTTCGGTCAGGCGTTCGGGTTCGTTCGCCATGACCTCGAAGGTGTCCTCGCCGAACTTTTCTGCGATGCGTGCGCCGAGACGCGGGCCGATGCCGCGAATAAGGCCGGAGGCGAGGTAGTCCGCGATGCCGCGAACGGTTGTCGGGAGACGGCGCTCAAAGCGCTCCGCGCTGAACTGTTCGCCGTAGGACGGGTGCACGACCCAGAAGCCGACCATGGTCAGCTCCTCGCCCAGACCGATGCCGGGAAACGTGCCGGTCGCTGTGATTTCCGCGCCCTCCTGCGACAAAAGGCGCAGCACAGCGTAACCGTTTTCCTCGTTGCTGAAAACGATCTGCTCGACTGTGCCGCGCAGCTCTACATATTCTTTCTCGTCCACAAAGCACCGTCCTTCCCTGTTTTCGCTATTCCAGATACATGATGTCCTGCCGCGCGGCGAGAAACTTCGCGATATTCTGCCCCTGACCACTGCCAAGCTCGATGAACGTAATCGACGCGCCGGGCAGGTACTGCCGCCGCACGCGCACCGCCGCCCGGATGAGCTGCTCGCTCGCCGGGTCGCAGCCGTCGCCGTACAGCGTCAGCTCCGCCGAGCCGTGCTGGCGCAGCAGATGGGCGCAGATTCGCTCGTACACCACATGGAGCACCGTATAAAAACCGACCGCCGCGAACACGGCAAGCACACTCTGCCAGAAAACCGACATGCTATCCCCTCCTGCTCTCAGCTTATGCCGGGGAAAGCACCGCCGTGCGAACGGCCATAAATCCATAGTATATAGTGTAGCACAAAACAGGCGTAATGTAAAACTATTTGCACGAAAACGCGGCCGAAAACGAAAAGAAACCGCAGACTGCGAAAAATCTGCGGCTCTTTTGGGGTTCAGGTTTCGTGCTCCTTGCACCATGTCTCGAGGCTTTCGCTGTCCGTGCCGCGCGGCGGATGCGCCCGGCCGCAGTTCTGCTCGTGCGGCGGATAGGCGGCGCCGTCCGGCGTTCCGTCCCCTCGCTCCTCCGGCAGCGCGACCTCGCCCCGCGCCGAAACCGACGGCTTGCTGCGCTCCATCCATTGAAACGCCTTGCGTGCGGCCTCAAAGCGGTTTTCGTTTTCGTCATACGGCATCATGCTGACCACTCCTTTTCGCAGTCAGTCTGCCCGGAAAAGCACGTTTTCATGCAGGAAATCTTTTTCCGCCTTCCGGACGACACCGGCTGTCCGTTTTTGCAGGGGCAAAAAGGCTCCCATGCCGAAGCATGGGAGCCTTGTCAGCAGTAAAGTAATGCTAAAGCTTAAATTAAGCGTTGATAGCAGTTACGACGCCGGAACCTACGGTGCGGCCACCCTCACGGATAGCGAAACGCAGGCCTTCCTCGATAGCGATCGGGGTGATCAGCTCAACGTCCATCTCAACGTTGTCGCCCGGCATGCACATCTCAGTGCCTTCCGGCAGAGTGATAACGCCAGTAACGTCGGTGGTACGGAAGTAGAACTGCGGACGGTAGTTGTTGAAGAACGGAGTATGACGGCCGCCCTCTTCCTTCTTCAGAACGTAAACCTGACCGTGGAACTTGGTGTGCGGGTGGATAGAGCCCGGCTTAGCCAGAACCTGGCCACGCTCAACCTCGTTCTTCTGGATACCACGGAGCAGAGCGCCGATGTTGTCGCCTGCTTCAGCGTAGTCAAGCAGCTTGCGGAACATCTCGATGCCGGTAACGACGGTCTTGCGCGGAGCGTCCATCAGACCAACGATCTCAACTTCCTCGCCCATCTTCAGCTGGCCACGCTCTACACGGCCGGTAGCAACGGTACCACGACCGGTGATGGAGAATACGTCCTCGACCGGCATGATGAACGGCTTGTCAGCAGCACGATCCGGGGTCGGGATATAGGTGTCAACAGCGTCCATCAGCTCGCGGATGCAAGCGTACTCCGGAGCGTTCGGATCGGTGGAATCAGAGGTCAGAACGTTCAGAGCGGAACCACGGATAACCGGTACGTCGTCGCCCGGGAAGTCGTAAGAGCTCAGCAGCTCACGGATCTCCATCTCAACGAGATCGAGCAGCTCCGGATCGTCAACCTGGTCAGCCTTGTTCATGAATACAACGATATACGGTACGCCTACCTGACGGGACAGCAGGATGTGCTCGCGGGTCTGCGGCATCGGGCCGTCAGCTGCGGATACAACCAGGATAGCGCCGTCCATCTGAGCAGCACCGGTGATCATGTTCTTGACGTAGTCAGCATGGCCCGGGCAGTCAACGTGAGCGTAGTGACGCTTAGCGGTGTGGTACTCAACGTGAGCGGTGTTGATGGTAATGCCGCGCTCCTTCTCCTCCGGTGCCTTGTCGATGGAGTCGTATGCCTGATACTCAGCATCGCCCTCGAGAGCCAGAACCTTGGTGATTGCAGCGGTCAGAGTGGTCTTGCCGTGGTCAACGTGGCCGATAGTGCCGATGTTAACGTGCGGCAGAGAACGGTCAAATTTTTCCTTTGCCATTGTGGATTTCCTCCTCGTAAAATGAAATCTAAGTCACGATAAACTTATTCTACTTCAAATTGCAATAAAATGCAATAGGCAGAGCAGATATTTTAGTCGTTGTTTTTGGTGCGCGAGTCGATGATCTTCTCCTGAATGCTCTTCGGCACTTCAGTGTAGTGGCTCGGCTGCATGGTGTACTGGCCACGGCCCTGCGTACGGGAACGCAGAGTGGTCGCATAGCCGAACATCTCGCTCAGCGGTACAGCGGCTGCGATAGCCTGTACGCCGCCGCGCGGCTCCATGCCCTGAATCTGGCCGCGGCGGGAGTTCAGGTCGCCGATAACGTCGCCCATGTACTCTTCCGGTACCAGAACGTCTACCTGCATGATCGGCTCCATCAGAACCGGGTCAGCCTTCTTCATCGCTTCCTTGAACGCCATAGAGCCGGCGATCTTGAATGCCATTTCGGAAGAGTCAACTTCGTGGTAAGAACCATCATACAGAGTAAACTTAACATCAACTACCGGGTAGCCTGCGAGGATACCAGCCTGCATAGCGCCCTGGATACCCTGGTTAACCGGCTCGATGTATTCCTTCGGGATAGCACCGCCAACGATCTTGTTGATGAACTCGTAGCCCTTGCCGGACTCGTTCGGCTCAACGATGATCTTAACGTGACCGTACTGGCCCTTACCACCGGACTGACGAGCGTACTTCTGATCGACGTCAGCGGAACGGCGGATGGTCTCCTTATAAGCAACCTGAGGAGAACCTACGTTAGCCTCTACCTTGAATTCACGAAGCAGACGGTCAACGATGATCTCCAGATGGAGCTCGCCCATACCAGCGATGATGGTCTGGCCGGTCTCTTCATCGGTGTAGGTCTTGAAGGTCGGGTCCTCTTCAGCCAGCTTGGCGAGAGCGATACCCATCTTTTCCTGACCAGCCTTGGTCTTCGGCTCGATCGCGACACGGATAACCGGGTCCGGGAACTCCATAGACTCGAGGATGATCGGGTGCTTCTCATCACAGAGCGTGTCGCCCGTGGTGGTGTTCTTGAAGCCGATGCCCGCAGCGATATCGCCGGAGTATACGCAGTCGATATCCTGACGATGGTTAGCGTGCATCTGAAGAATACGGCCAAGACGCTCGCGGGTGTCCTTGGTCGCATTGAGGATAGAGGAACCAGCAGTTACGGTACCGGAGTATACACGGAAGAACGTCAGACGGCCAACGAACGGGTCGGTAGCGATCTTGAACGCCAGTGCAGAGAACGGCGCCTCGTCGGAAGACGGACGGGAGTCCTCTTCGTCGGTCTGCGGGTTAACGCCCTTGATGTCCGGGATGTCGGTCGGAGCCGGCATGTACTCGATGACAGCATCGAGAAGCGGCTGAACGCCCTTGTTGCGGTAAGCGGTACCGCAGAGGACCGGAACGATCTCGTTTGCGATACAACCCTTGCGGATTGCAGCCTTGACTTCCTTGATGGTCAGCTCTTCGCCCTCGAGGTACTTCATCATGAGGTCCTCGTCGAGCTCAGCTACGTGCTCCCACAGCTCATCGTGATACTGCTGAGCCTTCTCCATCATGTCAGCCGGGATATCCTCATCGCGGATGTCCTTGCCGAGGTCATCATAGTAAACCTCTGCACGCATGGTGATGAGGTCAACGATGCCCTTGAAGGTGTCCTCGGAGCCGATCGGCAGCTGTACCGGAACGGCGTTGCACTTCAGACGATCCTTCATCATGCCAACTACGTTGTAGAAGTCCGCACCCATGATGTCCATCTTGTTGACGAACGCCATACGCGGAACCTTGTACTTGTCAGCCTGATGCCAAACGGTCTCAGACTGCGGCTCAACGCCGCCCTTTGCGCAGAATACGGTTACAGAACCGTCCAGAACGCGCAGGGAGCGCTCTACCTCTACGGTAAAGTCAACGTGGCCCGGGGTGTCGATGATGTTGATACGATGCTCCGGGAACTGATGAGTAGAGCCGGACCAGTGGCAGGTGGTAGCGGCGGAGGTGATGGTGATACCACGCTCCTGCTCCTGCTCCATCCAGTCCATGGTAGCGGTACCGTCGTGGGTATCGCCGATCTTATGGTTTACACCGGTGTAATAAAGAATACGCTCGGTGGTAGTGGTCTTACCGGCGTCGATATGCGCCATGATGCCGATATTTCTGGTTCTTTCCAGGGAATATTCTCTAGGCATATTGCTCTCCTTTCAAAGCGTTATGCGGAAACCGACAGATTAGTAACGGTAGTGAGCGAAAGCCTTGTTCGCCTCTGCCATCTTGTGGGTATCCTCGCGCTTCTTAACAGCACCGCCCAGATTGTTGCAGGCATCCATGATCTCGCCAGCCAGACGCTCACGCATGGTCTTCTCAGAACGAGCGCGAGAATACTTGGTGATCCAGCGAAGGCCCAGGGTCTGACGACGCTCCGGACGAACTTCCATCGGGACCTGATAGGTGGCGCCGCCTACACGGCGAGCCTTAACTTCGAGCGACGGCATGATGTTCTCCATCGCCTCGGTGAATACTTCCAGCGGTTCACGTCCGGTCTTCTCACGGACAATATCGAAAGCACCGTAAACAACCTTCTGCGAAACGCCCTTCTTGCCGTCGAGCATGATAGAGTTTACCAGCTTGGTGACGAGCTTGGAATTATAAAGCGGATCGGGCAGAACGTCTCTCTTGGGGACATTACCTCTTCTTGGCACTTTACTTCCCTCCTTCAAAAATATTTGATTTCATAGGTACTTCGACAGGCGTATCCTGTCGTAGCAATGCCTGTCCGAGGTAATTACCCGACTATATAATCGGATATAAAACGCCTCAGACAAAGCAAGAAAATGTGCTTTGCTCTGAAATAACTTTCTCGCAAAACCTTTGTGGGTTTGTTGTGACTCTGTTCACAGCCGCCGCTTCGCATTTCGAAGCAAACGAGCTGTGCAGCAGTAATCAAGCATGGTGGTGTGAGACAAGGCGCGACCGCACGCCGCGTACAAAAGTACGCAAGTGTGGGCGCAACGCAGTATCACGCCATCAGGCGCAGATTACTTGCCTGCCTTCGGGCGCTTCGCGCCGTACTTGGAACGAGCCTGACGGCGGTTAGCAACGCCCTGGGTATCCAGAGTGCCGCGGATGATGTGGTAACGGACACCAGGAAGGTCCTTTACACGGCCGCCGCGAACCATAACGACAGAGTGCTCCTGCAGGTTGTGGCCTTCACCCGGGATGTAAGCGGAAACTTCCATCTGGTTGGTCAGCTTGACACGAGCTACCTTACGAAGAGCAGAGTTCGGCTTCTTCGGAGTCATGGTCTTAACCGTAGTGCAGACACCGCGCTTCTGCGGAGCGGACTGGTCGGTAGCCTTCTTCTTCTGAGAGTTGTAGCCTACCTGAAGTGCCGGCGCCGTAGACTTGGTGACGACTGCCTCACGACCCTTACGGACGAGTTGGTTAAAAGTTGGCATTTTATTTCCTCCTTCTTTCAAAAGTATATATGAAAAAGCGTTTTGCGCTTTCTCAGCAGTTTTATTCGGCGAGCACGGAAACGACGGACGCACCGACATCAATGCCGACGGCGTCGCCCAGCTCAGCCATGGTCGTGATTTCGACCATCTGAATGTGATTCTCGGTGCACAGCTCGTAAATCGGACCCGTGACGCGCTTTTCCGCGTCGAGCGCAACATAGACCATGGCGGCTCTGCCGTCCTTGATGGCCTTTTTCGTCTGCTTGACACCGATAACCTTGTGCGCCGAATGAAGTTCAGAAAGCATGTTTTTTCCCTCCTATACGGCATACTCCAATAGTATACTGTCCTCCCTCCTTAAAGTCAAGCATTTTTCCAAACTTTTTTCCGAGGTTTACGACTTTTTCGCATTGCGTGCATTTCTCCCGATTTTCCCCGCCAAAACAGGTCAAAATAGACAAAAACAGGAGAACACCGTTCAGTGTTCCCCTGTTCGCTTATCGTTATACGTTTTCGCGCATTTCTCTGTATCAGTCGAGATTTACGTTCTGCTCGTAGTGGCCGGTGCAGTAATCGGAAACGCCCGAACCTGCCGGAATGAGCTTGCCGATGATAACGTTCTCCTTGAGGCCCATCAGCGGATCGACCTTGCCCTTGATAGCGGCATCGGTCAGCACGCGGGTGGTCTCCTGGAAGGACGCTGCGGACATCCACGAATCGGTTGCAAGAGAAGCCTTGGTGATACCCATGAGGGTCGGCTCGCAGACAGCCAGACGCAGATCTTCCTCGCCGGCGTCGATGCGCTCCTGCACCTTGTTGTTGTAGTCCTCGAACTCGAGCAGGTCCATAACGGAGCCCGGCAGGACCTCGGCATCGCCTGCGTCCTCGACGCGGACCTTGCGCATCATCTGGCGGACGATAACCTCGATATGCTTATCGTTGATATCTACGCCCTGCTGACGGTAAACCTTCTGAACTTCCTTGATCTCGTAGTCGTGAACCGCACGCGGATCGAGGATGCGGAGGATGTCATGCGGGTTGAGCGAGCCTTCGTTCAGCTGGAAGCCCTTCGGGATCTCCTGACCGTCGGTTACGCGGATGCCGGAGGAAGAGGCGAGCTGGTAAGAACGCATCTCGCCGGTCTTCGGATCGACAACGTTGACCGTCTTGACGGTGGTGCGCTTGGACTCCTCGATGGAAACCATGCCGCCGATCTCTGCGAGGGTCGCTGCCTTCTTCGGGCGGCGTGCCTCGAACAGCTCTTCAACTCGCGGAAGACCCTGCGTAATATCCGAACCTGCGACGCCGCCGGTATGGAAGGTACGCATGGTCAGCTGGGTGCCCGGCTCGCCGATGGACTGCGCTGCGATGATACCGACAGCTTCGCCCTTGCCGACCGGAGTGCCCATTGCAAGGTTGATGCCGTAGCAGTGGCTGCAAACGCCCTTGCGCGCGCGGCACTCGAGTACGGAACGGATCTGTACGCGGGTGATACCTGCCTCGATGACCTTGTCGGCATCGTGCTCGTTCATCATCTTGCTCTTCGGTACGATGACCACGCCGGTCTGCGGATCGCAGATGTCATCGACCGGATAACGGCCGAGCAGACGCTCACGCAGCGGCTCGATGATCTGGTTGCCTTCCTTGATGTCCTCGACCCAGATGCCCTTGGTCGCGCCGCAGTCGTCCTCGCGGATGATAACGTCCTGAGAAACGTCTACCAGACGGCGGGTCAGGTAACCGGAGTCCGCGGTACGAAGTGCGGTATCGGCCATGCCCTTTCGAGCGCCGCGAGCCGCGATGAAGTATTCGAGGGCGGTCAGACCTTCACGGAAGTTGGACTTGATCGGGATTTCGATGGTCTTACCGGAGGCGGAAGCCATCAGGCCTCGCATACCTGCCAGCTGACGGATCTGGTTGATGGAGCCTCGTGCACCGGAATCCGCCATCATATGAATCGGGTTGTAGCGCTGCGCCTTCATGTTGTCCTGGAGCTTTGCGGTAACCTTCTTGGTGGTTTCTTCCCACTCGGCTACGGTCAGACGATAGCGCTCCTGGTCGGTGATAAAGCCGCGCTTGTACTTGCGGTCGATCTGAGCGACCTTCTTCTCGGAAACATGGATCATCTCGTCCTTGCCTTCCGGAACAAGCATATCGGCAACGGCTACGGTCAGAGCGCCCTTGGTGGAATACTTGTAGCCCATCGCCTTGATGGAGTCAAGCACCTCGGCGGTGATGTGGAAGCCGTGAACACGGATGCACTTGTCGATGATCTTTCCGAGTTCCTTCTTGCCGCAGGTGAACATGATTTCGAGGTCGAACTTCTTGGACGGGTCCGAACGGTCTACGAAACCGAGATCCTGCGGAATGCGCTCGTTGAAGATCAGGCGGCCCGGGGTCGCGTCTACGATAGCGGACTCGGTCTTGCCGCCCACCTCCTTGGTCAGACGGACCTTGATCGGCGCATGGATGCCGACAACGCCCTCGTTATAAGCCATAAGAGCCTCATCGACATTGCGGAATACCTTGCCGGTACCCGGCTCGGTGTCGCGGTCGATGGTCAGGTAGTAGGAGCCGAGGACCATATCCTGCGACGGAATGGTAACCGGCTTGCCGTCCTGCGGCTTGAGCAGGTTGTTCGCGGACAGCATCAGCAGACGGGCCTCAGCCTGCGCCTCTGCGGACAGCGGAACGTGAACTGCCATCTGGTCGCCGTCGAAGTCGGCGTTGAATGCGGTACATACCAGCGGATGCAGACGGATGGCGCGGCCCTCAACGAGAACCGGCTCGAACGCCTGAATGCCCAGACGGTGCAGGGTCGGCGCACGGTTCAGCATGACCGGGTGACCCTTGATGATGCCTTCGAGCACGTCCCAAACCTCAGGCTTTGCGCGCTCGACCATCTTCTTGGCGGACTTGATGTTGGAGGCGGTGCCGTCCTCGACCAGCTTCTTCATGACGAAGGGCTTGAACAGCTCGAGCGCCATTTCCTTCGGCAGACCGCACTGGTAGATCTTGAGGTCCGGACCGACGACGATAACCGAACGGCCGGAGTAGTCAACACGCTTGCCGAGCAGGTTCTGACGGAAGCGGCCCTGCTTGCCCTTCAGCATGTCGGACAGCGACTTGAGTGCGCGGTTGTTCGGGCCGGTGACCGGGCGGCCGCGGCGGCCGTTGTCGATGAGCGCGTCAACCGCTTCCTGAAGCATACGCTTCTCGTTGCGGACGATGATGTCCGGTGCGCCCAGCTCGAGCAGGCGCTTGAGACGGTTGTTGCGGTTGATGACGCGGCGGTACAGGTCGTTCAGGTCGCTCGTTGCGAAGCGGCCGCCGTCCAGCTGTACCATCGGACGGATCTCCGGCGGGATGACCGGGACAACGTCCATGATCATCCACTCCGGGCGGTTATGAGACAGGCGGAACGACTCGACGACCTCAAGGCGCTTGATGATGCGCAGACGCTTCTGGCCGGAAGCCTCGCGCAGCTCTGCGGTCAGCTCCTTGGACAGCTCGTCGAGGTCGAGCTCTGCGAGCAGCTCCTTGATGGACTCCGCGCCCATGCCGGCACGGAAATCGTCCTCGTACTTTTCGCGCATATCGCGGTACTCGGCCTCGGTGAGGATCTGCTTCTTCATGAGCGGCGTGTCGCCCGGATCAATGACAATATAGTTGGCGAAGTACAGGACCTTCTCCAGAATGCGCGGGCTGATGTCGAGGATCAGACCCATGCGGGACGGAATGCCCTTGAAGTACCAGATGTGCGATACCGGCGCTGCCAGCTCGATGTGGCCCATGCGCTCGCGGCGAACCTTGGCCTTGGTGACCTCAACGCCGCACTTGTCGCAGATCTTGCCCTTGAAGCGGACCTTCTTGTACTTGCCGCAGTGGCACTCCCAGTCCTTGGTTGGGCCAAAGATACGCTCGCAGAACAGACCGTCGCGTTCCGGCTTGAGCGTGCGGTAGTTGATGGTTTCGGGCTTTTTAACTTCACCGTAGGACCATTCGCGGATCAGGTCGGGGGACGCCAGACCGATCTTGATGGCGTTAAACGTATGATATCCCATATATTATTAAGATGCTCCTTCCCTATTCACGAGATGATTATTTCGGTCAGACCGGCTTATTCGCCCAGATCGTCGAAATCATCTCCGGCATCGTCTCCGTCTTCGACGGGGTTATCCAGTGCAAAGAGATCGGTATCGCCTTCCTCGGCGTCGTTGATGCCGAAGCCGGCTGCGGTGAACTCATCATCCGCGCCCGAAACAGCCTGTTCCATCGGGCGGACGTACTCGGTTTCGTCATCGTCGTCCTCGCTGAGCTCGATGACCTCCATGTTCTCGTCGAGTACCTGAATATCCAGACACAGTGCCTGAAGCTCCTTAACGAGTACCTTGAAGGACTCCGGAACGCCCGGCTGCGGTACGTTGTGACCCTTGACGATCGCCTCGTAGGTCTTGACACGGCCGGTAATATCGTCCGACTTGACGGTCAGGATCTCCTGAAGCGTGTAGGCTGCGCCGTATGCCTCGAGGGCCCAGACTTCCATCTCGCCGAAGCGCTGGCCGCCGAACTGCGCCTTGCCGCCGAGCGGCTGCTGAGTAACGAGCGAGTACGGACCGGTGGAACGGGCATGGATCTTATCGTCTACCAGATGATGCAGCTTGAGGTAGTACATATAACCGACGGTTACGCGGTTGTCAAACTTCTCGCCGGTGCGGCCGTCATAAACGACGCTCTTGCCGTCTTCATCGACGCCGGCAGCGACCAGAGTTTCCTTGATGTCGTCGAGCGTTGCGCCGTCGAATACCGGGGTCTCGACCTTCCAGCCGAGCTTCTTCGCGGCGAAGCCCAGATGAACCTCGAGCACCTGACCGATGTTCATTCGGGAAGGTACGCCCAGCGGGTTCAGAACGATGTCGAGCGGACGGCCGTCCTCGAGGAACGGCATGTCCTCCTGCGGCAGAATGCGCGAAACGACACCCTTGTTACCATGACGGCCCGCCATCTTATCGCCGACAGAAATCTTGCGCTTCTGTGCGATGTAGACGCGAACGACCATGTTTACGCCGGGAGACAGCTCGTCGCCGTTCTCACGGGTGAATACCTTAACGTCAACGACGATGCCCGCCTCGCCGTGCGGTGCACGCAGGGAGGTGTCGCGGACCTCGCGCGCCTTCTCGCCGAAGATCGCGCGGAGCAGACGCTCCTCAGCGGTCAGCTCGGTCTCGCCCTTCGGGGTTACCTTGCCGACCAGGATGTCACCGGCACGCACCTCAGCGCCGACACGGATGATGCCGCGCTCGTCGAGGTTGCGCAGCGCGTCCTCGCCGACGTTCGGGATGTCGCGGGTGATCTCCTCGGGTCCGAGCTTGGTATCACGGGACTCGGACTCGTACTCCTCGATATGGATCGAGGTATATACGTCATCGCGGACCAGTCGCTCGTTGAGCAGGACTGCGTCCTCGTAGTTGTAGCCTTCCCAGGTCATGAAGCCGATGAGCGCGTTCTTGCCGAGCGCGATCTCGCCCTGATCGGTAGACGGGCCGTCCGCCAGAACGTCACCCTTCTTGACACGCTCGCCCAGATCGACGATCGGACGCATATTGATACAGGTGGACTGGTTGGAACGGAGGAACTTGGTCAGGTGGTAGCTCTTGTCGGTGCCGTTGTCGTAGTGGACATTGACCTCGCGTGCGGTGACGCGGGTAACGACGCCGTCGCCCTCTGCCAGCGGAATGGTGCCGGAGTCAACTGCTGCCTTGTACTCCATGCCGGTCGCGACGATCGGAGCCTCGGTCTTGAGCAGCGGAACGGCCTGACGCTGCATGTTCGCGCCCATCAGTGCGCGGTTTGCGTCGTCATGGTCGAGGAACGGAATAAACGCGGTCGCAACCGAGATCATCATGCGCGGAGAAACGTCCATCAGGTCAACGTCCTTGCGGTCAACCTCGACGAACTCCTCGCGCAGACGGCAGGTGACACGTTCGTTGACGAGGTCGTTGTTCTCGTCCATCGGCTCGGTCGCCTGGCAGACGATGAACTCGTCCTCGACGTCTGCGGTCATGTAGCGGACCTCGTCGGTAACGTGGCAGCGGACCTCGCCGGTCGCCTCGTCCTTGACGTGCTCGATGACGCGGTACGGCGCCTCGATGAAGCCGAAGTCGTTGATGCGGGCGTAGGTTGCGAGGTAGGAGATCAGGCCGATGTTAGGACCTTCAGGGGTCTCGATCGGGCACAGACGGCCGTAGTGAGAGTAGTGAACGTCTCGAACCTCGAAGGATGCGCGGTCACGGGACAGACCGCCGGGGCCGAGGGCAGACATACGGCGCTTGTGCGTCAGCTCTGCCAGCGGGTTGTTCTGGTCCATGAACTGGGACAGCGGAGAGGAACCGAAGAATTCCTTGATGGCTGCGGTTACAGGACGGATATTGATAAGGCTCTGCGGCGTTACAACGTCGAGATCCTGGATGGTCATGCGCTCGCGGATAACGCGCTCCATACGGGAGAAGCCGATGCGGACCTGGTTCTGGAGCAGCTCGCCTACGCAGCGCAGACGGCGGTTGCCCAGATGGTCGATGTCGTCTACCGTGCCGATGCCGTGGCTCAGGTTGAGCAGGTAGCAGATGGAAGCGAGCATATCGTCAACGATGATGGTCTTCGGGATAAGGTCGATGTGACGGTTCTTGAATACCTTCTTAAGCTCCTCACCCTGTACGCCGGACTCGATGATCTCCTTGAGTACGGTGAAGCGGACCTTTTCCTTGACGCCGAGTTCCTCTGCGGTCATGCCGCCGAGGTAATCCGAGAAGTCGTCAACGAATACCATGCCGTTGCCGAATACCTTGACGGGAGCGCCGTCAGTGGACTCTACGACAACGTTGTTGATGCCGCGGCGGGAAATCTCGGTCGCCTTCTCGCGGGTCAGCATGGTGTCGGCCTCTGCAACGACCTCGCCGGTCAGCGGGTCGGTAACAGTTTCAAGCAGCTTGTGGCCGGCGATGCGGCGCGCGATGTCGAGCTTCTTGTTGTACTTGTAGCGGCCGACGGCGGAAATGTCGTAGCGGCGCATATCGAAGAACATCATGTCCATCAGCGAGGTTGCCGACTCAACAGAGGGCGGCTCGCCCGGACGCATCTTCTTGTAGATCTCGATGAGGGCTTCCTCGGCGCTGTGCGCCGGGTCCTTGTCGAGGGTCGCGAGGAGCAGCGGGTCCTCGCCGAACAGCTCCTTGATCTCCGAGTCGGTCTTGACGCCGATAGCGCGGATGAAGGAGGTGATCGGAATTTTGCGGTTCTTATCGATGCGGACATAGAAAATGTCGTTTGCATCGGTCTCGTACTCGAGCCATGCGCCGCGGTACGGGATAACGGTGGTGGAGAGCAGGACCTTATCGGTCTTGTCAAGCTCCTTGCCGTAGTAAACGCCGGGCGAACGGACCAGCTGAGATACGATAGCGCGTTCTGCGCCGTTGATGATGAAGGTCGCGGAGTCGGTCATCTTCGGGAAGTCGCCCATGAAGATCTCCTGCTCCTTGATCTCGCCCGTCTCCTTGTTGCGCAGACGCATGCGGACCTTGAGCGGCGTTGCATATGTTGCATCGCGTGCCTTGCACTCTTCGATGCTGTACTTCGGCTCCTCATCCATCGTGTAGTCGAGGAAGGAAAGCTCCAGATTTCCGGTGTAGTCCGTGATGGACGCGGTATCGTCAAAAACCTCACGCAGGCCCTGATCCAGGAACCATTCGTAAGACTTCTTCTGCACCTCGATGAGATT
>UQVU01000007.1 GCA_900544475.1 uncultured Butyricicoccus sp.
TGCAAGAAATCGCAACGCAATCAGGGTACAAAATTTCCGCAAAGCGCCGCAGCTTTAATTGTGCGGTGTTGCCTCAAGTATATTATCTCAGGTTTTCGCCTCTGACGCAAGAGCGGCGCAGCAGAAAAGCGGCGCAGTCCGAAAAACCGGTCCGCGCCGCCGCTGTTACAATGATAAATCAGCCGAGGATAGCCTTGTGGAAGGTCTTTTTGCCCTTCTTGATCATGCACTCCTCGTTAAAGAAGTCCTTTGCGAGCTGCTGCTTGAAGTCCGTGACCTTTTCGCCGTTCAGTGAAACGCCGCCGCCCTGCACCAGCTTGCGCGCCTCGCCGTTCGAGGACGCAAGACCGCACTTGACGAGCAGGGTCAGCACGCCGAGCTGGCCGTCGGTGAAGTCCGCGTCGGTCAGCGTGGTGGTCGGCATATTGGCAGCCGCACCGCCGGAAACGAAAATCTCCTTGGCCGCAGTCTGTGCCTTCTCTGCCTCTTCCTTGCCGTGAACCAGAGCGGTCAGCTCGTAGGCGAGGATCTCCTTGGCCTTGTTGAGCTGTGCGCCCTCCCAGCTGTCCATCGCCTCGATCTCCTCGAGCGGCAGGAAGGTCAGCATGCGGATGCACTTGAGCACGTCCGCGTCATCCACATTGCGCCAGTACTGGTAGAAATCGTAGGGAGAGGTCTTGTTCGGGTCGAGCCATACCGCGCCGGAAGCGGTCTTACCCATCTTCTTGCCCTCGGAGTTGAGCAGCAGGGTGATGGTCATGGCGTGGGCGTCCTTGCCCAGCTTGCGGCGGATGAGCTCGGTGCCGCCGAGCATGTTGCTCCACTGGTCGTTGCCGCCGAACTGCATATTGCAGCCGTAGTTCTTGAACAGGTAGTAGAAGTCGTAGGACTGCATCGGCATATAGTTGAACTCAAGGAAGCTCAGGCCCTTTTCCATGCGCTGCTTGAAGCACTCGGCGCGGAGCATGTTGTTGACCGAGAAGCAGGAGCCGATGTCGCGGATGAACTCGATGTAGTTGAGGTTCATCAGCCAGTCGGCGTTGTTCACCATCTGCGCCTTGCCCTCACCGAACTCGATGAAGCGCTCCATCTGCTTCTTGAAGCAGTCGCAGTTGTGCTGAATGGTCTCGACGGTCATCATCGAGCGCATATCCGTGCGGCCGGACGGGTCGCCGATCATGGCGGTGCCGCCGCCGATAAGGGCGATCGGCTTGTTGCCCGCCATCTGCATGCGCTTCATCAGGCACAGCGCCATGAAGTGGCCGACATGAAGGCTGTCTGCGGTCGGGTCGAAGCCGATGTAGAAGGTCGCCTTGCCGTTGTTGATCATTTCGCTGATCTCTTCTTCGTTCGTTACCTGCGCGATCAGGCCGCGCGCTTTCAGTTCGTCGTAAAGTTTCATCGAATATTTCTCCTGTTACTTGATTTTATCCTTTATATCCTGTACTGAAACGCTGTTACGGAGCACGTTCCTTGTATCTCTCGTCGATGATTACCACAGTTATACCCCCCGCCCCGCCGCGTCCAGCAGTTCTTCTGCGTTTCTGCGGGCCGCGTCCGAGATCTCCTCGCCGCTCAGCAGCCGCGCGATTTCGTCAATGCGGTGCGTGCGGTCCATGGGGCTGACGTCCGTGAAGCTGCGTCCGTCGCGGACGGACTTGGAAATGCGCAGATGGTGGTCGCCCATCGCCGCGATCTGCGGCAGGTGCGTGACACACAGCGTCTGCTTCTTTTTCGCGATGGCGGACAGCTTGCGGCCGATCTGCTGCGCCGCGTGTCCGGACACGCCCGTATCGATCTCGTCAAAAATCAGCATACCAACATCTTCGCCCGCTGTCAATACGTTTTTAAGCGCCAGCATGATGCGGCTCAGCTCGCCGCCGGAGGCGACTCTGGAGAGCGGCTTTTCCGGCTCACCGGGGTTGACGGAAATTTCGAACGTCACAGTGTCGAAGCCGTGCGCGGACAGCTTAGTGCCGGTGTGCACCGCAATGCGCATGCGCACCTTGTCCATGTCCAGCTCGCTCAGCTCGCGCACAATTTCCTGTTCAAGTTTTTTCGCCGCTTCGCGCCGTTTTTCGGTGAGGGCAGCAGCGATACGCTTGGTCTCCGCGAGCTTTTCGCGATACTGCTCGCGCAGGGTCTCGCGGCGGTCGTCCGCGTTTTCGAGGGTATTAAGCTCCGCGTCGATTTTGTCGCGGTAGGCGAGGATTTCGGGTATCGTGCCGCCATATTTCTGCTTTAAGCGGTAGATTTCGTCCAGCCGCTGCTCGACAAACTCGCGCTCGGCCGGAGAAAAGTCCAGATTGCTGCTCTGCGAGCACACGCTGTCGCGCAGGTCGGCCGCGAGAAGGCGTACCTCCTCGGCCTGCTCCGCCATGCCGTCAAAGGCATCCGACACCTCGCGCAGCGCGGAAATCGCGGACGAAACCTCGTCGAGCAGCGCACACGCGCCGCCGATTTCATCGTCGCCCGAAAGCGCGAGCCGTGCCCGGTCGAGCGACGCCGCGATGCGTCCCGCGTGGTCGAAATACGCCTTGCGCTGCGCAAGGCTCTCGTCCTCGTCGGGTTTCAGTGCTGCCTGCTCGATTTCGTTTTTGTGGAACGACAGCATATCAATGCGCTGCAAGCGCTCCTGTTCGCCGGTTTCGAGCGCGTGGATTTCGCGCCGGAGGCTCAGAAGCGCCTGATAATTCGGCTGATACTGCGCGAGAAGCGGCGCACAGCCGGCGTAGCCGTCAAGATAGTCGATGTGGTGCTGCTCGTCGAGCAGCTTCTGGCCGTCGTTCTGGCCATGAATGTCGATAAGATACGGCGCAAGCAGCCGCAGCGTGGTCGCGGAAACCGGCTTCATGTTGATGCGGCAGGAGCTTTTGCCGTCCGCCGTGATCTGGCGCTGAATATGCAGCGTATCCGGCTCCTCGCCCGTGAGGTCGAGCTCGTCGAGCAGCGCTTTGAGCGACGCCGGCAGCTCGGTGAACACCGCGCTGACAAAGCCCTTTTTCGCGCCGGAGCGAACGAGGTCGCGGCTGACGCGCCTGCCGAGAATCGCGCCGATCGAGTCGATGACGATACTTTTGCCCGCGCCGGTCTCGCCGGAGAGCACGGTCAGGCCGTCCTCCAGCTCGATGTCCGCACGCTCGATCACGGCAATATTTTCAATGTGGAGTAATTGCAGCATTGCCGCGTCCTCACCTGCTTACTTCAGAATATCGTGCGCCTGCCGGGAAAACCGCTCGGCGCTCTCGGTGTCGCGCATGACGACGAAAACCGTGTCGTCGCCGCCCAGTGTGCCCACAACGTCCTCCGCACGCATCGCATCGATCGCCATCGCCGCCGCCTGCCCCAGACCGGGCAGGGTCTTGATAACGATCATGTTCTGCGCCGCGTCGATGTCGGTGACGCACTCGCGGAAAATATTGCGCAGACGGGTGGTGAAGCTGTCCGCCGCACCGGCCGCTGCCGAGGTATATTTATACTTGCCGGTCGTGGTCGAGAGCGACTTGATGAGCCGAAGCTCCTTGATGTCGCGCGAAACCGTGGCCTGCGTCGTATTATAGCCGACCGCACGCAGATGGTCGGTCAGATCCTCCTGCGTTTCGATTTCAAAACGGTCGATAAGTTCCAGTATTTTCGCCTGTCTTTGGAATTTCATTCCGTGCACCTCTTTTTTTGAAATGCTTGAGCCGGTCTCAGAAGAGCTTCCGGACTGATTTACGCGCGACAGCGCGCGTCAAATACAATCTGCGCAGCAGATTGATAAAAACCGGGAGCATGTATCACGGTTTTTATACTTTAAGAGAGATAAAAGTTTCTGAACAGGAACTTTTATCCGTCCGTGTTCTGCGAAGTCAGAACACACTTGTCGGAAAAAACGTAGTTTTTTCGACAGTATTTTATAGTTTCTGCTGTAAAATGCGGTAAAAGCTGTTGCCCTTGAGGCGGATGAGCCGCGTGCGCAATGCCGAGCGCGTGATGAGCACCCGGTCGTCCGGCCGGACCGCAAAGCCCTGTCCGCCGTCTGCGGAGATAAAGACCTCGCTGCCGCCCTCGCAGCGTGCCGTGATGGCAAGCGTACGTTCGGGCGCGAACACGAAGGATTTCGCCGCCAGCGCGTGCGCACAGATGGGAATGACCGCAAGGTTCTCCGCGCTTGGCTCGATCACCGGGCCGCCTGCCGACAGTCCGTAGGCCGTCGAGCCGGTCGGAGTCGCCGCAATCACGCCGTCGCCGTTGAAGCGCGTGACCTCCTCGCCATCCGCCGAAATACCCACGCGGACCACGCGGAAAGCCGTGCCCTTGGCAATCACAATGTCGTTGAGCGCGTCGTTTTCGTAGACCACGCGCCCGTGCCGCTCGACCGCAACGTGCAGCATCATGCGGCTGTCGATCGAATACTCCCCGTCAAGCAGCCCCCGCATCTCGCCCAGCTCCGCCGGTTCAAGCTCGGTCATGAAGCCGACGTGGCCGACGTTGATGCCGAGCAGCGGCAGCTCGTTCTGCGCCGCCGCCCGGGCGATGCGCAGCATGGTGCCGTCGCCGCCGAGGACGACCGCCGCGTCCGCGAGCCGGACCGCCTCCGAGGTTTCCATATAATCGAGCGCCATCACCTCGTCATGCAGCTCATGTGTGCTGCTGCGCAGCTGATTGGGCAGAATAAGCTGTACATCCTCGCCGTGCAGCTGCTCGCAGACCGCGGGCAGAATGGCGCGTGCGCTCTCCTTGCGCAGATTGGGGTAGATGAAGATGGTACGCATCAGCTGTCCAGTTCCTCGTGCGCCTGACGGACGACCTCCGCGAGGTCGGGGATGTTTTCCTCGCCCTCTTTGGCAAGGTAGCCGAGAAATTCGATGTTGCCCTCCGGGCCCTTGATGGGCGAGAACGTGACGTTCAGTACCTTGAAGCCGGCATTATGTGCGTTTTCGATGTACTTTTCGAGCACTTCAAGGTGGATTTCCGGTTCACGGACAACGCCCTTCTTGCCGACCTTGCCCTTGCCGGCCTCGAACTGCGGCTTGATGAGGTTGGCCACGCGGCCGTTTTCGGTCAGAAGGCTCGCAACGACCGGCAGCACCAGCTTCAGCGAGATAAAGGATACATCGATTACGCACAGCGAGGGTGCCTCTTCGAGCATATCCGGCGTGACATAGCGGATATTGGTGCGCTCCATGCACTTGACGCGCGGGTCCTGACGCAGGCTCCATGCAAGCTGGCCGTAGCCGACGTCGATGGAGTAGACCTTGCGTGCGCCGCGGCGCAGCAGGCAGTCGGTGAAACCGCCGGTCGAAGCGCCGACGTCCATGACAACGAGATCCGTCGGGTTGATTGCAAAATAATTGAGCGCTTTTTCGATTTTCTTGCCGCCGCGCGACACAAAGGCGTTTTCGTTGCCGCGCACTTCAAGCTCGGCGTTTTCGTCTACCATGTCGCCCGCCTTGCCGGCTTTCTGCCCGGCAATGTACACAATGCCCTCCATGATGGCGGTTTTCGCGCGTTCACGCGAGGGGCAAAGTCCCTTTTCAAACAGCAGTACGTCCAGTCGTTTCTTAGCCAAGACCGGTCTCCTTTCGATTATCCATCACAAACTCCGCGATACTCTCCGCGTCCAGACCGCAGTGGCGGTACAGCTCATTTACGCTGCCGTGCGGCAGGAAACGGTTGCCCGTGCTGATGCACAGGGTCTTGTCCGTGCGGCGCGACGCGAGCCATTCTCCGACGCCGCCGTTATCCACTGTGTCCTCCACTACGACGCACAGGCCGGAGAGCGCGTTTTTCTTCTCTTCGAGCGCCGCGTCCAGTGCAGGACTGATTTCATTTACCTTGCACACCTGCGTGCGGACGCCCCTTTCTTCGAGTTTTTCCGCCGCCGCAAGCGTTTCGTTTATCATGATGCCGTGCGTCACGAGCGTGACCTCGGCCGCGCCGTTTTCCTTGATAAAGGCAAGCGGCTGCGCCGCTGTGTCGCCGCGCCAGCTTCCCTCGCCGCCACGCGGATAGCGAATGGCGACCGGGCCGTTTTCGTGGTAGACCGCCCGCGTCATCATCGCTTTCAGCTCCGCGAAGCTCGACGGGCAGAGAATGGTCATGCCCGGAATCGAGCGCAGGAACGCAATATCGAGCACGCCGTTGTGGGTCGCGCCGTCCGCGCCGACGATGCCCGCGCGGTCGATGCAGAACACCACGTGCAGCTTTTCTATCGCAACATCGTGCACGATCTGGTCGTAGGCGCGCTGCAAAAACGTCGAGTAGAGCGCGACAACAGGCACAAGGCCCTGCGCCGCCATGCCGGCCGCCATTGCGACTGCGTGCTCCTCCGCGATGCCGACATCAAAGAAGCGGTCGCGGTGCAGCGAGGCGAAGCGCGTCAGGCCCGTGCCCGAGGGCATCGCCGCCGTGATAGCGCAGATACGCGCGTCCTTTTCCGCCAGACCGCACAGCTCCGCGCCGAACCGCGCGGAAAAGTCCTCTTTCTTCTTCGCGAGGAATTCGCCCGTCACGGGGTCGAACTGCGACACGCCGTGGTATTTCTCAGGGTTGTTCTCGCTCGGCGCGTAGCCGCGTCCCTTCTGCGTCATAACGTGTAGAAGTACCGGTTTTTTCATCTTTTTCGCCTGCGCGAGCAGCTCACACACGCTTTTGAGGTCGTGGCCGTCCACCGGGCCGAGGTAGATAAATCCCATCTGCTCAAAAATCGAGTTCGGGATGAGGAAGCCCTTGATACGTGCCTTGGTGCGCGAAATCGACTGTGCGAGCGTCCGTCCGCCCGGAATACGCGAGAGCTTTTCCTTGATGCGCACCTTTGCCTTGAGGTAGCGCGGCGAAACGCGCAGACGGGACAGATGGCGGCTCAGGCCGCCGACGTTCTTCGCGATCGACATATTGTTGTCGTTCAGCACAACGAGCAGCGGCTCGCTCGAGGTTCCCGCGTTCGAAAGCGCCTCGTAGGCCATGCCGCCGGTCAGAGCGCCGTCGCCGATGACCGCGACTACGTGGTACTTCTGGTTTTTGAGCGTTCTCGCATGCGCCATGCCGAGCGCGACCGAAACCGAATCCGAGGCGTGGCCCGTGATGCAGGGGTCGGTGATGCTCTCCTCCGGCTTCATAAAGCCGGAAAGACCGCCGTACTGCCGCAGCGTGGAAAAGCGGTCACGGCGGCCGGTCAGGATCTTGTGGACGTAGCACTGATGGCCGACATCATAGATGATGCGGTCACGCGAGGAGTCGAACTCCCGCTCGAGCGCTACCGCCAGCTCGACGATGCCGAGGTTGGAGGCCAGATGTCCGCCGGTCTGCGAAACCGAGTCCACGATAAATTCGCGCAGCGCCGCGCAAAGCACGCCGAGCGTGTCGTAGGACAGGCTCTTGAGGTCGGCAGGACTTGTTATATTGTTCAAAATTCCATATCTTTTCATAAAAATATCCCCACCGAGACGTTCAGTCTATCGATAAAGTTATTTTGTCCGGTGTTTCTGCTGCCACGCGGCAGCGTGCGTAATATACAATCTGCGAAGCAGATTGATAAAAACCGGGAGCATGTATCACGGTTTTTATACTTTTATTATCGTTTTTATCTTTTGTTATCTAATTTCACAGGCAGAACCGACAGCACGCGGCCGCACACGGCGAGAACCTTGCCGCTCGCCGACACGGCGATGCCCTTGCCGGCGGCCTTGCCGCCGATGGTGCCGGACGAGATAAGGCCCGTAATCAGAAGCGACACGAGCACCTTCATCAGGCCGCTCGTTCCGGCCGTGATATGCGCCACAATGAGCGCACCCGTTGCACCGGAAATAATGCCGCAGATGTCGCCGACAACGTCGTTGCAGATGCTCGACACCTTTTCCGCGTTGCGCACCATCCAGACCGCTTCCTTCGCGCCGCGCACCCGGTGCGCCGCCATCGAATGGAACTCCTTTTCGGTCGCGCTGGTCGCCGCGACGCCGATCATATCGAACACGATGCCGAGTCCGATAAAGAAGAACAGCACCGCAAACGACAGAACGGTTCCCGCGCTGTTGAGCGCCTCGTTCGAAATATACGACATGACCACCGACAGCACGAAGCTGATCACCATGATCGTCACGACCCACCTGACGTTGACGGCAGAGGGCTTTTGCGGCGGCTTTTTCTTCTGCTTGTTATCCGTTGTTTCCAAAGCGGTATTCTCCTTCGACCTTTTTCCGGCCGCAGCATGATAAATATGGCATACGGCCCTGCGCCGGTTTCCGTTCCGGGCGCAGCGCCGAAAAAATTACAAAGAAAAGTGACAGCAGGCCGAGTAAATCTTGCGGCTTGAGGTTCGGTTGGATTTCCCCGCGAACTGCCATGCGTCGCCGTCATGGGGGTTTCCCATTAAAGTCCGTGCCGGGATGTTGCCATCACCGGGACCGAATTGCCACTGAGTCCGCACTGCAATCCACGGCCTGCCTCTTGCGAATAGCCTAGGTGATTTCCACAACAGTCAACACAATTCTTAGCCTCTTTTGCAGACATGGTTTCAACCGTCAATTCCTGCGGCGTTCCTGGCCGGGAAACCGCGGGCGGATACGATATTCACCATGGCCACTCAAGGCAGGCTACACTGCACACAGCGTTTCAGATCAGCGCGAGGGGGATCAGTCCCCCGCAGAGTCCTCCGCACCGCATTGCAGGTTTCATCCCGTGCCGTTGGACATCCATCAACCCCAAAGGGATGCTATAGGTGTCCGACAGTCACGGGTCTCCACGGCGAGAGGGTCGGTACTTCATGCCATTGAAGCGCGCCCGCAAGCCTTAACCTCCAGCATCCACCCCAAACTGGGCGTAAGAAGCAAACACCAGAGACTTCATCGATATGCCCGTCTACGGATTTTTAGGCCCGTCTTGGGAATTGCATGTACTGACTAGGATACTACGTCACTATTTTTAGTTTACCATAAAATCGAGCGTTTTTCAACCCGTCTTACGACTTCCGTCCGGTCAGGCTGCGCGCGAGCGTTTCGAGGAAGGCGCGGCCTTCATAGGCGCCGAGCGCCTCGACCGCCTGTTCGGTAAGCTCCAGCACGAGGCTGCGGCACTTTTCCAGTCCGAGCAGCGCCGGAAAGGTGGATTTTTCGCTCGCGGCGTCCTTTCCGATCGACTTGCCGAGGGTCTTTTCGTCACCCTCGATGTCGAGGATGTCGTCCTCAATCTGGAACGCGAGTCCCAGACGGTCGCCGTAGGCGCGGGCGTCCGAGATGGTCTTTTCGTCGGTCTTTCCGGCCGCGATGCAGCCGAGCTCGCACGCCGCGCGAAGCAGACAGCCGGTCTTGAGCTTCTGAAGCAGACGCAGCTCGTCCTCGGAAATGCGGCGGTGCTCCGACAGCATATCGAGCACCTGACCGCCGATCATGCCGTTCATGCCGGCATTTTCGCCGAGCACGCGAATACAGCGCAGCGCGGTTTCTGCCGGAACGTCCGCCTGCGAGGCGGTTTCGAACGCCGCCGTCAGCAGACCGTCGCCCGCAAGAACCGCCGTCGCCTCATCGAATGCCTTGTGGCAGGTCGGGCGGCCGCGCCGCAGGTCGTCGTTGTCCATGCACGGCAGGTCATCGTGAATGAGCGAGTAGGTGTGTATCATTTCGAGGGCGCACGCAAACGGGAGAGCGTCTTTGAGGTCGCCGCCGTGCAGACGGCAGAACTCAAGAACGATCACCGGACGCAGGCGCTTGCCGCCCGCCATTGCGGAGTATTTCGCCGCCTCGAAGATGCGGTCGTAGCCCTCGTGCGTTTCGCGGGACAGGTATTTTTCGAGCGCCGGTTCAATCAGCGCAATATCAGCCGAAAGCTGTTTGGAAAACGTCATTTCGCCGCCTCCTCTGCATCAAACGGGTGCTCAACTACCTCGCCCTGTAAATTCTCCTGCACGACCGTCACCTTCTGTTCGGCCTTGTCGAGCAGTTTTCCGAGGGCGGCGGAGAGCTTCGTGCCCTCCTCGAACAGCTTCATGCTCTCGGCAAGCGGCGCTTCGCCGCGCTCCAGCAGGCGCACGATCTCTTCGAGCCGCGCCATCTGGCTTTCAAACGTCTTTTCCGCCATTTATTGTTCCTCCTCGGTATCGAGCACGCAGCAGTCCGCCGCGCCCTTTGCAAATCGAATGTGCAGGGTGTCCCCCGCCTTCAGCGCCGCCGCATCGGTCACGACTGCGCCGCGTTTTCCCTTTGTCGCGACCGCGTAGCCGCGGCTCAGCACGCGCAGCGGACTCATCGCGTCGAGTGCCGTCACGGTCTGCGCAAAGCGCAGACGCCTTTTGTCGAGGCCGCTCTTCCCCGCCGCAAGCAGGCGGTGCGAGGCCGTTTCGACGCGCTGTCTTTCCTGCCGCAGGCGCTCGGGAATGGTCTGTTCGAGCCGCTCGGTCAGGGTGTCGAGCGTCAGCCGCTTTTCCGCGATATAGCGCACCGGCGTGCGCACAGACAGGCGTTCTCTCAGATTTTCGAGCTGTCTGCGCCGCGCTTCGGTCTGCTTCTCCATCGCCGCGTGCAGGCGCGTGTCGAGCATCTGTGCGGTCGCTTTCCAGTCCTCGCACGCCGGCACGGCAAGCTCCGCCGCGCCCGAGGGCGTGGGAGCACGCAGGTCGGCAACGAAGTCCGCAATCGTGACGTCCGGCTCGTGGCCGACCGCCGAAATCACCGGGATTTCCGACGCCGCGATGGCGCGCGCGGTCACTTCCTCGTTGAACGCCCAGAGATCCTCCATCGAGCCGCCGCCGCGTCCGCACAGAATAACGTCCGCCTCGCCGATGGCGTTCGCAAGCGCTATCGCCCGCGCGATGCTCTCGGCCGCGCCCTGTCCCTGTACCTGCGCCGGGTAGAGGACTACCTTCGCGAGCGGCCAGCGCCGCCCGAGAATGCGTATCATATCGCGCACCGCCGCGCCGGTCGGCGAGGTCACGAGCGCGATCGACATCGGGCAGGACGGGATAGGCTTTTTCCGCGACTCCGCAAACAGGCCCTCGGCCGCGAGCTTTGCTTTCAGCTGCTCGAAGGCAACGTTCAGCGCACCCGCGCCGTCCGGGATGATCTCCGAAATGTAGAGCTGCACCGCGCCCGTGCGCGGAAACGAGCTGACACGCGCCCGGACGATGACCTTCATGCCGTTCTCCAGACGGAATTTCAGCCGCATCGCGTCCGAGCGGAACATGACGGCGTTGATGGCCGCGTCCCTGTCCTTGAGCGTCAGATAGTGATGCCCGGACGAGTGCGCCTTGTAGTTCGAGATCTCGCCCTGTACGAGCAGATTGCGGTACCCCGGAACCGCGTCAAGAAGGTCCTTTATTTCATTGTTCAGTTGGGAAACTGTGTAAATTGTTGCCATAGGACACCTTTTTTCAGAGTGAAGAGAACGTATCGGTTTACCGCTCTGTTTTCCGAATTTTCCGGTGAAATACGATTGGCAGGGCGGAAAACCGCCATGCCTCACTTCACTCTGCACTCTACACTCTTAACTCTCTTTCTGTGTGCTTTTTCGCTGCCAGTACCGCCACTCCTACTGCGTTGTCGCCCGAAAGGGTCGGCTCGGCGAAGCTGACGGCGCTGCCGAAGCACTTTTCCATGCGTGCGCGGATGACCCGGCTCGCCATGACGCCGCCGGCGCACAGAACCGGCACATCATAACGCTCCTTTGCCTGCTCGGTCGCCTTGATGACCGCGTTCGCCACGGTTTCAAGTGCGAACCGCGCCATGTCGCAGGGTGCTTCGGTTTTGAAGCGGCTTTCCACCTGATTCTGCATGCCGGAGAGCGAAAAGCGGCAGTCCGACACCTTGGGACGGAAGCCCTTCTGCGGCTCGGCGGTCAGCGCAAGCTCATCGAGCGCCGCGCCCGACGGGAACGGCAGCCCCAGCAGTGCGCCCGCGCGGTCGAGCAGCTGTCCTGCCGCGAGGTCGGTCGTGCCGCCGATGCAGGTGCAGTCCGGCAGGCCGTCCTCTCCCCGCTTCACGAGCAGCAGCTCGCTCGTGCCGCCCGACAGGTGCCACGCGAGGAATGTTTTGTCCAGCAGGTCGAGCCGCTTCGCGGAGAGCGCCGCCGCCGCGATGTGCCCCTGCTGGTGCGACACCTCGAAAAGCGGCACAGAAAGCAAATGCGCCGCACTGTGCGCGACGCTTTTTCCCGCCAGAAAGCAGGGCATATACGAACCCTCTACCGCGCGGGGACGGGTGCTCACGCCGATCGCGCGCACCTCACCCTGCGGCAGAGCTTCGATTTTTTCGTAAAGGTGAACCGTGTGCTGAAACAGCGCGTCCGACTGACGCAGGCCGATCGCGCCCTCGGGCACGGTCAGCAGGCTTCCGCGGTTGCACCATTCCCCGGTCTCCGCGTCATAGACGGCGGCCGAGGTGCGGTAGTTCGAGGTGTCGATTCCGAGAAAGCGCTCAGGCATTGCTCTCATCCTTCTTGCCTTCGCGGGCGATCGAACCTAGGACGCCGTTGATGAAGGACGCCGCCTCGTCGGTGTCGTAGACCTTGTCGAGGGCGACGGCCTCGTTGATGGCGACGCCGACCGGCACATCGTCCACGTAGCGCATCTCATAGATGGCAAGGCGCAAAACGGCCTTGGTCATGCGCGACAGACGGCTCAGCTTCCAGCCCTTTGCGTTGCGCTCAATGGCGTCGTTCAGCTCGTCCATGTGGGTCGCAACGCCCTTGACGACCGCGCGGATATAATCGGCGTTCTCCTCGCCCAGCTTGCCCGCGTACATCTCGGCATCGGTCTTCAGCGAGCGCATGATGTTCTCGTCCAGACGCTCCTCCAGATTTTCCGGCTCAAACTGCTGAAAACCCATCTCAAAAATCAGGTGCAGTGCGATTTCTCTTGCTTTTGTTCTGCTCATCACATTCACGGCGGCAGGCTCCTTCTCTGTTTTTATTTATCAAGGTAATGGCAGGGGACGCGGACGCAAAAACCATGCGGCGCTCTCCTGCGTTTATGACAATCTATTACTATTTATAATAGCTTATTTTGCGGCAAAACGCAAGCGTTCATTCGGCTTTTTACGCGGCTTTGCGCACAGACAGAAAAAATGTGCGGAAAGACAGCTGCTCACCGCACATTTTCGGGGTTATTCGGTTGCCGTTTCGGGCTCAGCCGGGGTATCCTGCGGCTGTTCTGCCGCCGACTCCTCTGCCTCTGATACAGGCTCGGTCTTTTCCTCGGGTTCCGCAGGCTTCTCCGCCGGGGCGAAGGTCACGCCGCCGACATGGACGTTGACCTCGGTCACGTGCAGACCGGTCATGGACTCGATCTGGCGACGGACGTTCTCCTGCACCTCTTTCGCGACCTCGCAGATATTATGGCCGAACAGCGCGAGAAAGCTGATCTCGACCTTTACGTTGTCCTCCTCGCCCAGCTCAACGCGCACGCCCTTGGACAGGTTTTTCTTGCTGAGGAAGCTGACGATGTCGCGCGTTACGCTGGAATACAGACCGCTGACGCCCTCGGTTTCGGACGCCGCAAGCGCCGCGATGGAGGCGACAACGTCCTCGGAAATACGAATAGAACCCTGATCGCTCTCGGTAGACCAGTATTCCTTGTGATCCGCCATAATGCTCACTCTCCTTTAGCAAGAGTATACCACATAAGGCCAAAAAAGCAAAGAGAAATCTCAACTTTGTCGAAAAGCTGACGCTTTTCCGACAAGCGTGTTCTGACAGCGCACGGCGCCGCAGCATTCATTGTGCGGTGTTGCCCTTGTAGTTACAAATAAGACTTTCAAAACCGTTTCGTATTTACGAGCCGCCGGCCTCGACGATTTTGATCTGCCCCGCGCTCATGCCGGTTTCATTCACGACGATGTCGCGGATGACCGTAACATCCGAGGACTGAAGTCCGCCCTCCGGCGGCGAAACCACGATGTTCGCCGCACCATCCGACAGCATGACGACCGCGTCCTCATAGCCCTTTGCGCGGATGAGGCTTTCGATGTTCGCCTCCTGCACGGAGTTCTCCGCGAGGACCGAAATCTGACCCGCAGCGTCCGCTTTCGCCTGTGCGTCCGCGTCCGCGCTTTCCGAAATCTCCTTGAGCGTGCTCACCGCCTCGTCCCGCGCCTTTTCCCGCGTCAGTCGCGAGGAGGCGAAGTAGTCGCTGTCCCCGGCGGTGCTCTCCCCCGCTGTTTCTGCGGCGGCATCGGGTTTGGTCTGCCCGGTTTCGAGCAGGTCCGCTGGCGGCTCGACATAGTTCCAGTTGAGATACGCGGCCGTGCACAGCAGCAGCGCGATCACGCCGTAGACCGCTCCGCGTTTCTTGATTTTTTTCATCACACTTGCCTCCTCACAGCATTCATGCAGTGTTGTCCCTATCCTATGCGCCGGACGCGCGTTTGAGAACGGTTATCCTGTCGCTCGAAAGGCCGCAGACCGCCCCGACCGCCTGCGTCACCGCAAGCCGCACCTCCGCGTTCCCCGCCCCGTCGCACAGCACGACCGCGCCCCGAAAGGTCGGCAGGACGTTCTTGACCGTGACGGGCGTCTCGCCGTAGCCGGACGAGGACACGACCGCAACGTCGCGCTCCCGGCTTTCGGACGCGCCGCTGCTCTCGCGCGTGTTGACCGCGTAGACCGCCTCGCCCGTCTGTTCGAGCGACAGCATCAGCTCCACCCGCCCCGCGCCCTCGATTTCGGACAGGCGGCCGCAGAGCTGCGTTTCGAACGCCGAGAGCGAAAAACCGTCCGTTTCGGTCTGCACCGGCTCACTTTTCGCGCCCCTGCCGCCCGACACGAGCAGCAGAACGCCCGCAAGCAGAACGATGAGCGCGGCACGGTATTTTTTCGCGAGCGGACGCAAACGGGCCGCAAATTCGCGCAGCTGTTCCCGGTTCAGCGTATGATCACCTCCTGCCGTTCGGGCGGCACGCCGCATTCCTCCGTGATGAGCGTTTGCAGCCGGTCGATGTGCGCAAGGTCGCCCGTGCCGCAGTAGACGGTCACGCGGTCGGCCTGGAGAACGCCGTTCTCGTCGGTCGCCATCGTGACCGAAAGCGTGCAGTCAAAGCCCTCGCGCCCGGCGCGAAGCTGCACCGCCTCGGCGATGCTCGACGCCACAGCGCTCATCGCGGTCTGCATATTGGTTTCGCGCAGCGCCTCGGTGTCCGGAACATTGGTTTCCCCGAGGTCCGGCAGGTGCAGACTGCCGAGCGGCTGCAGCAGTGCCGTGAGCATCAGAAGTCCGGCGGCAAGGCGCACCACTTCGCGCATCGCGCCCTCGCCTGAAAGACGGAGCGCCGCCGCCGAGGCCGCCCCGGCCAGCGTCACCCGCAGTAAAATCGTATGCAGCAGTTCATTCATATCGGCTTCACCATCGCAACAGCGTAAACAAGTTCGAGATAGAGTATCGTGCAGGACGCGCCGAGCATGCCGAGCAGCAGCGCAAAGCCGCTTCCGATGCCGGAGAGCAGGCGTCTGAGGCTGTCCGAGCACAGGGGCGAGAGCAGCGCCGCGCCCAGCTTGAAGCACAGGCAGCACGCTCCGGCGCGGACGAAGGGCGCAAGGCAGATGGCCGTGACGCAGACCATGCCGAACACGCCGACCGAGCCGCGCAGGAGCGAAGCGCCCGAAAGCACGGTTTCCGCAGCGTCGCTCATCACGCCGCCGACCACAGGAACCGCCCCCGAAACCGCGAATTTCGCCGTTTTGAGCGCCAGTCTGTCCACATTGCCCGAAACGCCGCCTGCCACTGCGAGATAGGCGGTGAAGAGCGTGAGCATGAGCTTGAGTGCCCCGGCGGTCAGACTTCCGACGCCGTCCGCAAGGCCGCGCAGCATCCCGTTTCCGGCGGCGGCGTCCACCACCGTTACCGCGAGATACACGCACACCGCCGGGACGAGCAGGCTTTCGGTCAGCCGCAGCACAAGGTCAAAGACGAGCATGGTCGCGGCCTGAAGCGCGGTCGCGGTGACGGCGTTTCCGCCCATCGAGAGCGCCGCCGCGAGCACCGGCTGAAGCGCGGCCGAGAACACGCCGATGCCGTCAAGCGCCGAGCGGCAGAGCGCCAGCACGCCCGAGAAATCCTGAAGCAGCACCGCCGACACGCCGAGCACCCCGGCAAGGTCCACCGCCTCGTCTGCCGCGCCTCCGGCGGCGTGGGAAAAGCCGCGCAGGAGGGCGGTCAGGATAATGATGCCGGCTGCCGCCGTCATGCTGCCGAGGGCGCTTTTCCAGGCGCGTTCCGCGTCCGGCGCGGCGTTTCGAAAGAGGCGCGAAAACGAGGCCGTGACGTCCCCGCCGTCCGTGCCGGCGAGGTAATCCTGCGCGTCCCCCGAAACCGCGCTCCGCAGCGTCCGCTCGTCCTGCACGGTCTGCGCTGCGGCGTCAAAGGCACCTGCCTGCACCGCAAAAGCCGCGCAAAGCAGCAGGCAGAGCGCGAAAACACGTGTAAATCTGCGCATCACGCCGTCCAGTCCGCGAGAAATGTAAGCACCTGCTCCAGAAGCGGCAGCGCCGCCGTGAGCGCCATCACCGCGCCCGCAAGCTCGACCTTGGCGGCAAGCGCGGACTGCCCGGCGTCCCGGCAGAGCGCTGCCAGAATGCGCACGAGCGCCGCTATCCCGACGACACGCAGCACCGGAAGGTAAAGACCGCTCTCCAGATTTCCCCGCTCGAGCAGCGCGGAGAACCGCCGCACCGTGTCCTGCGCCGCCGTGCCGACCTGCCAGAGCAGCACGGCTCCCGCCGCCAGCACGAGCAGAAACGCGATGACCGGCGCGTCCTTCTTTAGAACGAGCGACAGCACGAGCGTGAGCACGGTCACGCCGGCAAGCATCCCTGCCCCGCTCAAAAGCCGAACACACTTTTCATCATGTCGAACAGGCGGCTGATCTGCTCGACGATCAGCATGAGCACCACGATAAGCCCCGCAAGCGTGGTCATGAGCGCCTGCTCGTCGCGCCCCGACCGCGTGAGCAGCTGAGTCAGCACCGCAACCAGAATGCCGACCGCCGCGATGCGGAAAATCAAATCAACATCCATGTTTTCCTCCGTCCTACACGAGCACCAGAATGACGAGCAGACCGGCCGCGATGCCGCAGGTGCGGCACAGGCTCCCCCGGTCGTGCAGCTCGGCGGCGGCAAGCTCCCGCGCGGCCTGAAGGCGGTGCAGGACCGCGTCCAGTCCTGCCTTCTGCTCGGCGGCGTCGTAGCGGCCGAGAAAGCCCGCCGCTTCGCACAGGATGTCACACTCCTCGCGGCCCAGCCCGGCGTCGAGCCGCGCCGCCCGCATTCCCGCGCACCACAGGTAGCCGAGCGACAGGCCGCTCCGCTCGCGCAGACGGCGGCTGAGGCCGGAGAAAATCCGGCGCACGACCTGGTTTTCGTTCTTCGAGAGCAGGTCGATGATTTCCGGCATGGGCGTGCGGCGCGAGGCGATTTCGCTCTCCATCAGCCGCAGCGCGAGCAGCATGGCGTCCGCCGCCGCGACTCGCCGCCGCATTTCCCGTCTGGCATTCAGGCCGAGCGCCGCGCACGAGCCGAAAACCATGATGGAACCGATAAGTTTCAGCATTGCAATCCCTCCGTTTTCTCCATCCGGTAAAACCGTTTTCCGTCTTTGCAGGAAATCACCATCACCCGCTCGAACACGCCGAGCGACAGCAGCCGCCGGTAAAGGGGTCTGCGGCTGAGGTCGGATACGTTCCGCGCGTGTGCGGTCGCGAGCACCGCCGTGCCGCAGTGGGCGCAGAGCGCGACCGCGTCGATGTCCTCGGGTGAGGTGATCTCGTCCATCGCAAGCAGCTCCGGCGACATGGTTTTGAGCAGCATGAGCGCCGCCTGCTTTTTCGTGCAGCCTTCAAGAATGTCGGTGTGCCGCCCGACGCGGAACTGCGGCACGCCCTCGAAAAGTCCCGCGATCTCGCCCCGCTCGTCCGCGACCGCGACAGTGTGCCCCGCGTCCGACACAAGCCGCACCCACTCGCGCACGAGGGTGGTCTTGCCGCAGCCGGGCGGCGCAAGCACGAGCAGCGACAGGAGCGGATTTTCCGCTGCAAAGGGCAAAAGAATGCGGTCGATTGTTTCAATCTGCCGCGCCACGCGCAGATTCAGCGACGAGATGCGCCGCACACCCGTGACCGCGCCGTTTTCTGTCACCGCCGTGCCGCAGAGGCCGAGCCGGTGGCCTCCCGCAAGCGGCAGGAAGCCGTTTTTCATGCTCTCCGCGCAGCTGTGGAGCGAGTAGCGCGAGGCGCGGCTCACGGTTTCGCGCAGCTCGTCCGCCGTCACCGGAGGGAGCGCGAGCGTCTGCTCCCGGCCGCCCGTCCGCACGCCCGGCGCTTCGCCGCACCGTAACCGCAGCTCCTCGATTTTGTCCTGCGATGCGATTTCTCTCAGCATCGCGGCCCGCGTTTCCGGCAGGCAGGCGATTGCTTCCCGCCACGCCGCGTCCTGTCTGTTCTCCATTTCACATCACCTGCTCCATTCTATGAGCGGCTCGTCCAGAAAAACACCGCGTCCCGGCGACGGATTTCGACCGTTTTCCCGTGAGGTGCGGCATATAATAGGGTCACATAATTGAAATTAAAAAGGAGCGTGCACATAATGACATCCACGACCGACGACGTCATTCTGCTTGACGATACCCTGACTGAAACCTTTCTCACCGACCTGCAAAGCCGCGGCCGCACCGAGGAGACCCTCAAATGCTACCGCAACAGCATCGGCAAGCTGCGCGGCTTTCTGCCCGGGCACCGGCTGAGCCACGATGCGATGCTGCAATGGCCGGACGCACTGCGCGAACAAGGCTACTGCCCGAGCACGGTCAACAGCGCGGTTTCAGCAGCGAACAGCCTGCTGGCGTTCTGCGGAAAGCGCGGCTGGCAGGTCATGCCCTCACCCCTGCCCGAAACCGAGCAGCCCGAGCTTTCGCGCCGCGAATATCTGCGGCTGCTCCAGACCGCGCGCATCCTCGAAAAGGAACGCGCCTACCTGCTCGTGAAGCTGCTCGGCACGACCGGACTGCCGGTGCATCTGCTGCCCGAGGTGACGGTCGAGGCGGTCGGGAGCGGCCGGCTGCCCGCCTGCGATATGGCGCTCTGCGGCAGTCTGAAAGAGGAGCTTCTCGCCTTCGCCGCCCGCGAGGGTATCTCCGCAGGGCCGGTTTTCGTCACGCGGCGCGGCACGCCGGTCGGCCGCACGACCGTTACCGCCCTCATTCAGGCGCTGTCGCATGACGCCCGGGTCGAGCCGGGCAAGTGCACGCCGCGCTGCCTGCGCAAGCTCTACCTCCGAACGCAGGAGCAGATACAGACCCTTGTGTCCACCCTCGCCCAGAAGGAATACGAAAAGCTCCTCCGCGACGAGCAGCAGAAAATCGGGTGGTAGGCATAAAAAAGAGCGCAGACAAAATGTCTGCGCTCTCAGTCCGTCGAAAAAATTCAATTTTACACAAAACAGCAGCCGCGCGGCAGCGCGCATGAAAGAGCGTTTGCTGCGCAAACGCATAAAAACCGAGGACATGTGCCTCGGTTTTTATACTTTTAGAGGGAGAAAGTTTCCGCATGGGAACTTTCGGACGACTCGTGTTCTGCGAAGTCAGAACACACCTGCCGGCGGAACTGTAGTTCCGCGGCATGTTCAGCAGAGCTTTGCGCCTGCCGGGATATTGTCGTCCAGCATCAGCAGGTTCAGCTTCTCGTCCTTCTCTGCGGACAGGAGCATGCCGTTCGACTCCTGTCCCATCATCTTGCGCGGCGGCAGGTTGGTGACGGCGACGACCGTCTTGCCGACCAGTTCCTCCGGCTTGTAATACTTCGCGATGCCGGAGAGGATCTGACGCGGGGTGCCCGAGCCGTCGTCCAGCTGGAACTTCAGCAGCTTGTTGCTCTTCTTGACGTTCTCGCACGCGAGGACCTTGCATACGGTCATATCGACCTTGCAGAAATCGTCAAACGGGATGTCCGGCAGGAACTCGACAGCCGGCTTTGCAGCCTCTGCCTGCTTTGCCTTGTTCTCCTCCTCGATTTCCGCGAGCTTCTTCGGAATGTCGATGCGCTCGAACAGGATGGACGCCTCGCCTACCGGCTGACCGGCCTGCATGCCGTCGAAGGACGCAAGGCTCTCGACGCCCTTGTTCTCGATGCCGAGCTGCGTGAAGATCTTGTCGGCGGTGTCCGGCAGATACGGCTTCAGCTCGACCGCCGCAAAGCGGATCGCCTCAAGCAGGTTGTACATGACCGTGCCCAGACGCTCCTTTTTGCTCTCGTCCTTTGCAAGCGCCCACGGCATGGTTTCGTCAATATACTTGTTCGAGCGGCGCAGCAGCGCGAATACCTCGTCGATGGCGTCCGCTACGTGCAGAGTCGCCATCTTCTTCTCGACCGCCGCCGGCAGGCCGAGGGCGACTGCCTTCAGCTCGTCGTCGAGTGCTTCCGGTGCGGTCGGCGCCGGAACGATGCCGCCGAAATACTTCTTGGTCATGGCAATGGTACGGTTGACGAGGTTGCCCAGAACATTCGCGAGATCGGAGTTGATGCGCTCGCAGATCAGCTCGTAGGACAGCACGCCGTCGTTTGCAAACGGCATCTCATGCAGCACGTAGTAGCGGACTGCGTCCACGCCGAACAGACGAACGAGGTCGTCCGCGTAAATCACGTTGCCGAGCGACTTGGACATCTTGCCGTCGCCGACGAGCAGCCACGGATGGCCGAATACCTGCTTCGGGAGCGGCTCGCCGAGCGCCATCAGGAAGATCGGCCAATAGATGGTGTGGAAGCGGATGATGTCCTTGCCGATGAGGTGAACGTCCGCCGGCCAGAACTTCTTGTAGTGCTCGTCATGGTTGCCGTCCGGGTCATAGCCGCAGAAGGTGATATAGTTGGTCAGTGCATCGAGCCAGACGTAGACAACGTGACCCGGGTCGAAATCGACCGGAATGCCCCAGCTGAACGAGGTGCGGGATACGCAGAGGTCCTGAAGACCCGGTTTGACGAAGTTGTCGACCATCTCGTTCTTGCGGCTCTCCGGCTGAATGAACTCCGGATGCTCCTCGATGTGCTTCATCAGGCGGTCAGCGTACTTGCTCATCTTAAAGAAGTATGCTTCCTCCTCGGCGTCCACGCACGGGCGGCCGCAGTCCGGGCAGCAGCCGTCCTTGAGCTGGCTCTCGGTCCAGAAGGACTCGCACGGCTTGCAGTATTTGCCCTTGTAGGCGCCCTTATAGATGTCGCCCTGGTCGTGCAGCTTCTTAAAGATCTTCTGCACCTTTTTCTCGTGCATCGGGTCGGTGGTGCGGATGAACTTGTCGTAGGTGGTGTTCATCAGGTCCCAGATTGCCTTGACTTCGCCCGCGACCTTGTCAACGTGCTGCTGCGGCGTGATGCCGGCAGCCTCTGCCTTCTCCTGGATCTTCTGGCCATGCTCATCGGTGCCGGTCTGGAAGTAAACGTCGTAGCCGGTCATACGCTTGTAGCGCGCGATCGCGTCGGCCAGCACGATTTCGTAGGTGTTGCCGATGTGCGGCTTTGCCGAGGTGTAGGCAATGGCCGTAGAGATATAATAGGGTTTCTTGTCCATGTTTTCTCTCCTTTTATTCTGTAATGGAGCCGAAAAAAGCTCCCGTCCCGGACGGCAGAACGCCTGTCAAGGACGGGAGCGAAGCGCCTCCGTGTTACCACCTTGTTTTGCGCCGCCCTCGCAGACGTGCGCCTCTGCGGGTACGATAGCGTACCCGTCTGTCCCGGTAACGGCGGACCAGACCGCCGCAGCCTTGCCGGAAAGCGCCGGTTCGGTGCGGTGCTCCAAGGCCATTTTCCGCAGCGCTCTCCGCGTCCCGCTCTCACCGTCCGGAACTCGCTATACCGTGCCCTGCTGCGTACTTTCCTTTTCATCGCATTTCATCGTATTAACATTACTATCTTACAACAAATGCGGTGCTCTGTCAATATTCTGTGCGCGTTTTACCGTCCCGGCACGCCACCGAGTGCCTGCGCGATGTCCCGGCTCGCGCAGAGAAGCGGCCCGCGCAGCTGAATGATGCGCTCGTCCGGCATACGGGTCGCCGGGGCGGAAAGTGAAATCGCGTAAAAGGCGTGGCCGCGGTAGTCAGGTATCGCGGCGGCGATGCAGCGCACGCCCATCTCGTTTTCCTCGTTGTCGAGCGCGTAGCCGAGCTGACGCGCCTTGTCGATTTCGCGGAAGAAAGCCTCCTCGTCCGTAACCGTGTTCTCGGTCCACGAATAGACGTCGCTCCCCTCCCAGACCTCGCGCGCCTCGGAGAGCGGCCACGTCGAAAGAATGGCCTTGCCCACGCCCGTGCAGTACATCGGAAGCCGCATTCCGATGCGCGAAAACATACGGATGGCGCTGTTTCCGCTGTCTATCTTGTGGATATAGACCACATCGTTTTCGTCGCGCATGACGAGATGGACGGTTTCATCTGTCTCACGGCCGAGCCGCTCCATGACGGCTCTTGCGCGGTCCACTACGTCCAGATTGTCCACGATATAGCTCGACATCTCGCACAGGCGCATTCCGGCGCGGTACATACTCGTTTCCGCGTCGCGCTGCACGTAGCCGCGCGTGCACATGCTCGCGAGCAGGCGGTGCACGGTGGATTTGTGCAGTCCGGTTTCGGCGGACAGTGCGCCGATGGACATTCCGCCGCGGCTGCGGCACAGAATTTCCAGCAGGTCAAAGGCTCGGTCGAGCGACTGAACCGACGAATGCTCTGTCATTTCACAGACTCCCTTCGTTTCGTATTATAAAACTACCTTTCATGATACAGGGTTCATGTGAAAAATGCAAGGGGTTTGCGGCGAGTTTTTTTGAGACCGCCGCCCGGAAGGCTTCCCTCCGAGCAGCGGCAATGTTCACTGTATTGTTCCGATTTTACGCCATATCGCGCAGCAGACCATGCTTTTCGTAGGTCGTGACGCGCTCGATGCGGTTGTCGTCGTCTACAAAAACCACCTGCGGCTTGTGCGTTTTCGCCTCCTCGGCGGAAAGCTCCGCGTAGCACATGATGATGACCTTGTCGCCCGTGCTGACGCAGCGCGCCGCCGCACCGTTCAGGCAGATCATGCCCGAGCCGCGCTCGCCCGAAATCGTGTAGGTTTCGAAGCGGCTGCCGTTGTTGACGTCAACGATCTGCACCTTTTCGTATTCCAGAATGCCGGCAGCGTCCAGCAGGTCCTGATCGACCGTGATGGAGCCGACATAATCCAGCTCCGCCTGCACGACGGTCGCGCGGTGGATTTTTCCCTTGAGCATATGAAGCATCATTTCGCGCAGTCCTCCGTCAGAAAGTTGTCGATGAGGCGGGTCTTGCCGATATAGACCGCCATAGCCACGAGAACCGGGCGGTCGATGGTGTGGACCGGCTCCATCGTCACCGCGTCCACCGCGGAAACGTAGTCGATTTTCGCGAGCGGCTCAGCCTCGATGCACTTCGTCATTTCGGAAACGACAGCGTCCGCGTCGGTTTCGCCGCCCTTTACGAGTTTTTCGCCGAGGAACACCGCCTTCGAGAGCACGAGCGCCGCCTTACGCTCCTCCGCGCTCAGGTAGGTGTTGCGCGAGGACTTCGCAAGGCCGTCCGCCTCACGCACGATCGGGCAGCCGACGATTTCGATGCCGTAGGACATATCGCGCACCATGCGGCGGATGATAGCGAGCTGCTGCGCGTCCTTTTGGCCGAAAAACGCCTTGTCCGGGGTGACGATGTTGAACAGCTTGGACACGACCGTGCACACGCCGCGGAAGTGAATCGGTCGGGTCTTACCGCACAGCTGCCCCGGCATATCGGACAGGATCTCTACGAAAGTCGCGGCGTCCGGCGCGTACATCTCCTCGACCGAGGGATGGAACACCATGCTGCATCCGTGCTCTTCGAGCAGCGCGCAGTCGCGGTCAAAGTCGCGCGGATAGGACTCGAGGTCCTCGTTCGGGCCGAACTGGGTCGGGTTGACGAAGTCCGAGGCAACCACGCGGTCGCACATCGAAACCGCCTTGTCTACCAGGCTCGCGTGACCCTCATGCAGGTAGCCCATCGTCGGCACCAGACCGACCGAAAGTCCTGCGGCTTTCCATTCCTTTACCTGTGCGCGAACCTGCGCGATCGTTTCTGCAATAATCATTTATCTGTAAACCTCCACAGTAACCTTAATACTCCGTATCGAGCGTCGCGAGATATTCGTCCGAGCAGTCGCTCTTGACAAAGGTGTGCTCGGTCTGCGGGAACGCGCCCGATTTTACCTCGCTGTCGTAATCGCGGAACGCCTTTTTCATCGTTTCGCCCACCTCGGCGAAATGCTTGGCGAATTTGGGCGTGAAGCCGGAAATGCCGAGCATATCCTGCCAGACGAGCACCTGTGCGTCGCATTCGGGGGACGCGCCGATGCCGATGGTGATGATGTCGAGCTTTTTCGTGATGAGGGCGGAGAGCTTGGGCGGCACGCACTCAAGCGTTACCGCGAACGCGCCGGCCTCCTGCACGGCGAGAGCGTCCTCAAGCACACGGCGGGCGTTTTCCTCGCCCTTGCCCTGCACGGTGAAGCCGCCGAAAGCGTTGACCGACTGGGGCGTCATGCCGATGTGCGCCACGACCGGAATGCCGGCGTCCGTGATGGCGCGGATCTGCGGGCAGACCTCCTTGCCGCCTTCGAGCTTGACCGCGCTCGCGCCCGTTTCCTTCATGATGCGGCCCGCGTTCTGCATTGCCTGCTCGACCGAGATCTGATAGCTCATGAACGGCATATCGACCACGACAAAGGTCTCCTTGCATCCGCGTACCACGCTGCGCCCGTAGACGATCATCTCATCGACCGTCACCGGCAGCGTGTCCTTGTAGCCCTGCATGGTCATGCCGAGGCTGTCGCCGACCAGAATCATGTTGATGCCCGCCGCGTCGATGATTTTCGCGGTCGAGTAGTCATAACAGGTCAGCTGCGAGATCTTCTCGCCGTTTTTCTTCATTGCGGCGAGGGTTGCTACTGTGTTTTTCATTTGTGTCCTTCCTCCGTCAGCTCCCGCAATGCGCCGTAATCCTCGTCCGGATGGCGTCTGACCGCAAGCTCGATCAGATTTCGGGTAGCTGCTGTGTAAAGCGCCCGTTCCCTTCCCTCGGGAATGCAGGCAAGATGTTTTTTCACCGTTTCGCAGTCGTTCCGCTCGACCGGGCCGGTCAGTGCCTCACAGGGGCCGACTTCGAGCAGACGCGCGGTATTGCTGCGGATGAGCGGCGTCAACGCCCGAAGCGCACTCTGCTCATCAAAGCCGCAGCGCGTCAGCTGGTCGATGCTCTGCTGCACGAGCGCACAGACGAGATTGCTCGCCGTGGCGCAGGCCGCGTGGTAGAGCGGCTTTCCCTCGGCGCTTATCGTCTGCACCGTGCAGCCGCAGCGCTCCAGAAGCGGTTTCCATGCGGATACGGCCTGTTTTTCGCCTTCAAAGCAGAAAAAAGCATCCGCAAGTTCCCGATACGAGTCGTATCTGCTGCTGACGGGAAAAAGCGGATGTATGGAAAGACCGAGCGCACCGGTTTCTGCGAGGCCGGGAAAGGCTTCCCGGGCAGAAAGTGCGCCGCTGCAATGACATATTTGCTTGCCTGAAAGGGAAAAAGACCGCAGTTCGAGATAAACCGAGGTAATCGTTCTGTCGGGAACAGTCAGAAAGATCGCATCACTGTCCTGCACAAGTTCGCAGAGATCACTGTATGCGTGTGTTCCGGTAAAATTCGCCGCTTCTTCCGCCGATTCTCGCTGCCTGCTGTAATAGCCGGTCAGCGGAATGCCGTTCTCCGCAAAGAGTCTGCCAAGGGAGAAGCCGACTTTTCCTGCTCCGATAAAACCAGTTTTCATTCGATCACCCAGCCTTTCAATTTAGTGGGTGATGCGTCTTATGCTGCCCGCAGAAACGGGACTTTCAGGGTTAAAATGTGCCGGTACAGTTTCCATAAGGGAATACCATCCGCCTGTCGGGCAAGAAACCCAACGTCTGCATTATACCGCGCGGACAGATAAATTGCAAGGAAAATGTACCGGCTTGGGGTCGATTTAGAAAAATTGTGCGCGGAAAGCGTCCGCGTCGTCGGATTTCGCGGCGGCGGTATTCATATCGACCTCGCCGCTGCGCACCAGCTCCGCAAGCGCGTCGTCCATGAGCTGCATGCCCTGATTTCGGCCGGTCTGCATGGTACTCGAAAGCTGATACGCCTTGTTCTGGCGGATGAGGCTGCGGACCGCTGAGGTGCCGGTCATAATTTCAAACGCGGCGATACGCCCGCCCGCGTTGCGCGGCAGAAGCGTCTGTGACACGACGCACTCAAGAACGTCCGCAAGCTGCACGCGGACCTGACCCTGCTGTTCAGCCGGAAAGACGTCGATCATGCGGTCCACCGTGCTTGCAGCACCCTTGGTATGCAGCGTGCCGAACACGAGATGTCCGGTCTCCGCCGCCGTGATAGCGGTCGAAATTGTTTCCAGATCGCGCATCTCGCCTACGAGAATAACGTCCGGGTCCTGTCGAAGTGCGGCACGCAAGCCGGAGGCAAAGCTCTCGGTGTCCACGCCGATTTCACGCTGATTGATGACCGAACGCACGCGCGGATGCACGTATTCGATCGGATTTTCGAGGGTGATGATGTGACGGCGCTCGGTGCGGTTGATGTGGTCGATGAGGGCGGCGAGCGTCGAGCTTTTGCCCGAGCCGGTCGGGCCGGTGACAATCACGAGACCGTGCGGCTTTTCCGCCTGCTGAATGATGACGGACGGCAGTCCGAGCTGCTCGGCGGTCGGGATGTTCACCGGAAGCAGGCGGAGCGCCATCGCGGTATGGCGGCTCTGGTGGTAAATATTGCAGCGCAGGCGCACACTGCCCCCAATCGTTGCGGCAAAGTCGGTTTCGCCCGTACGGCGCAGCTCGTCCAGCTCGCGCTCTCCGGCAAGGGCGAGGGTCGCCTCCTCCAGCTCCACCTGCGTCAGAACGCCGCCGTCGCAGTCCGTCAGTGCGCCGTCGATGCGCAGCACAGCCGGCAGGCCAACGGTCAGATGTATATCCGATGCGCCGCGCGAGGCAGCGTCTAAAATCAGTTTTTCGATGTCCATGGCGATTTCCTTTCGGAGTATATCTTTTTATGCTTATTTTAGCGTGAAATTCGCGCTGATGCAATGTCAAATCGATGATAATTTCGAATTTCTACCCGAAAACGACAAAAACCGACCCTTTCGGATCGGTTTCAATGTGCGCGATGAGTTATCTTCCCGGGCCGTCGCCAGCCAAGTATTGTCACCGTAAACGAGCTTAACTACTGTGTTCGGAATGGGAACAGGTGTACCCTCGTCACAATAATCACGCACTCACTTTCTTGTGAACAAGAAAGTGAGCAAAGAAAACTTTACTGAGCGCTTCCGCGCTATACCTTCTTGTTTTACAAGGAAGATGTTTGGATTTAATCTTTACACCTTCAAAACTGAACAATCACTACTCGCATTCGCTATTCTTCTCGAGGTTACCTAATTTTTAGGTCAAGCCCTCGGCCTATTAGTATCAGTCCGCTCCATACATTACTGCACTTCCACTCCTGACCTATCAACCTTGTAGTCTACAAGGGGCCTTACTCCCGAAGGATGGGAACACTTATCTCGAGGGGAGTTTCACGCTTAGATGCCTTCAGCGTTTATCTCGTCCGTACTTAGCTACCCAGCTATGCCCTTGGCAGAACAACTGGTGCACCAGCGGTACGTCCATCCCGGTCCTCTCGTACTAAGGACAGCTCCTCTCAATATTCCTGCGCCCGCAACAGATAGGGACCGAACTGTCTCACGACGTTCTGAACCCAGCTCGCGTACCGCTTTAATTGGCGAACAGCCAAACCCTTGGGACCGAATTCAGCCCCAGGATGCGATGAGCCGACATCGAGGTGCCAAACCTCCCCGTCGATGTGGACTCTTGGGGGAGATCAGCCTGTTATCCCCAGGGTAGCTTTTATCCGTTGAGCGACGGCATTTCCATTCACATACCGCCGGATCACTAACTCCAACTTTCGTTACTGCTCGAACCGTCATTCTCGCAGTTAGGCTCGTTTATGCGTTTACACTCAGTGCACGATTTCCGTCCGTGCTGAACGAACCTTTGAGCGCCTCCGTTACTCTTTTGGAGGCGACCGCCCCAGTCAAACTGCCCACCTGACAATGTCCCCCGACCAGATTCATGGTCGCAGGTTAGAACTCCAATATCCCAAGAGTGGTATCCCAAGGATGGCTCCATGAATGCTGGCGCACTCACTTCCAAGCCTCCCACCTATCCTGTACATGGAATACCGAAGTCCAATATCAAGCTACAGTGAAGCTCCATGGGGTCTTTCCGTCTAGTTGCGGGAAACCGGCATCTTCACCGGTACTACAATTTCGCCGGGCGGGCTGTTGAGACAGTGCCCAAATCGTTACGCCATTCGTGCGGGTCAGAACTTACCTGACAAGGAATTTCGCTACCTTAGGACCGTTATAGTTACGGCCGCCGTTTACTGGGGCTTGAATTCAAAGCTTCGCTTGCGCTGACCTCTCCTTTTAACCTTCCAGCACCGGGCAGGCGTCAGCCCATATACTTCACCTTACGGTTTCGCATAGACCTATGTTTTTGCTAAACAGTTGCTTGTGCCTCTTTTCTGCGGCCTCTTGCGAGGCTCCCCTTATCCCGAAGTTACGGGGTCATTTTGCCGAGTTCCTTAACAACACTTCTCCCGTCGGCCTGTGGATTTTCTCCTCATCTACCTGTGTCGGTTTACGGTACGGGTACACATAACGCAATAGCGGCTTTTCTCGGCAGTGTGGATTCGGAAACTTCCTTACTTTTTTTCAGTCCTCATCACGTTTCACTTACAGGAGACGGATTTGCCTATCTCCCACAGCTTTACGCTTGACCGGGTCTTTCCATTCCCCGGTTTCCCTATCCTCCTGCGTCCCCACAGTTCTGATTATGTGTAGTACAGGAATATCAACCTGTTATCCATCGACTACGACTCTCGTCCTCGCCTTAGGCCCCGACTAACCCTGGGAAGATTAGCTTTACCCAGGAATCCTTAGATATTCGGCCTACATGTTTCTCACATGTATCTCGCTACTCATTCCGGCATTCTCTCTCCTGTTTCGTCCACCATCGCTCTCACTTTGGCTTCGTCCTTGCAGGATGCTCCTCTACCACTTCCTACCTAGTAGGAAATCCGTAGCTTCGGTGTCGTGTTTTAGCCCCGTTACATTTTCGGCGCAGGTTTTCTCGACTAGTGAGCTATTACGCACTCTTTAAATGTATGGCTGCTTCTAAGCCAACATCCTAGTTGTCTATGAAATCCCACATCCTTTTCCACTTAACACGTACTTTGGGACCTTAGCTGTCGGTCTGGGCTCTTTCCCTTTTGTCCACGCGACTTATCTCACGCAGACTGACTCCCGAGGGTATCTTGACGGCATTCTTAGTTTGATATGAGTTGGTAACCTTTTTGGGCCCCGCGTCAGTTCAGTGCTTTACCTCCGTTAGACTCCAGCTCGAGGCTAGCCCTAAAGCTATTTCGAGGAGAACCAGCTATCTCCGAGTTCGATTGGAATTTCTCCGCTATCCACACCTCATCACCACGTTTTTCAACACATGTGTGTTCGGTCCTCCAAAACCTTTTACGGTTCCTTCAACCTGGACATGGATAGGTCACCCGGTTTCGGGTCTACTAATACCAACTCTACGCCCTATTCAGACTTGGTTTCCCTTCGGCTCCGTACCTTCTCAGTACTTAACCTCGCTGGCATTAGTAACTCGCCGGACCGTTCTACAAAAAGTACGCCATCAGCCCGTAGGCCTTTGACTGTTTGTAAGCACAAGGTTTCAGGTTCTCTTTCACTCCCCTCCCGGGGTCCTTTTCACCTTTCCTTCACAGTACTGCTTCACTATCGGTCACTAGGGAGTATTTAGGCTTGGGGGGTGGTCCCCCCGGCTTCCCACAAGGTTTCTCGTGTCTCGTGGTACTCTGGATCCTGCTCGCTGCTTCAAGATTTCGTCTACCGGGCTTTCACCGTCTACGGCTGGCTTTCCCAAAACCATTCGTCTATCTCTCAGCAATGCTAAATGCAGTCCACAACCCCGAAGAACCAGGTCCTTCGGTTTGGCCTCTTTCCCGTTCGCTCGCCGCTACTTAGGAAATCGAGTTTTCTTTCTCCTCCTACTGCTACTTAGATGTTTCAGTTCACAGCGTTCCCTTCCATACGCTATGGATTCACGCATGGATACTTGAGGTTTGCTCAAGTAGGTTTCCCCATTCAGATATCTCCGGATCGATGGCTGTTTGCGCCTCCCCGAAGCTTTTCGCAGCTTACCACGTCTTTCATCGGCTCCTAGTGCCAAGGCATTCTCCTTGTGCTCTTTCTTGCTTGACCAGTTTAATATAGCTATTTCTCTGGAATGTTTCGTTGTAGCGATACAACTTTTGTTACATTTGAAAATAGAAAATTTTGTTTTCTCGATTGACTCTATTTTTGCTTTACTTGTATTCAGTTTTCAAGGTGCATCCCGACTTCTTTAAGCCGGTAAGTGGAGATAACGAGATTCGAACTCGTGACCCCCTGCTTGCAAGGCAGGTGCTCTCCCAGCTGAGCTATATCCCCAGACCACACAAAATGGGCTCAAGTGGACTCGAACCACCGACCTCACGCTTATCAGGCGTGCGCTCTAACCAGCTGAGCTATGAGCCCATAGGACTTCGGCGACCATCTACTCTCCCAGGCAGCTGCCCACCAAGTACCATCGACCGCTTGGGTCTTAACCGTCGTGTTCGGAATGGGAACGGGTGTGTCCCCCAAGCGCATCATCACCGAAGATGTTTTGTGTGTTTTCTATTTTGTTTGAAGGTTTGATCCTTCAAAACCGAACAATGAATATCTTTCACAACCTTGCGTTGAAAAATGTTTACGAAAAACCATTCGTAATGCTTCGCATTACTCATGTATTTGCTCCGCAAACCTACCTAAAACCTCTTTGTCAGCCTGTCTTGCAAGCAATCCATTCTGACAAAAGCTTTTATGCAGCTTTTCTCCGCTTTTCTCCATAGAAAGGAGGTGATCCAGCCGCACCTTCCGATACGGCTACCTTGTTACGACTTCACCCCAGTCACTGGCTTCACCTTCGGCGGCTCCTTCCTTACGGTTAGGTCACCGACTTCGGGTGCTTCCAACTCCCATGGTGTGACGGGCGGTGTGTACAAGGCCCGGGAACGTATTCACCGCGACATTCTGATTCGCGATTACTAGCGATTCCAGCTTCATGTAGTCGAGTTGCAGACT
>UQVU01000008.1 GCA_900544475.1 uncultured Butyricicoccus sp.
CTGCCATATCTCATCCAGCCTCTCCTGTATCTCCTGCATATCCGCTTTGTACGCGCCGCCTCCCGCGTTGATCCGCTTGGCGATCTGATTGATGTTCCGGCCGATGGCGGACAGAGCGGCGTTCATCCGCTCGATATCCGTGGTGTCAGGCTGGATGATATACCCGTCTATCGCCATCTTCCGCAGATACGCCCCGTACCGCCGTGTGGGGAGCTACGCCATCTTTTCATCTACGAGCCGTTTTTCCTCCTCCGTCACATAGAATTTCATCTGAATGTTCCGCTTTCAGTTCGCCATGGGCAGCCTCCGTTTCTCATAAGGGTCTGGGGTCTCGCCTGTCAGCTCGGTCGGCGCTTCAAAGCGTTTCACGCTTTGAGGTCTCCACCGGAGACCCGCGCCCCAGCAAGCAATTTTGACTGTTCGGGCAAGGGACCTGAACAGCGCAAAATCCGCAAGCGGGTACTCGCTTGCTGTGCTTGCTGACTACTTCGTACCCCCGTATTTCCCCCTCTACCCATACTACAATCTGAAGGGGGCGTTTTGGCCAGTTTCGGAGGACTTTTCCAAAAAATGTCGCTCCTATCCGTAACTTTTCGCTGAACACTTCGCCGGATGCCTTGTGTTTCTTCGGATATTCGTATATAATGTATCGTGTTGAGCATTATCCATGCGGAGGTGCGGTATGAACGGGATCAAGGGCTATATCTCCATTCGGGAGGCCTCCTATCGTTGGGGCGTGTCAGAGCGGCGGGTCAACCAATACTGCGCCGAGGGGCGGATCCCCGGCGCATCCCGGTTCGGGCGTTCATGGGCGATCCCAGAAAACGCGGAAAAGCCGTCCGACCCGCGCTTTCAAGGGCAGCACCGCGATCCCGGCAGGACAAGCACCTGACAGACACCCGGCTGCATTGGAAGCAGCCGCAAAAAGGAAGTGAACGCTATGACCTGCGACGAGAGCTTATACCGCCAATATCTGAGCGGTGACGACGAAGGGCTCAATGCCCTGATGAAAAAATACGGCGACCCCCTGACCCTGTATATCGACGGCTACCTGCACGACGTTCACGAGTCCGAGGAGCTGATGCTGGATGTTTTCGCCTATCTGTTCACGAAAAAGCCCCGCATCCGGGACGGCGGCTTCAAGGCGTATCTCTATAAGGCGGCGCGGCACATGGCGCTGCGCCATAAGAGCAAACGAAAGCCCCTGTTCAGCCTCGACGCGCTGACCGGCGAGCCGGACGGACAGCTGCTGGCGGAGGAGGTCATACGGACAGAGGAGCGAAACCGCGTCCTGCACTTCTGCATGGATGAAATGAACCCGGACTATCGGGAGGTTTTATATCTCACCTATTTTGAGGGCATGAGCTACGCGCAGGCGGCGGAGGTCACGGGAAAAACGGTGAAGCAGATCACCAACATGGTGTATCGCGGAAAAGAGAGCCTGCGAAGGCTGCTGGAACGGGAGGGGATCACAAATGCGGAGTCATGAGGAGCGCGTCGCGGAGACAAAGCGGCGCATCGCCAAAATGGAACGAGAGAAACGGCGTCGGCGCAATACGGTCACCATGGCTTCCGCCGTGGCGGCATGCCTTGTGCTGCTCATAGGCGCGTCCCTCGCCATGCCCGGCATTGCCGCGCGGATACAGACCGGTGACTACTCCGGCTTTGAAACGGCGGCCAGTATGTACGGCGGCGGCGCTGCCTTGGGATACATCGTCATTGGGCTGCTGGCGTTTTTACTCGGCGTGTGCGTGACCGTTCTGTGCTTCCGGCTGCGTCAGATGAGCCGTGAGGACGATCAGAACAAAGAAAGCGAGGGGATTCATGGAGCTGATTGAGAACCTGCTACAACTGCTGACCACGTTCGTCGGCGCGCTGCTCTCGGGTATCTCCTACCGAAAAAGTGGGCGACAGGTGTATTTTCTGCTGCTGTGCTTCTACGACTGCTTTGCCCTTGGCGCGCTCTACTGGACGCTGTACCTGCTGCTGTTCGATACCACGCCGCGGGTTTTCTATGTCTCGGAGTTCGGCTGGGTGGCGAGTCTCATCTTCCTGCGCATTTTGCAGGCGACGCTCTCCACACCGGAGGAACGCAGTTTCCGCTGCCGCAGGGCATGGCTTGCGCCTGCATTCGGCCTTCCGCTGCTGGCGTTCTACTGTGCTTTCGGGGACATTCTCTCCAACCTGATCTGGTGCGGCATGATGATGAACCTCTCCTTCTGCGCCATTCGTGGGCTGGTCTACGCCAATGGGCAGACGGGCGCGGCGTGGAATATGCGGTACTTCCACATCGGCGTGCTGTGCTTTGCGTTCTCGGAGTACCTGCTTTGGACGGTGGGCTGCTTCTGGCCCAACACCTCCCCGGACAGCCCCGCCTTCTGGTGCGATATGCTGCTGACGCTCGCCATATTGGGGCTACTGCCCGCCATGAGAAAGGCGGTGGCGGCATGACCTATATTGAAAATATCTTCCTCTGCATGGTATCTCCCCTGCTGGTGGCCGCTTTGTGCATGGGCAGGCGGCAGCTCCGCTTCTTCCTGTTCTGCATTGCCGGGATGGGGGTGTGCCTGTTCTCGGCCTATATCAACACCTTCCTTGCGGCGGTATGCCGGGCGGACGCCCTTGCCGCCACGGCGGAGATCGCGCCGGTGGTGGAGGAAATGATGAAGCTGCTGCCGCTGGTGTTCTATCTTCTGGTATTCGAGCCGGAGGGAGATAAAATCAAGCCCGCCGCCATCACGATTGCCCTTGCCTTCGCCACCTTTGAAAACGTCTGCTATCTCATCCAGAACGGCGCGGACCGCTTCTCCTTCATCTTCTTCCGTGGCTTCGGTACAGGGGCTATGCACGTCCTCTGCGGCCTGACCGTGGGCGGCGGGCTTGCCTATGCGTGGCAGCGGACGTGGCTGAAGGTGGCCGGCACCTGCGGCCTGCTGGGCGCGGCCATCACCCTCCACGCCATCTACAATCTGCTCATCGCCTACGGCGGCGCGGCGCAGTACATCGCCTACGCCCTGCCGGCGCTGCTGGTGGCGGCGGGAAAGCTGTCTGCTTTCCGATTATCGCGGAAGCAATAACCGAATATCCACTCCTTGAGAGCTGCTTTTTGGCGGCTCTCAAATTTTTTTGAAAAATTTTGCGTTTTGGGTGAGAGTTTTTTCGATTTTTTGTACCTATATAAGTGAAAGGGTTTTTATCACAGTTTCAGACAAACCGGAAAGGGGGTTCGAACAATATGTACGATACCGCAAGACGGGTCGCACTCGTCAAGCAGCGGGTGCGGGAAAACACCCGCCGGAGGCAGCGGCGCGGCATATATGGACTGAGCGGTGCGTGTATGCTGCTGTTCGCGGTGCTGATGCAGGCGGCAGGCACGGTCGTCGGGCCGGGGCAGACCGCCGCGTGTGGCGTGTTCGGCGCGATGCTGCTGCGGGAGGACGCGGGCGGCTATGTGCTGGTTGCTGTCGTCTCCTTTGCAGCGGCGGTGGTCATCACCGCACTGTGCATTCGGCTCAGAAACAGAGAAAACCAGAAAAAAGACGGAACGGACAAGCCCGCCCGACACGAACAGGAGGAGAAAAGCCAATGAAAAAACGAATACTTAGCATACTGCTCGTCTGCTGCATGGTGCTGACCATGCTGCCGACGACGGCGTTTGCAGCGCTGAGCGATTCGCTGGGCAACACACCCAGGGAAAATCAGGCGATTTTGGAGCAGCTCTCCGCCCTGACTGGCAGCAGCAGCGACCAGGTGCTTTCCATGCTGAACGCTTTGGGGCTGCTGGATGAAGACGGCAATTTCAAGGTGGATCAAACCATCACGCTGGACGGCCAGGTGTTGACACTGGCGGCTGTCATGGAGCTGCTGGAAAATCCCGCCACGGATCTCACCCGCATAGCCGACGTGGATGGGACTCCGGTGGCGCTGGGCGATTTGAAGACCATGATCCAAATCGAACAGGAGCTGCAGCGGATCAAGGACACCTATTTCTCCGGCAGGGAGTTTACCGGGGAAGCTCTGGAGAATCTCAACAGCCTGATGGAGCAGCTGGAGCTGCGGGGCATCAGCTTGCAGTATTCCGCCTCTGCCACAGCGCCCGAGGGCGTTGAGACGGTGGATATGAGCGGCATGATGAGCCTAACGCTGGGGACCGAAGCATACAACAACAAATGCAGCTCTGGGACTTTTACTGTATACGGCGGAAAACCGGTCGGCTTTTCCTACCGCATTCAAAAAGGCCAGCTCAGCGAGTATATCACCGATGTGGAGGTCTCGATAGGCGAGACAAGTGAGGTCGTCAAGCAAAGCGACGGGTCCTACAAGCTGACCTATAAGGTAGACGGCCCGAATTCCAGTTTAGGTGGTTGTCAAATCACTGTCAAGGTTACAACCAAAGGAGGGGCCATGGCCTGGCACGAGGGTTCTTTTTCCTATGGCGACCTGCTGGGGATGATTGAATTTTACGATGCGGAAAATCTGGTGTTCTATGACGGTGTCGGTTATGCCGACCACTGTCAGCTCAAGCTAAAAAAGACGGTTCCCGTCCCCACAATAAAAAAATCAATGACCGCGCCGAGCTATGTTGAAGAAGTCAAAAATACAACCGTATTATATGATGATTTGTTTATTCCTTTGCTGACAGAAAGTTACACTGGCGGCAGTGCCAACAATTCGGACTTTGTTGCGCTAAGCAATACCATCGGAATTCTGGAGGGTGCCCGCAACTTGGTGCTTCCCGACGGCTCCGCCCCATTTTATCAGCCATACCAAATCGACGCCAGCATCAAGTTTGACTGGAGTACCGATGTAGCTGCCTATACTGGCCCTGCGCCGTATGGCAATTATAATTCTATAACCCCACAACCATATGCCCCGTTCTGTCTGACGGAGTACAAGCTCGATGGAACAGCTCTGACGCTCAGCGGCGACAGAAAGAGAACGGAGGAATGTACGATTAACAAGGGCAGTACGGTCAGCATCTCCCTGCAGTCTACCACGAAAAACAGAGTGGATGAGAAGTACTATCTGCCCTTCGAACTGTATCTGAAGAATGTAAATAATAATATCCATAATTCCACCACCACCGCCAAGACCAGCGGCGTCCACGCCAAGCTGGTGGACACGGACAAGCCCACCATTCAAAGCGTCACGGCCCCGCCGGGAACCTATGCCAGCGGACAGCACGTGCCCATCACAGTTACCTTTAACGAGTTCGTGGATCTTAGAAACGCCAGCGTGACCATCAATGGCAAAGTGTATACCGCCGCTGAGCTTTCCATGAACAAATACGGCGTCACGGCAATGCTCTGGTACCCGGTGCAGGATGCGGATGCCACCACGGTCACCGTCACTGGTATGACCGGCGTGGAAGATGTTTTCGGCCATGAGCTGGATACCGCACTCTATCAAAGCGACCCGATTACCGGAGTTGAGCTGAAGAGCGTCTTGATGCGCAACGCCCCCACCGCACTGACCGCCGACTACGCCAACGGCAAGGCATCGTTCACGATGCAGGCCAACATGGAGCAGGCCTACAAGACCGTATACAGCAATTATCACACCCCGGCAGGCACAGAGCCGAAGGAAGCCCCCTTCCGCCTCGAGCTGAGGTACAACTCCGAGGAGGAACCGATCCATCTGCAGGTCTATCTGGATACAGAGACCGGAGACTTCACCGTCAGCGACTACGAAATCGCACCACCCTCTGATTTCGGCCGCACCTATACGGTGACGCTGCAGGCCAACGAGGGCACGAAAGACGCTCCTAAGTGGGTGAATGTTCTTCCCCTGACCCGGCAGTTCACGGTGCAAAAGAGAGTTCCCGTGAGCACGGTGACCATCGTCCCGGAAGCGAATGACGCGGACTATACGATTTCCCGCGCCGATTCCACCCGCCCCACGCTTAAGGCAGAGGTTTTGGGGGCAGGCGGTGAGCAGGCCAGCTACACCACCGGTAAATGGAGCAGCAGTGACCCGCTCATTGCCACCATCGACGAGGATACCGGCGTTGTTGCTACCACAGGAGCCAAAGTGGGAACCGTCATCTTTACCTTTACGGCGGACAACGGGACTGTGGACACTGACAATGATGATGTGTCGGGCCAGTCACAGCCCTATACCGTGACGGCAGGCGATTCCCTGGCACTGGTGATTCCCGGCGGCGCGTCCATCGTGACGCGGGTAAATCAGCCCGCCACCGTGCTGTGGAGCTCCAACGCCGCGCAGATGGCACCGAACAAAGAGTTCCATTACAGGATCGACCTGTATGAGGGCAACTACAAGAATGAGGCGGCGCTGAGCGGCCGCAATCCCGTTGCGACTTATACCGCCGGCAAGGATAAAAACAGCGTGCAGATCGAGGAGAATGTGCTCTCCAAGCTCTCCAACGGCAATACCCCTGCCTACACGGTATTGGTCTCCATGCCGCACCCCAATGCCGGGGGTGAGGACGTCCGCCTGTCAGCACTTGCCTGGATCATCGTGCAGGCACCGCCTGCCGCAGCCAAGCTGACACCGCCCCAGAGCATTTACCTCAAGGATACCGACGGCACCGTCAATATCGACTGGTCGGTGGAAAACGCCACTGCCGGCACCCCTCAACAGCCCACGCTGACCATTACCCGGGTCACAGAGGACAACTCCACCCAAGAGGTGGCCCGTGAGCGCCTATCCGGCACCTCCGGAAGTTACTCCCTGCCATTACGGAGTGTGAAAGACGGCAATCTAAAGGACACCTATCAAGTGGTTTTGAGCGTGGAGAACCCTGGTGAGGAATCTCCCAGCACCGACTCCTTCCCCCTGTATGTCTACGATGCCGACGCACTGAAGGTGCAGGACGACGAAGGACACACGATTTCTGCGCTGACCATGGACAATACCTCCAAGGTCAGCGGCACCCTGCCCACCGATACAGCTAAAATTTTGCAGCTGCGCCAGGAGCTGGGGCTGATCGAGTACATAGGCATCAACTATGACGAGTACGGATGGAACTCCTTTAAGGACGGGATCCAGTGGCTCTCCAGCAACAACAATGCCATTTCCGTCAACTACAAGCAGGGCGGACTGTATGAGGACATCAGAAACTTCTCCTTTAAGTCCTACCTTCCCGAAACCAAAATGGCGCTGTCCGGCTTGGCCAACGGCAGCGCAACCGTCACGGCTACCCATGCCGCCACGGGCATGAGCGCCGCCGTACAGGTGACAGCGGAGACGCTGCAAAATAAGTTCTATCTCTTCCAGCTGACGCCTGCGGCGAAAACTACGCTGCAATACACCGACGGTAAAGGCGCGCCCAAAACGGTCACGACCAACCGTGATGGCGTGCTGGCGCTTTACGAACCCAACGGAATCGCCAGTGAGGTGTCTCTGCGGTCCGGCTCCGGCGCGGATATTTATCTGGGCACCATCTATAAAGAAAATCTGCGTTCCGGCGAGCGGGATGCCACAAAGCTGCAGCTTTATCCCTTGAATACCTTCAGCCTTCGGCGAGTCGCCCGGGCATCTGTGACGCTCATCACACCGGGCGGCGATCCGCTGGCGAACGAGACGGTGACCGTTCGCGGCGGCGTTTATAAAAACGGAGGCTACTGCGAGACAGCTCGGCTGGGCTCCAGGGCAGGAGCACTTGTCAGCGGCATCACCGGCGACACCTATACCACGGATGAGGCGGGAAATATAACCGTCTATCTGGATTCCACCCAGTTCTGGTCGGAGGAAAAGGGCGAGAGCAACACCACGGCGCTTTCCGCTCTGGATCAGCTGGAGTACATTCTGGAGATCAGCGAAATTGACGGCGACAATTACTATCCGCTGCTGCTGACCGTCAACGGCAAGCTGAGCGTGGACGATGTAATGCGCACCGCAGAGGGCGTTGTCTCTCTGGAGAGCGTGCCGCCGGGGGAGAAAAACAAACCCTTCATTGTGGCGCAAAGCGTTGATTACGGTCTTGCCAACGGTCAGAAGGTGGATGTCCGCAGCTCGACCGGGAAGATCGGCCCTAACAGCAGCTTTAAAACAGCAACCCTGCACACCACCATGTTCCTCTGGGGCGAGGATATTGCCAAGGCGCAGAATTACAGTCTCAAGCTGGCGGACGAATACGGTATTCTTCCTGCCGCCCAGAGCAGCAGTACCACGCAGTATCCCTTCTCATCCATCCCCGTAGCGGAAAACGATCTGACCCTCACCGAGGCCACCATGACCACCTCTGGATGGATCGCCGACGGCAAGGATGTGGGTATGAAAACGCAGCTGAGCCTGAACGGCAGCCTGCTGCAGGAGAAAATAATGCCCTTCCGGGTCGTTGATCTGACCCGAGTGCCCAAGGTGACAGAGGATGAGCGCGTCACCGGTATTCTGGCGACGATGGGAGAATCCAGTGGAGTGAATCAAGTCGACTTTGGCGGAGTGGGCGATAGCAACATTCTCAAGGTGCTGACCGGACGGCTGGATGATCTGAGCGGTCCGGTGAACAGTTCCGTGTTCAAAATGATCATCACCCCCAGCGAAGATCCCTCCGTGTTCCGTGCCATGATTTGGGCCGGGTACAATACGCTGGAGATGGAGGACATGGACTATTCCGAGGACGGCGTGGCGTTGGGTGCGAATGTGCTGACGCAGAACCTGGAAGTGGGCGTGCCCGGGACCGGGGACCTGAGCCAGATGGCCCAGGGCACCTATGATCCCAAGGGGGACTACAAAACCAACTCCATAGCCGACAATGTCACCAGCACGGATCTCAACTTGCAGTTGGAGGGCTTTTACGAAGCGGAAATCCGCTATAACACCGAAAAAAAGGAGTGGGAGGTTTTCACCGTAGGCGGCGGATTTACCGCCGGCGTTGGTGTGGGCTTCTCCTTCAGCGTGAACGCCATGGCTGGCCCCGTGCCGTTGACAGCAACCTTTGAGCTGGGTGGTGCCATTCAGCTGGATTTCCGTACCGCAGTGCGCTACGGCCAGCAGGGCGAGGGTACAGAGCTTGCCTGGAGCGATCCCACGGCCACGGCAGTGAATGACTTTTTGACCACGCTGCGTATCAACGCCTATGTCCACGCGTTTGGCGGCATTGGCTTTGACTATTCGGTCGTGGCGCTGAAGATCGGCCTATTCGGCAATTTGGATGTGGACAGTCAGAATAAGTTCCTCTCCCGCACCTATCTTGCCGACAAGTCAAAGCGCCAGATCAACGGTCAGGCCCTGGGGATTCAAAGCGAAGTGGGAATCAAATTTGTGGCCACCTTCCTGTTTATCTCCTACGAGGCGGTGATCGCCTCCGGAACCCTTGGAGCCACCAGGACTTTTAATGACTGGGACACAATTGACAACTACTGGAATAGCGCCACCAGTGGGCTGAGCCTTGCCTCGCTGCGGATGGCGGCGGCCCAGAGCGGAATGCATGTGGCTTCTGGCAGTGCAACGCTCCAAAGCCGGGACTATCTGGAGCAATATGCCCGTACCTGGGGCCAGCCCCAGCAGCGGATGATGCTGTTCTCTCTGAACTCCACCAGTGGGCTGGAAAACATCCAGACCAATGCCAATCCCACATCCTATCCACAGCTCAGCGATGACGGGAAGGTATTGGCCTACATCAACGACGGCGACAGCAGCAGTATTTACGACAGCCGGGCACATTTCTCCACCCTCAATAGCGGCGTCTATTCTCCCTCCAGCCAAATTGCCGATCCCACAGGGTTCTCCGGCTACGGCGACACGAGCGTTTCTCTGTCCGGCACTGACCGCTTCGCGGCGGCGGCTTGGGTTCGCATGGGCACCGACCTGCCGGGTAAAAATGCCGGTGATCCCGTGACATTGGAAGAGCAAAACCTGCTGATGAACAGCACGGAGATCGTAGTGTCCGTCTATAATGGAACAAACTGGACTTCCACCCGCCTAACCAAGGACGGCACGCCGGATCTGGCCCCGGCCACGGCAGTGGGCGGCGACGACAAGGCCATCGTGTTCTGGCGCAGCGTCTACACCCCCGATCCCGTGAGCGCTTCAGGCAGCAACAACCTGCTGAACTTCACGACCAGAGATTGCATCATGTACAGTTGCTATGACAGCAGTAACGACCGCTGGAGCGATGCCAAAATGCTTTATAACGGTGCTACCGGCAGCGTGAAGGCGTTGCAGGCGGCCATGCTGCCCGACGGAACCGCTATGGCGGTTTACTCGCTGGACCGCAGCGGAACCGGAGATACCTCCGTCTACGAGATCGCCTATTGTACCGTGGCTGCTGACGGAACGCCCGGTACAGCCATGCTGGCGACCTGTGACAGCAATCTTGATGAAAACCCCCAGGTCGTTGCAGCCAACTTTGGCATCGGGGATGACCGATTTGTCATCGGTTGGCATAGTGTCCGAGACGGCAGCAGCGATATCCAGCTGTTGGCTGTGGACGGCGGAGGCACCATGTCCAACAGCTTCCCCGGCTCTCTGTCTGCCCTGACCAGCAGCGGCAACGCCGTCGTGGGCGGAGACTTCCGCTTCGCTTCCCTCAGTGGGGATCATCGCAGCCTCAATGATCTTACCATCGTCTGGAATGAGACTGTCAATGACGCCAACGGCGCGGTAGATCACGGCATTTTGAAGGCGGCCAAGCTGCGCTATGCCGCAAATACCTACACGCTCTCCGCACCATTGGAACTGGCAGAGCTGCCGGATCGCACGCTGGCTGACCACTTTGATGCCTATGTCAGCGGCAGCAATCAGGTGCAGGCTGCCATTCAGGCCACCCGGTATGACGATGAAAAACCGGAGGTAATCGGCGGCGTGACCGTTCCGGGTGAGGAAACGATCCTCTATACCGCTACCTCTAATTTTATCACCGATGCGGTGGCCGTGGAACAGATCGGTGTGGATTATGCAACGCTGGCGCTGAACAGCCTGACACCCATTCGCTTTACCATCCGCAACACCGGGCTGAACGATGTGACAAACCTAACGGTCAAGCTTGGCAGCGGGGAAACCGCCACCCTTACGAAAAAACTGCTGCCCAATGAAAGCACCACCCTTACCGTCTGGCACCATGTGAAGGACCGCGTGACCGACCCGAGCTATACCATCACCGCCGCCGGCGGCATCAACGAAAACGGCACAGTGTATCTGGATTATCCCGACATTGGCATCTCGCAAATGGAAGTGATTGCGGAGAGTGCCGGCAAGCGCACGGTGCGCATGACCCTCTATAATTCCTCTGCCGCCACGCTGGCCGGCGGAAAGAACCGCGAGGTGAAGCTTGCGTTCTATGCGGATGATCTGCATACCAAATCTGCAGTGGTAGCCTGCGCCACAAACGGCGTACAGGTTGGTGGTATTAGTGGTAATGAAATCACCATTTCCGGAGACGATGCCCTCGCCCGCATCGATCAGGGAAGCTTTACACTGGACCTGACCTATGATCTGGGCAAGTATATGAACTCCATTGGCAAAAACGAGATCCCCAATGTGGGTACCTATCTGTACGCCGAGGCGTGGGCGGAAGGCAAGATCGGTGGAACGGGAAGCAATCAGCGCCTGCCGGAGTATGACGGCAGTGACAGCGAGGCCAGCGTCCATATGACCGGCGCACTGGCCCGCACAGGAGAGAAGCTAACGATGGATGTGGCACAGGGGAACGACGGCAACGGTCACAGCACCGCCGCCATTACCCTGCGCAACAACTCCCTGCGGTCTCAGAATAGCGCAGAGCTGGTGGCCACGCTGCTGGATGCTGCCGGGACCGTTCTGGAAACGCAAAAGACCGGTATTGGCGGTGCCATCTCCGGGGAAACCTTCCGGACGGAAACCGTCACCTTCTCCCAGCCCGGCGCCCGCGTAGTGGTGCGAGCCACAGTGCCCGGTGATGACCTTCTGACCTTTGAAGGTCTGGCAGTGGGGCTCGGCGATTTTACCGCCAACGGAACGAACTATACCTATACGCTGCAAAATGATAGCGGAGCAACATCTACGCTAGTCACAGCGGTGTCTAGAAACGGCGAGCCCGTGAGCATCAACGGACAGGCTCTGTCCACCGGCGGCAGCGCAACCGTTGCCATCCCCAACAGCGGCACAACCGACATTGTCGTGGGAATCGGTGCTAAAACCTACACGCTGACGATTCTGCGCAATAGCGGCACAGGCGGCAATGAAGGCGGTGGCGGCGGAGCGACCAGCTACACGCTGACCTTCGATACCAACGGCGGCAGCGCCATTTCCAAGGTATCTAAAACCAGCGGCACAACTGTTGATCTGACCGGCTATACGCCTACTCGTGACGGCTATACCTTCGATGGTTGGTACAGCAATAGCGCCCTGACTGTCAAAGTCACTTCTATCAAGCTGACTTCCAATACCACCATTTACGCAAAGTGGACGACAAAATCGGATATGTCTTTCACCGATGTGGCAGACAAAGCATATTACAGAGATGCCGTTGAGTGGGCTGTTGAGAACGGCATCACGAAAGGCACCACCGTAACGACCTTCAGCCCTAACGCTACCTGCACCAGAGCGCAGGCCGTGACCTTCCTGTGGCGTGCCGCTGGCAGTCCTGAACCCGAAACCCGCGCCATGCCGTTTACCGACATCCCCGTGGGCAGCTATTATTACGACGCTGTGCTGTGGGCGGTGGAGAATGGCATCACCAAGGGCACCAGCGACACCACGTTCAGCCCCAACATGACCTGCACCCGCGCCCAGATCGTCGCGTTCCTGTGGCGTTCCGAGAAGTCCCCGGCAGCGGGTACAGCCAATCCCTTTGCCGATGTGAAGTCCACCGCCTACTATGCTGATGCGGTTCTGTGGGCGGCCAAGGCGGACATCACCAAGGGAACCACCAACACCACATTCAGCCCCGGCGCGGATTGCACCAGAGCGCAGATCGTGACCTTCCTGTATCGCGCCTATCAGGGCAAATAAGGGGCATCAGCCTATATAATGCAAAGCGAGGCCACCGGAAATTATCCGGTGGCCTTGCGCTCTGCTCATGAACGGTATTTGGTTGATGCCCCTCTGCGGGGGTGCCTTTGCGGCTCCCTTGATTTTCATGCCCATAGGGCGGGGTGCTCTCACCCCGCCGCTGCTCTCGTCATGCAGGAGGGGCAAAGCGGCCTTAAAACCGGAACACAATACCCACGAGCGCACCCACGCCGATGAACACGATGGGGTGGAGCTTGGGCAGCTTGCGGATGGCAATCGACAGAATGAGAAACAGCGCGATTGCCCGCAGGTTCAGCACGCGCAGCAGGCTCTCCGGGCCGGTCCATTTATCAAGATAGAGCAGCGAGGACGTGAAAACGCTGAGCATCGCGCCGAAAATAAGTCCGGCGGACGCCGGGCGCAGACCATAGAAGCCGTTCTGAACGAGCGGCGAGGAGCGGAATCGTTCGAGTGCACGCGACACCAGAATAATAATGATAACGGACGGCAGAACGAGCGAGAAGGTCGCAGCGACAGCACCGGGGAGACCTGCGGCATGGAAGCCTGCATAGCTCGCGGAGTTGACGCCCATCGGGCCGGGCGTGGACTCGGACACCGCAATCATGTCCATGAGGTCGCTCATCGTGAACCACGGGTACTTCTGCGCGATGGCTTTCAGAAAGGGGAGGGTGGCGAGACCGCCGCCGACAGCGAACAGACCGGCCTTGAAGAACTCGTAGAACAGTTGGAGGAAAATCATGCCTTCTTCCCCCTTGCTGCATTGATCAGGATGCCGGCCGCCGCGGCAATGATAACCATGACGACGGGCGACACGCCGAAGAACGCCACGGCGCAGAACGTGACAAGAAGAATCACGCCGGTCGCGCGGTCAACCACGCCTTTTTTGGCCATTTTCCATACGTTCTGGAGCACAAGGGCGCAGACCGCGATACGGATGCCGGCGAAGGCGTGCTGCACGATGGCGAGGTGGGCAAACTGCTGAATAAAGGCTGCGATAATGGTGATGATGCAGAGCGAGGGGAAAATCATGCCGGCGGTCGCGGCGATCGCGCCCGGGACGCCGCGCAGACGGTAGCCGATAAAGGTCGAGGTGTTGACCGCGATAACACCCGGCGTGCACTGGCCGATGGCGTAGTAGTCCATCAGCTCGTTTTCGGTCGCCCAGCCGCGCTTTTCCACGACCTCGCGCTGCAAAATCGGCAGCATGGCGTAGCCGCCGCCGAAGGTGCACACGCCCATTTTTGCAAAGGTGATAAACAGGTCAAGATACGGGTTCAACGGAAAATCTCCTTTGAATTTCTTTCGTTACCGGATTTTTGACAAAACTCGGTTATCTTATGATTTCAGTTACGCGCGAAAGCGCGCATAAAATACAATCTGCGAAGCAGATTGATAAAAACCGGGAGCATGTATCACGGTTTTTATACTCCCAGAGGGAGAAAGTTTCCGAATGGGAACTTTCGGACGTCCGTGTTTTGCGAAGTCAAAACACAGATTGTCGGCGAAACTGTAGTTTCGCGACAGCTATCTTACTTTTTAGCGGGGATAATTTCGACCCAGTAGCCGTCGGGGTCGGAGATGAAGTAGATGCCCATTGCCGGGTTCTCGAAGCAGATGCAGCCCATCTGCTGATGCTTGTGGTGGGCGGCGGAGAAATCGTCGACCGAGAGCGCCAGATGGAACTCGTTGTCGCCGAGGTTGTACGGCTTGTCCCAGTCGCGCAGCCAGGTCAGCTCCAGCTGATGCGGGGACACGCCGTCCGACAGGTAGACGATGATAAAGCTGCCGTCCTTGGCGTTTATGCGGCGGACCTCTTTGAGACCGAGCGCTTCATTATAAAAGCTGAGCGAACGCGCAAGGTCGCGGACGTTAAAGTTATTGTGTGCAAAACGGAACTGCATAATAAAACCTCCGGTCGTGTGTCTATTTCTGCGGAAATGCAGGATGCACTCCTCTGTATCTTTATACTCTACCATTTATTTTCCCGAAACACAATAGCGAGTTGTGTTAAGATACCATATAAGAAGGATTTTGCGCGTTTGGCTTTACATCCGCCCGGGGAAATGCTATAATCATGCTGTATATTTGCGTCCAAAAAGGGGGGCGGGAATTTGAAAAAGAAAATCCAGACGGCGCTTCGACCCGGCCGCGCGGTGTTTTATGTGCTGTTTTTCGCATTTGCGGCCGTCGGTCTGTATTTTTCCAGACCGTACGGACTGGTCGGCATGGCGACCGTCGCAGTTCTGCGCCTTGTCGCGATCCGCAGCGACGCGGAGCGGCGGCAGCAGGTGCACGAGCTGATGGAGAACATCGAGATCGAGGGCGGCGAGATCCGTCCGGCAGTCACGAAATCTCCGCTTCCGACCGTCGTGGCGCTCGCAACGACCGGACAGATCATCTGGGCGAACGAGGCGTTCGCAGACATGACCGGCCACTTTGCGCACGCGCCGCATATGCGTCTGAGCGAGCTTGCGCCGACGTTTGAAACCCGCTGGCTCATCGAGGGCAAGACCGCCTTTCCGGGCGAGCTGCGCATGGGGCGCGGCGTCTATCACGTATTCGGCAGCATGGTGCAGTCGGGCGCGGGACAGATGATGATGCTGCATTTTATTGATTGCACCGAATTCGTGCATCTGCGCGATGACGCTTCGACCCGCCGGCCGGCCATCGCGGTCATCGCCATCGACAACTACGAGGAGCTGGTCAAGAACACGACCGACTCGGAAAAGTCCAACATCCTCGCCGGCATCGACAAGCGCCTGTCCACCTGGGTCAAGGACTCGAGCGCCGTCATGCGCAAGTACGACCGCGACAAGTATATCTTCATCATCGAGAACGCCGAGCTGGACAAGCTCGCGGCAAGAAAGTTCTCGGTTCTTCAGGAAGTGCGCGATATTCAGAACCATGAGGGCGTTATTGCGACGCTCTCCATCGGCATCGGCCGCGATGGCGAGACACTCGCGGAGAGCTATAAGTTCGCGGGACTCGCCATCGACATGGCGCTCTCGCGCGGCGGTGATCAGGCGGTCATCAAGAACCGCTACAACTTCGAGTTCTTCGGCGGCCTGAGCGAGGAAGTCGAAAAGCGCACCAAGGTCAAGAGCCGCGTGGTCGCGAACGCGCTCAGCCAGCTGATCCGCGACTCCTCTCAGGTGCTCGTCATGGGCCACAAGAACAGCGACATGGATGCCATCGGCGCGGCGGCCGGCATGGTCTGCGCGGCGCGCGTCAAGAACAAGCCGGTGCACATCGTGGTTGACCGGCAGCACACCATGGCGACCGAGCTCATCGACCGCCTCGAAACCCAGAGCGAGTACAAGGGCGTGTTCGTCAGCGCCGAGGACGCCATGCTCATGTGCGACTTCAACACGCTTCTCATCGTCGTGGACGTCAACCGTCCGGGCTACGTTGAGAGCGAGGCGCTGCTCCAGTCCATCAACAAAATCGCGGTCATCGACCACCACCGCCGTGCGGCGGACTATATCGAAAACGCTGTCGTCAGCCTGCACGAGCCGTATGCGTCCTCCGCGTCCGAGCTTGTCAGCGAGCTGCTTCAGTACCTCGTTCCGACGAGCAGCATCCTGACCGCCGAGGCGGAGGCGATGCTCGCGGGCGTCTACCTCGATACCAAGGGATTTTCTACGCGCACCGGCGTGCGCACGTTTGAAGCGGCGGCCTACCTCCGTCGAGCGGGTGCGGAGTCGAGCGATGTCAAGCGCCTGTTCCAGTCGAGCTTCGACCAGTACATGGAGCGCCAGAAAATCATTTCCTCTGCGCGAAACTGCGGCCACGGCGTGATTTTCGCCATCACCGGCGAGCCGGTGGACCGTGTCGCGGCGGCGCAGGCGGCGGACGAGCTGCTTTCCATCATCGGCACCTCGGCGTCGGTCGTGGCGTTCCGCAGCGGTGAGAACGACATGGCGGTTTCCGCCCGTGCGGCGGGTCAGGTCAACGTGCAGCTGCTCATGGAGCGGCTGGGCGGCGGCGGCAACCATTCCGCAGCGGGTGCGCAGCTGAAAAACACCACCCCGGAGGAGGCGGACCGGCTGATCACCGAGGCCATCCGAGGCTATCTCGAGGACCAGCGCGCGGAAAAGCAGAACGAGCATCCGTAAATTAAATTCGTTAATTCACACCCCAAAAGGAGATACACATCATGAAAGTAATTCTGACAGCAGACGTAAAGGGCAAGGGCAAGAAGGGCGACCTCATCGAGGTCAGCGAGGGCTACGGCCGCAACTTCCTGATGCCGCGCGGTCTGGCGGAGCTGGCTACCGCAGACAACCTGAACGTAAAGAAGGCGCAGGACGAGGCGCACGCACGCAAGGTTGCGCTCGAGCAGCAGGCGGCGCGTGAGGCGGCGGAAAAGCTGAAGGAGAGCCCGGTCAAGGTTCCGGCGAAGGGCGGCACGGGCGGCCGTCTGTTCGGCGCCGTCACCTCCAAGGAAATCGCCGAGGAACTCAACAAGCAGTATGGCCTGAACGTTCCGAAGCAGAAGATCGTGCTTGAGGAGCCGATCAAGACCTTCGGCGTACACCGCGTCAAGGCGAAGCTGTATCAGGACATCGCAGGCGAGATCCTCGTACAGGTAGTCGAGGCCTAAAGCCGCTTGCGCGGCTTATAGGGGGCTTCAAAAGCCCCCTATATACGAAGGACGGTTCCCTTGAAACCGCCCTTCGATACCCGAATGTCGCGCCCCACGGGCGCTGGGTCGGGGTACAAAAAGACCCAGCAGAGCTGGGCCTTTTTGTGTGCTGCGAAGCAGCACGATTGCATGCCGTGCGCGAAAGCGCACGGTCGCCTGCGGGCGGGCCAAGATGCTCGCCGACGCCTTTTCGGCGCGGCTGCATCTGAGGTGCGCCGCTGCAAGCAGCGGCGTCATTTTTATGGCGGACGAAGTCCGCGCTCCTTTTATGGAGAACTGCGTCCGCAGGGCGCATACCTTTTTATTAGATCGAGGTGTATTTGTTGGATGAGCTTTTAATGCGGCAGGTGCCGCAGGATCTGACCGCGGAGCAGTCGCTTCTCGGCGCGATGCTGGTCGATCCGAACTGTATCCCGGAGGTCATCGAGCAGGTGCGCTCGGACGACTTCTATGCAGACGAAAACAAGCGTATTTTCGAAACCATCTATTCGATGTTCAACGGCGCGAAGCGCATCGACCCGGTCACGGTGCTCGATGAGCTGACGAGCGCCGGCTACTACGATGAGGCGGGCGGACGAGCCTACCTGTTCCAGCTGATGGACATCACGCCCGGCTCGCGGAACGTGGCGGAATATGTGCGCATCGTGCGCGACAAGAGCCTGCTGCGGCAGCTGGCGGACGCCGGAAGCGAAATTCAGCAGAACGCGATTTCGGGTCAGGGCGACGCTTCGGGCATCGCGGAGCTGGCCGAGCAGCGCATCTACAACATCCGTCAGGGGCGCGAGATCAAGGGTCTGTCCAAGCTCGAAAACGTCATTGCCGACCTGTATACCGAGCTGAACGAGCGGATGCAGTCGGACAGCGACATTCCGGGTATGTCCACCGGCTTCCACGCGCTCGACAAGGCGCTGACCGGCCTTAACAAGTCCGACCTTATCCTGATCGCCGCCCGACCCGGCATGGGCAAGACCGCCTTCGCGCTCAACATTGCCCTGAACGCCGCCAAGGCGAGCGTCCAGAACAAGCCGAAGGGCTACAAAAAGGGCACGGGCGTGTGCGTTTTTCAGCTTGAGATGGGCAAGGAGCAGCTTGCGAGCCGCTTTCTGTCCAGTCAGGCGCTCATCGAAGCGCAGAAGCTCAAGACGGGCGACCTGACGATGGACGACTGGGATAAAATCGCGCGCGGCGCGGGTGTCCTGTCAAGCCTCGACATCTACGTGGACGACAACCCGGCCATCACCGTACCCGAAATCAAGGCGAAATGCCGCCGTCTGGGCGACGAACTCGGCCTTATCGTCATCGACTATCTTCAGCTGATGCACGTTGGCGGCCGCCACATGGACAACCGTGTGCAGGAGGTCGCGGAAATTTCGCGTTCGCTCAAGATCATGGCCAAGGAGCTGAACGTTCCGGTCGTGTGTCTGTCGCAGCTGTCCCGTGCGTCCGAGCAGCGTTCGGACAAGCGTCCGATGCTGAGCGACCTGCGTGAGTCGGGCGCGATCGAGCAGGACGCGGACATCGTTATGTTCATCTACCGCGATGACTATTACGATGAGGAAAGCGAAAACAAGAACATCGCGGAAATCATCATCGCGAAAAACCGTCACGGCGCGACCGGCACGGTAGAGCTTCAGTGGGTCGGTCAGTACACGACCTTCTCCAACCCGGACCGCATCCATGAGGAATAACGGCCTTGTGCGGACGGCGGCCGACACCATCCGCCGGTACGATATGCTGAGACCGGGGGAGGCCGTTCTTGCGGCGCTCTCGGGCGGCGCGGATTCGGTGTCGCTCCTGCTCGTGCTGCAAAGCCTCGGCTACGAGGTCCGCGCGTTTCACTTAAACCACTGTCTGCGCGGCGCGGAGTCCGACCGGGACGAGGCGTTCTGCCGGGCGCTGTGCGCAAAGCGGGGTGTTCCGCTGACCGTCGTGCGCGTGGATATTGCCGCGCTCTCGCAGGGAAAGGCGGTCGAGGAGACCGCGCGGCGCGAGCGCTACGCACAGCTGGAAAAAGCGGCGGACGGCTGCAAAATCGCGACCGCCCACACGGCGGACGACAACCTCGAAACCGTGCTGTTCCATCTGGTGCGCGGCAGCGGCGCGAGGGGCCTTGCCGGCATCCCGCCCGTGCGGGGCAATATCATCCGGCCGCTTCTGAACGCGGAGCGGCGCGAAATCGAGGCGTTCCTGCGCGAAAACGGGCAGGATTACGTCACCGACAGCTCAAATCTCAGCGACGACTACACGCGGAACCGCCTGCGGCACAGCGTGCTGCCCGTGCTGCGTGAGATAAACCCCGCGGCGGCGCAGTCGGCGCTCCGCTTAGGGCAGCAGCTGCGGCAGGACGAGCAGACCCTCGGCGCACTCGCGGCGGACTGCCTGCACGCGGCGGCGCAGCCGGACGGCTCATATGACACGCGGCCGTTTCTCTTGTGCCGCGAGGCGGTGCGCGGGCGTGCGCTGCGGAAGGCGGCGGAAAACGCCGGAATGCCGCTGCGCGACCTTGCGCAGACCCATATCGAGGCGCTCGGGCGTCTGCTCGAAAGTGCAGACCCGTCCGCGCAGCTCGACCTGCCGCACGGCTTTACGGCCCGACGCGAGTACGAGCGCTTCCGTATTGAAAAGCGGGAGAGCCTCCCGGCCGCCGAAGCGATGGCGCTTGCGGTGCCGTTTGACGGCGTGTGGGCAGGCGGAAACAGAGTCAAACTCAGAAAATTAGAAAAATCCGAAGTTTTTTACAAAACAGTCAATACTTTTTGCGCAGATTGTGGTACAATAGATTTTGCATCGCTGTGTGTTCGTGCGCGGCAGACGGGAGACCGGCTGCGCCTGACCGAAAAGGGAGGGAGCCGCACGCTCAAAAAGCTGATGATCGACCGGAAAATCCCGGCGGCGGAGCGGAACGGGCTCGCCGTCATTGCGGATAAAAACGGCGTCATCGCGGTGCAGAATATCGGCATGGATCTCAGTCGAGCGCCGAAAAACGGCGAAAGACTGGAAATAAAAATTGAGAGGAACTGACGAAATGGCTTATAACATGCGAGACGATATTAAGGAAGTATATTTCACCGAAGAGCAGCTCCGGGACAAGGTCCGCGAACTCGGCGCACGCATCACGGAGGACTACCGCGGCAAGAACCCGCTGATCGTCAGTGTCCTCAAGGGCTCGTACATCTTCATGGCCGACCTGACCCGCGCGATCGACACCCCGTGCAACGTGGATTTCATGGTCGTGTCCAGCTACGGCAACGGCACCAAGACCACCGGCGAGGTTCAGATCATCAAGGACATCGCGCAGCCGATCGACGGCCGCGACCTGCTGATCGTGGAGGACATCCTCGATTCGGGCGTTACTCTGCATTACCTCATGCAGATCCTTGCGGCACGCGGCGCGAACTCCATCCGCCTGTGCACGCTCCTGTCCAAGCCGGAGCGCCGCAAGATCGATGTAAACGTAGACTACCTCGGCTTCGAAATCCCGGATGAGTTCGTAGTCGGCTATGGTCTGGACTACGCGGAAAAGTACCGCAATCTGCCGTACATCGGCATTCTCAAGCCGCATGTATACGGCGGCGAATAATTTTTTCCCAACGGAAAGGGGCGTTAAACCAATTTGAAAGGCAAAATGAAGGGCTTCGGCCTTTACCTGCTCATACTGGTGTGCCTGCTGGCCGGCGTAAGCTACGTCGTCAGCCAGACGCAGAAAACCGAGTCGATCTCCTACTCGGATGTGTACCAGTATTTCGAACAGGGCGACGTGGACCGCTACACGCTGGAGGGCGGCACGCTGACCATGCACCTCAAGAACGAGAACCGCGCGGTCAGCTATGAGATCGGCGACTATACCTCGGTCTGGTGGTCGCAGCTCGGCGAGGTCATCGACCAGCAGATGAAGGACGGCACGCTGACCAAGGTAGACTACATCACCACAACGATTCCGTGGTGGGCGCAGTTCCTGCCGTATCTCATCCTCGTGGTGCTGATCGGCGCGTTCTGGTATTTCATGATGAACAAGCAGTCCGGCGGCGGCGCAGGCCCGATGCAGTTCGGCAAGGCGCGTGCGAAGCTGGCGCAGGACGGCAAGAACAAGGTGACGTTCAACGATGTCGCGGGCGCGGACGAGGAAAAGGCCGAGCTTCAGGAAATCGTTGAGTTCCTGAAAAATCCGCAGAAGTTCGTGCAGATCGGCGCACGTATCCCCAAGGGCGTGCTGCTCGTCGGCCCTCCGGGCACCGGTAAAACGCTGATCGCCAAGGCGGTCGCAGGCGAGGCGGGCGTTCCGTTCCTGTCCATCTCCGGCTCGGACTTCGTTGAGCTGTATGTCGGCGTCGGCGCGTCCCGCGTGCGCGACCTGTTCGAGCAGGCCAAGAAGAACGCACCGGCCATCGTGTTCATCGACGAGATTGACGCGGTCGGCCGTCAGCGCGGCGCAGGCCTCGGCGGCGGTCACGACGAGCGCGAGCAGACGCTCAACCAGCTGCTCGTTGAAATGGACGGCTTCGGCGCGAACGAGGGCGTTATCGTCATCGCCGCGACCAACCGCAAGGATATTCTGGATAACGCGCTGCTTCGTCCGGGCCGCTTCGACCGTCAGGTCTATGTCGGCGCACCGGATGTCAAGGGCCGCGAGGCGATCCTCAAGGTTCATGCACGCAACAAGCAGTTCGACCCGGATGTCAAGTTCTCCGACATCGCCAAGACGACCGCCGGCTTTACCGGCGCAGACCTCGAGAATCTGCTCAATGAGGCGGCGCTTCTTGCGGCACGCCGCAACAAGAAGCTGATCTCGCAGGAGGAGATCGAGGAGTCGCTGCTCAAGGTCGTCATGGGCGTGGAAAAGAAGAGCCACATCATCACCGAGCACGACAAGCGCCTGACCGCTTACCATGAGGCCGGTCACGCGATCTGCTTCGAGGTGCTGCCGACGCAGGACCCGGTACACCACGTTACCATCATCCCGCGCTCGTCCGGCGCAGGCGGCTTCACCATGCCGCTGCCCGAGGAGGACCAGGCGTACCGCACGAAGAAGTATATGGAGGAATATATCGTCGTCTGCCTTGGCGGCCGCGTAGCCGAAAAGCTGACGATGGAGGATATTTCGACCGGCGCTTACGGCGACATCAAGCAGGCCACCCAGATGGCGCGTGCGATGGTCACGAGCTACGGCATGAGCGACAAGATCGGCCCCATCGACTACGGTTCCGAGGGCGGCGAGATCTTCCTCGGCCGCGACTTCGCCGCAGGCAAGGGCTACTCCGAGGTCAAGGCGGCTGAGATCGACGATGAAATTCACCGCATCATCGAAACCGCTTATCACCAGTGCGAGGCGCTTCTGACCGAGCACATGGACGCGATGACCCGCGTCGCGGAATACCTCATCCGCAACGAAACCATGGACGGCGAAACGTTCAAGAAGGTTTTCAACGGTGAGGAAGTTCCCGATAAGGTGGTCGGCGCGGATCTCGTAAGCGAGCTTCAGAAGGACCTGAACGAAAAGCTCGGCGAGCCGGCAAAGGCTGAGCCGCAGCAGAGTGAACAGTCCGAAAACGAGTAAAAAATTATCCCACAGGGAAAGCGCTTTCTGCTCCCTGTGGGATTTTTTATGCCTGTTTAATCGGGGGACGCCGTGAAAACACGGCCGTAGGCGTCCGTGATTTCAACCTTGATGCTGAAGTCGCTCATGCGTCCCTCGAACGCGCCAAGGCGTACTTCGGTATCGTAAATGTTGCTGCCGTATTCGCCGTCGGAGATGCGGTATTCGAGCGGCTGCTCCGCGATTTCTTTGCCATTCTGATAGAGAATGATGCGCCCGGTGAACGATTTGTCCTCCAGCGCGTCATGGACATCCACATAGGTGGAAAGCGTCCCCGTGAACGTGTTCCTGCCAAAGCTGAACATCGGGCCGCCGCTCGACCAGTAAGCCTGAACGTCAATCGAGAAGCGGTTTTCGATGTCGGATTCGCTTGCGATGAGCAGATTGCGCGTGCTGCCGTCCGCGCCGGTGAGAACGAGATAAACCGAGTATTCGTCCACCATCGGGATTGTCAGACTGCCGCGATAGCCGCCTCCGGCGTCGTCTTCCGCCTCGCATTCCCACGACTGCTCGCCGCCTCGGAGCAGGAATTTCGCGGTTTCGCCGTCGCTTGCCACGCGCGGCACGGCGGAGAACGTCACGATAAGCTGCTCGGTGTTCTCCGGGTCGAGCGTCATGTGCTCGCTCGACTCCGCGAAGTCGCCGGTATCCGCGTCAGTGCCCGGGTAGTAGACCGTATTGACATTTCCGGCCTGCACGCGCAGCGCCTGCACTTCGCCTTTCAGCTGCGCGATTTGATACAGGCATACCGCGTTCAGCGCGAGAGACACGCACAGCAGCGCCGCGCCGCCGATGGCGAGATTTTCCCGTGCGATGGAAAAACGCCTTTGTGCGGCGTCTCAGGGGCCGCAGGAGCGTCTGTGCTGTTTTCCACCGCCGGTGGAGCGGGGAAGGGCGCGTCCGGCCGCAGCAGCGTATCGACCGGCACGCCGAACAGCCGGCTCAGCTCCATCAGATTGTCCATGGTCGGGACGGCCTGGTCGGCCTCCCATTTGCTGACCGCCTGCCGGGAAAGCCCGAGCTTTTCTCCGAGTGCTTCCTGACTTAATTTATGCTCGCGTCGGAGCGCCGCGATTTTTTCGCCTGTCGTCATATCGGTCACCTCCGTTGTCCTTTCGTTATCTCTACTCTACCCAATCTGCGCATTCCGTGCCACCAACCCGGCGTTTCCTGCTGTCAACCGCAGGTTGCGGCGGGATTTTTGCGGCACAAAAGTACAAGAAAAGCCCCGAACACGCGGTTTCGAGGCTTTTGATGCGGATTTGAAAAAATACGGTGTTACCCTGAGTATCAGTCGCCGAAGAACTGGTCGTGGATGGCCTTGACTGCCTTCTCGCTGTCCTCCTCGTTGATGAGGACGGAGATCTTGATCTCGGAGGTGGAGATCATGCGGATGTTGATGCCGGCGCCTGCCAGAGCCTCGAACATCTTGGATGCAACGCCTGCGGCGGAAGCCATGCCTGCGCCGACGATGGAAACCTTAGCGACCTTGGTGTTGATGGAAACGTCCTCGTAGTCGAGCATTTCCTTTGCATCGCGCAGGATCTTCTCAACGCGCTCTGCGTCGTCCTGACGGATGGTGAAGGAGATGGACTTCTTGTTGTCGCGGCCGACGGACTGGAGAATGATGTCGATGTTGACGTTGTGCTTTGCCATCAGGGAGAATACCTTGAAAGCGGTACCCGGGGTATCGTTCAGGTTGATGATGGCGACACGCGCGCAGTTATTATCACGGGCTACACCCGAAACGTTCAGTTTTTCCATGTTAGAACCCTCCTTGACTTTCGTACCCGGATTGCGGGTAAAGCTCGAAACGACCTCGAGATCGACATTGTACTTCTTTGCCATTTCAACCGAGCGGTTGTGCAGGACCTGTGCGCCGAGCGACGCAAGCTCGAGCATTTCATCATACGTGATGGCGTCCAGCTTACGCGCATTCTTGACGATGCGCGGGTCGGCGGTGTATACGCCGTCAACGTCGGTGTAGATCTCGGTGGTCGCCGTATCATTAAAAAACGCGATGGCAACTGCGGTGGTGTCCGAGCCGCCGCGGCCGAGGGTAGTCACGTCGCCCATCTTGTTGATGCCCTGGAAACCGGCAACGATAACGATGCGGCCGTTGTCCAGCTCTGCCTTGAGGCGGTCGCCGGAGATGCGCTTGATGCGTGCGTCCGAGTAGTTGCTGTTGGTCTCCATGCCGATCTGCCAGCCGGTCAGGGAAACGACCGGGAAGCCGAGCTTCTGGATAGCCATGGCGAGCAGGGACATCGAGATCATCTCACCGGTGTTGAGCAGCACATCCATCTCGCGTCTGGACGGACGCTCGTTCAGCTCGGCGGCCTTTTCGATGAGGTCGTCGGTGGTGTCGCCCTGTGCGGAAACGACGACAACGACCTGGTTGCCGGCCTTAGCGGTGCTGGTGACGATGTCAGCGACATTCTTCAGTCGCTCGGTATTAGCGACCGAGGTGCCGCCGAACTTTTGCACAATAAGACTCATAGTTGTTTAATTTCCTCCTTATATCACGCGCCCGCCGAAGCAGGAGCGTCCCCATATGCAAATAGAAAAGTGTTCGATGCGTAAACTATTTGCCTTACAGACGTTTTACCGTGGTGCCGACCTCATCGCAGCGCAGCTGCACGGCCTTCCAGTGCGGGTACTTGCTCTCGCAGAGCGCCTGCGCCTTTTCGATGTAGTCGCGGTCGCCCTTGTAGACGATAGCCACGATGGACGGGCCTGCGCCCGAGATGAACGCGCCGAGTGCGCCGAGCTGCTTGGCCTCGCGGACGATGTCCTCGCCGTTTTCGATGAGGCTGAAGCGGTAGGGCTGATGCAGGCAGTCGCCGGTCGCGACGTCCAGATTTTCCAGCTTGCCGGTGGTCAGGCTGCCCGCGAGCAGAGCCGCACGCGCGAGGTTGTAGACCGCGTCGTGGTGGTCGATGCGCTTCGGGAGCGCCGCACGCGCCTTTTCGGTAGAAAGCTGGAAGTCCGGGATAAAGACCACGAAGTCGATCGCGCCGTGAACCGGCACGCGGACGTGGCTGACGTGGCCGTTTTCGAGCAGCGCCACGCAGAAGCCGCCGAGAATGGCGGGCGTGGAGTTGTCCGGGTGGCCCTCGATGGTCGCCGCAAGGTCGATGACCGCGTTGCGGTCGAGCGGCTCGCCGAGCAGGGCGTTCGCGCCCATGATGCCGGCGACCGTGCAGGCCGAGGACGAACCCAGACCGCGCGTCTGCGGAATCGCGCAGTCCTCGATGATGGTCAGGCCGGAGAGCGGCTTGCCGCACTCGTCGTACACGCGCTTGGCGCACTGATAGATGAGGTTGGACTCGTCCTTCGGGACGAACTGACAGTTTTTATCGGAAATATCGATATGATCGTTTTCAGCAAGGTCGATCACGTTGTACATTTCGAGCGCGATGCCGATGCTGTCATAGCCGGAGCCCATATTGGCGCTCGTAGCAGGAACGGTAACACGAACCATTTTATGTATGCCTCCTTAGAGAATACGCATTGCGGCGCAGACCTTGCCGCGAGCGTTCAGCTTTTCGGTTGCCGCGTCCATTTCGGCAGTCGGGATCTTGCTCGTCTGAACGACGAATACGCCCTCAACCGGCTCGGACAGGCTTTCGACCGGGAGAATGCTCTCGATGTCCTCGCGCGCGCCCTTGAAGCGGACGTACCACGCGGAGCGCAGCGTATCGAGCGGACGGAGCAGGTTCTTCGAGCCGTTGCCCCACATGATGCGGCGGCGGCTGTCCCTGTGCTCGATGGAGTCGAGCATATCCGCGACAACGGCGGAAGCGGTCGCGAGCTTGCCCGCGCCCTTGCCGTAGAACATGACCTCGCCGGTCGCGTTGCCGTCGACCATGATGGCATTGAATACGTCCTCGACGGCTGCGAGCGGGCTTTCCTTGTGGATGAGGTGCGGCGCAACGTAAGCGTAGGCCGTGCCGTCCTCGCAGCGTACCGAGCGGCCGAGCAGCTTGATGACGCAGCCGAGCTTGTCGGCGTTTGCGACGTCCTCAAGGGTGATCTTGGTGATGCCCTCGCAGGAAACCGTATCCGGGTCGAACTTGTCGCCGTAGGCGAGGTCGGAAAGGATGCAGATCTTGCGGCAGGCATCGTGACCCTCAATGTCGGCGGTCGGGTCCTTCTCGGCGTAGCCGTTGACCTGCGCCTGACGCAGCGCGTCCTCGAAGGTGACGCCGTTGTGGATCATCTGGGTCAGGATGTAGTTGGTGGTGCCGTTCAGAATGCCGCAGATCTCGTTGAATTCATTGGCTGCGAGGCACTGGAGCATCGGGCGGATGATCGGGATGCCGCCGCCGACGGACGCCTCGAACATATAGTTGACGCCGTGCTCCTCTGCGATTTTCAGCAGCTCGTCGCCCTTCGTCGCGACCAGCTCTTTGTTCGAGGTGCAGACGCTCTTGCCGGCCTCGAGGCAGCGGCGGGTGAACTGATAAGCTGCACCCACGCCGCCCATGACCTCGGCCACGACTGTGACTTCGGGGTCGTTCTCGATGATCGAGAAGTCGTTTACGAACTTATCCGCATAGGACAGAGAGGAAAAATCGCGCAGATCGAGCACATATTTGACCTCGACCGGCTCGCCGACTGTGCGTGCGATTTTCTCTGCGTTCATCTCGAACACCTCGTACACGCCGGAGCCGACCGTTCCGTGTCCCATGATTGCTACTTTTACCATTGTGATTGTTCCTTTCCGTGGGGAATTTGTTGCTCGTTTATCACTCGGAGGCGAGAATTTCGACCTTGTTTACGCCTTCGAACTGCTCTGCGCGGTGCAGCAGCTCCTCGACCGAGTATTTCATCTCACCCGTGCGGGCCGCGATCGTGACCGACGCCTGACCGCGCATGGGGATGGACTGGTTGACCGTCATCAGGTTCGCGCCCGACTTCGCCATCAGCCCGAGAATGCTCGAGAGCATACCCGGCTGGTCGTGCAGCATGAAGTGGAACGTAACGATGCGGTCGGTCGTCGCCTCGAAAAAGGGGCGGACGCCGTCCTTGTATTTATAATAAGCGCTGCGCGACAGGCCTGCGAGCTTTGCGGCCTCGCTGGCTGTGGCAGCCTTGCCCGAGGCGATCGCCTCGTTGGCCTCGATCACGCGCTGAAATACCTCGGGCAGCAGTGTTCGTTCGACCAGATAGTATTTTGGTTTGACCATGCGTTTAATCTGTCCTCCCTGAAAAGACAACTGTCTTTCTCACGCTCTCCTATCATACCATATAGCCGTGTCTTGCGCAAGAGAGAAATTGATAAAAATCCCTAAAATTCGCCTGCGTATTTGTGTGTTCTGCCGAAGGTATGGGAAAGCGGTAACGATATGATACAATATAAGTCTGTCGCAGAACTAAAGTTTCGCCGACAAACTGTGTTTGCGGCGGGGTGAGGGCACCTCGCCCTACGTGGAAAGGTGAAACAGTATAAAAGCCGTGATACACAAGGTGAATTGCCGCATAGCGGCAAGAGAGGGTGGCCTGGGCCATGCTCCCGGTTTTTATGATTTTGCGTTGCAAAATCTGTTTCATGTGCGCTTTGCACGCGAAACGCAATATTATTGAAAAATTGATGGACTGTTTATATTATATGGTATGAAGCAAGTAAAGTAAAGCGTGAACCCGTGAAAAATAAAGTCAGAGCGTGGTTTTAGCGGCGGAAAGCACGAAAACGGACTCTGCGCCCATGCTTTTCAGCACGCGCACGGCTTCTCCGGCGGTAGAGCCGGTCGTGATGATGTCGTCAATGACGAGGATGCGCCCACCATCGACCGAAGCGCCGCGCCCGGGGAGGAGCGAACCGGCGGCGCTTTCCCGGCGTTCGCTCCCGGTGCGGCTCGACTGCCGTCCGGCGAACAGCCGCTTGCGCAGGAGCGGCGTGCGGGGGAGAGAAAAGGCTTCCGCGACCGGCTGCGCGAGCAGCTCGGCCTGATTGTAGCCGCGCTCACGGGCACGCATCGGCCCGAGCGGCAGATAGGTCACGCAGGTCGGCCGCCACTCGTCAAGGTACTGTGAAAGCACGAGCGCCATTTCGGCGGCAAACCACGAAGCATAATTCGCCCGGCCGCCGAACTTGAAGCGGCGGAGCGCCTCGCGGACACGCCCTCGGTAGACAAGCGCCGCCGCCGCGCCGTCCGCGCCGGGGATATGTATTTCGCCGTGAAAACGGTACTCGCTTCGCACCTCTCGTGCACAGTCCGGGCAGATTTCTGCGCGGCGCGTGTCGGCGGAGAGCACATCGCCGCAGAGAATGCACCGCCGGTCGAAAAGCAGGGGCATGAAAAACACCTCCGGAAATTTTCTGCGGAAAGAAAAAGAGCCGTCCGCGAGGGACAGCTCTTAAATTGCTGTAACTGTTATCTGTCGATGTTCCGTTTAGATTACTTGGAAAGCAGCTTCTTCAGGCGCTCAGCGGCCTCGAGGGTGCGCTTCTGGTCGCCGAAAGCGGTCAGTCGGAAGAAACCGTCGCCGTTCTTGCCGAAGCCTGCGCCCGGGGTGCCGACAACGTTCGCGTTCTCGAGCAGGTAGTCGAAGAACGTCCAGGAATCCATGCCGTTCGGGCACTTGAGCCACAGATACGGGCTGCTCTTGCCGCCGGTGTACCAGATGCCCAGCTCGTCGAGGGTCTCGGACAGAACCTTGGCGTTCTGCTTGTAGTAGCCGAGGGTCTCCTTGATCTGCTTCATGCCTTCCTCGGTGAAGCAGGCGGCAGCGCCCTTCTGAACGATATACGGAACGCCGTTGAACTTGGTGGTCTGGCGGCGCAGCCACATCTTGTTCAGCTTGCCGTCCGCGAGAGCGGTCGGAACGACCGTCCAGCCGCAGCGGGTGCCGGTGAAGCCTGCCATCTTGGAGAACGAGCAGAACTCGATGGCACAGGTCTTTGCGCCTTCGATCTCGTAGATGGAGCGCGGCAGATTCTCGTCCTCGATGAAGCACTCGTAAGCCGCGTCATAGAGGATAACCGCGTTCTGCGCGTTTGCGTAGTCTACCCATGCCTTGAGGCCCTTGCGGTCGTAAGCGGCGCCGGTCGGGTTGTTCGGGGAGCAGATATAGATGATGTCGCACTTTACGGATACGTCCGGCAGCGGCAGGAAGCCGTTTGCCTCGTTTGCGTCCGCGAAAACGATCTTGCGGCCTGCCATGACGTTGGTATCGACGTAAACCGGGTAAACCGGGTCCGGAACGAGAACAACGTTGTCCTTGCCGAAAATGTCGAGGATGTTGCCGAGGTCGCTCTTCGCGCCGTCAGAGATGAAGATCTCATTGGTTGCAAGCTCTACGCCGTGGGTCTTGTAGTAGCCGACGAGTGCTTCGTGCAGGAAATCGTAGCCCTGCTCGTCGCCGTAGCCGTGGAAGGTCTCCTGCTTGGCCTGGTCTTCAACCGCCGCGTGCAGCGCGTCGATGACCGCCGGAACGAGCGGACGGGTAACGTCGCCGATGCCGAGGCGGATGATGTCCGCTTCCGGATGCGCCGCGGAATACTCGCGGACCTTGCGTGCGATGGTGGAGAACAGATAGCTCTGCTCCAGATTGTCGTAATTGGTGTTTAACTGCATTTACTTCTTGCTCCTTTTCAGAGATGCCGCGACAAACGCCTTGAACAGGGGATGTGCGCGGTTGGGGCGGGACTTGAACTCGGGGTGGAACTGAACGCAGATGT
>UQVU01000009.1 GCA_900544475.1 uncultured Butyricicoccus sp.
AACACGGACGTCCGAAAGTTCCCATGCGGAAACTTTCTCCCTCTTAGAGTATAAAAACCGTGATACATGCTCCCGGTTTTTATGATTTTGCGCTGCAAAATCTATTTCATGCGCGCTTCCGCGCGAAACACTGCATTCTCGAAAAATTGACTTTATCGACAGACTGAGGGGCATCCGTGAGGATGTCCCTTATTTGTTCCACGTGAAACCTTTTCCGGACAGCTTGTGTTCCGCGTGAAACAACGTCCACGCAGGCAAACTCATGTTTCACATGAAACATTTTCCGCAGAAGGAAACGCGCAGGCAAAAATTTTGGGATAGTGCCTTTGTTTTCTTTTAAGCATGTGCTATAATAAGGAGCATAGGAAAAAACACGAATAAAGAGGAAAGCACTATGGGTAAAATTATCGCGTTCGCAAACCAGAAGGGCGGCGTGGGAAAAACAACGACTGCGATCAACCTCGCAGCGGCACTGTCCGAGCGCGGCAAGCGCGTTCTGCTGTGCGACTTTGACCCGCAGGGCAATGCGACCTCAGGCTTCGGCGTGGACCCGCGCTCTCTCGAAACATCGATCTACGATCTTATCGTTTCCGAGGAGCCGGACACGAAAACGGGCATCGTCCATACCAAGTGGGTGGACCTCATCGGCGCGAACGTCAATCTCGCCGGCGCGGAGCTCGACCTTATCGGCATGGACCACCGTGAAGCGCGGCTCAAGCTGGTGCTCGACAAGGTCAAGGACGAATACGACTATGTGTTCATCGACTGCCCGCCGTCGCTCGGCCTGCTGACGCTCAACTGCCTGTGCGCGGCTGACAGTTTCCTCGTGCCGCTCCAGTGCGAGTATTACGCACTCGAGGGTCTGAGCCAGCTGATGACTACCGTGCGCATGGTCAAGAAAACCATGAACCCGAAGCTGTCGCTGGAGGGCGTACTGCTCACCATGTTTGACGGCCGCACCAACCTGTCCATTCAGGTGGTCGAGGAGGTCAAAAAGCACTTCCCGGGCGAGGTGTTCGCGTCGGTCGTTCCGCGCAACGTCCGCCTGAGCGAGGCGCCGAGCCATGGCAAGCCGATCACCGCATACGACCGTATGTGCCGCGGTGCGGAAGCATATCTGTCGCTCGCGGATGAAATTCTCTCGAAGAACGGAAAGGGGCAGGGCTGATGGCATCAGGCAGAAAAGGTCTGGGACTGGGCGGCGGTCTGTCCAACCTGTTCGGGGATAACGCGGTCGCTGACCTGAACGCCGAAACCTCGGCGGACAGCATCAGCAAAATCGCGGTCAGCCGCATCGAACCAAACCCCAATCAGCCGAGGAAGATATTCGCGCAGGAGGCGCTTGACGAGCTGGCGGAAAGCATCCGCCTGCACGGCGTCATCACACCGATTACGGTGCGCGCGGGTAAAAAAGACGGCACATATCAGATTATCGCGGGCGAGAGGAGATGGCGCGCGGCCCGGCAGGCCGGCCTCGACGAGATCCCGGCGATGGTCATTGAAGCGAGCGAGAGCGAGGTCATGGAGCTTGCGCTCATCGAGAATTTGCAGCGGCAGGACCTCAACCCGATTGAGGAAGCCGAAGGCTACGAGCAGCTCATGCGCGACTACGGCCTGACGCAGGAGCAGGTCGCGCAGCGCGTCGTCAAGTCGCGCCCGGCGGTTGCAAACGCACTTCGCCTTTTGCAGCTTCCCGAGGAAGTCCGCACGATGGTCAGCAGGGGAGAGCTCTCCGGCGGCCATGCCCGCGCGGTCCTCGCGGTCGCGGAGGAGGACAAGCGCACTGACGCCGCGAAGCAGATGGTCGGCATGACCGTCCGCCAGGCGGAAGCGCTCGCCAAGAAAATGAACAAAAAGCCCGTGGAACCCAAGCCGCAGGAAAGCGACTTTTCCGTGGACTATATCGCGGCGCTGGAAAAGGAACTGGAAAGCGTCCTCGGCCGGAAAATCAATATTCAGCAGGGCAAGACCAGCGGTCAGCTGACCCTCGAATACTACGGCGCGGACGATCTGGAACGCCTGACCGAGGCGCTGCGCAGTCTGCGCGTATAAGGAGGTACTCATGGACGAACAGAAGAACAACGCCCCGGCGGAGAATAAGCCGGAGAAAAAACTCAGCCGCACCACGCTGACCTTTTATATCGTCGGTCTGTTTTCCGTCGCCATCGCGCTCATACTCATCAGCTATGTCGCGCAGGCGCGTGCGGATCGGCAGGTCGAAAACCTCAGCTCTCAGCTGAACGAGCAGCAGACGGTTGCGCAGGGCGCAACTCAGAAGGTCGCGGATCTTCAGCAGCAGTTTGATTTGCAGAGCAGTGCGCTCGAAAGCGTACGCAGCACGCTCGGCACCGAGCAGGCAAAGACCGATGTGGTCGGCGCGACGCAGAATCTGCGCGACCGCGAGCAGATGCTCGAAATGCTCGTTGCGGCAGAACAGGCTGCCATAGATAACGATATGGAGCGTCTGAGCTATCTGCTTGAAGGTATCAAAGACGGCTTTTCCGAGGAACAGCTGAAACTCCGCGAGGATGGCGGCGTGTTTGAAGAAAGCGACTACGCAGTATATCAAAAATTGCTCACACTGGCAGACAATGCTAAACAAAATAATGATAACAATGTTAATAATCAATAAGGAGAAATAAAAATGCTGGATATCAAATTTGTCCGAGCAAACCCGGACGCAGTCAAGGAAAACATCAAGAAGAAGTTCCAGGACGAGAAAATCCCGATGGTCGATGAGGTCATCGAGTTCGACGCGAAGTACCGCGCTGCAAAGACCCGCTGCGACGAGCTGCGCGCTCAGCGCAACAAGAAGTCCAAGGAGATCGGCGGTCTGATGGCCAAGGGTCAGAAGGACGAGGCCGAGAAGGTCAAGGCAGAGGTCAAGGCCATGGCCGACGAGATGACCAAGCTCGAAGAGGACGAAAAGGTTTTTGCTGAGGAAGTCAAGAACCGCATGATGGTCATTCCGAACATCATCGACCCGTCCGTTCCGATTGGCAAGGACGACTCCGAGAACGTTGAGAACGAGCGCTTTGGTGAGCCGGTCGTTCCGGATTTCGAGGTTCCGTACCACGTTGACATCATGGAGTCCTTCGACGGCATCGACCTCGACGCCGCACGCCGCACCTCCGGCAACGGCTTCTACTACCTCAAGGGAGACATCGCTCGTCTGCATTCTTCCATCCTGTCCTACGCACGCGATTTCATGATCGACCGCGGCTTCACCTACTACATTCCGCCGTTCATGATCCACGGTGATGTAGTAAAGGGCGTTATGTCCTTCAAGGAAATGGAGAACATGATGTACAAGATCGAGGGCGAGGATCTGTACCTGATCGGCACCTCCGAGCACTCCATGATTGGCAAGTTCATCGACACCATCAACGACGAGGAGACCCTGCCGCAGACCCTGACCAGCTACTCCCCGTGCTTCCGCAAGGAAGTCGGCGCACACGGCATTGAGGAGCGCGGCGTTTACCGCATCCACCAGTTCGAGAAGCAGGAGATGGTCGTTGTCTGCAAGCCGGAGGACAGCAAGGCATGGTACGAGAAGCTGTGGCAGAACACGGTTGACTTCTTCCGTTCGCTCGATATTCCGGTACGCACCCTCGAGTGCTGCTCGGGCGACCTGGCTGACCTGAAGGTCAAGTCCTGCGACGTTGAGGCATGGTCGCCGCGCCAGAAGAAGTATTTCGAGGTCGGCTCCTGCTCCAACCTCGGTGACGCACAGGCTCGCCGTCTGGGCATCCGTGTCCGCAGCAAGGAGAACCCGAAGGAGCTGTACTTCGCGCACACCCTGAACAACACGGTTGTTGCTCCTCCGCGTATGCTGATCGCATTCCTCGAGAACAACCTGCGTGAGGACGGTTCGGTTGCTATCCCGAAGCCGCTTCAGCCGTATATGGGCGGCATGACCGAGCTGCGCAAGAAGTAATTTCCGTTTTTTGAAAGACAGGAGCAGAACAATGAACACTGGTATCAAGGGCGAGAAGAAGTTCACCGTAACCAAGGAGCAGCTGGCGTGCAACGTCGGCAGCGGTCTGGTATCCGTATTTGCCACCCCGATGATGATTGCCGCCATCGAGAACACCGCAGCCACAAGTGTCGCGGGTGAGCTTGAAGAGGGCAAGACCACGGTCGGCACGCTCGTAAACGTCAGCCACGTAGCCGCAACGCCGGAGGGCATGGAGGTCCGCATCGAAACCGAGCTGACCGAAATCGCGCCGAACGGCAAGATTCTGACCTTCAAGGTCGCGGCGTATGACGAAGCCGGCCTGATCGGTGAGGGTACGCATCAGCGCGCCATCGTCGCAAAGGAGCGCTTCGAGCAGAAGGCACAGTCCAAGCTCGCAAAGTAAAAACAGTCGTTATGACAAAAGCAAAGGCGTCGCAGAAGATGAACTGCGACGCCTTTTTGCATTTATGTGGAATTTTTCGGCGGGGGAGAGGGTCAGCGGAAAACCGTGTCGAACACGTGCTGCATCTGCTTCGCGAAGCGGCGGTGGCCGTCCTCGGAGAAGTGCACGCCGTCAAAGACGACCGGAATATCCCACGCCGCCGTGTCACAGAAGAAAGCGCCGCAGCGCTCCGCCGGTTCGCGGTAGAGCGGCGCAAGCGCCCGTGCGTTTTCAAGGAGCGCCTCGCTTTCGACCCACGCGCCCCTCTGCATGAGCGGAGGCGCGACGAGCAGCAGCGGCAGGTCGCAGTCCCGCAGCCGGTCGAGAAAGCCCTCCATCCGCCGGGCGGTCTCGGCAGGGGACGCGCCACACAGCAGGTCGTTCGTGCCGAGCATGACGCAGAGGCCGTCCGCCGGAAGTCGCGCGGAAATCTGTACGAGAAGCACGCGCACCGCGAAATCCGAAACGGGAATCTCGCGGCCGTTTTCGCCGAGGTTTTCGACCTGCCACGCATCGCCAAGGAGGGACGTCCACCGCACGCCCTCGGGATAGCGGCCGCCACCGAACGAGCGCGGGTCGTAGCCCCACGTGTTGGAGTCGCCGATGCAGATAATTCGTTTCGCCATAGTAAATCCCGTCCTGTCTGAGACTGTCGCAAAACTCACGTTTTGCCGACAAGTGTGTTCTGACAGCGCACGGCGCCGCAGAACACGGACGTCCGAAAGTTCCCATGCGGAAACTTTCTCCCTCTAGATGGATAAAAACCGTGATACATGCTCCCGGTTTTTATGATTTTGCGTTGCAAAATCTATCTCATGCGCGCTCGACGCGCGAAACACTGTATTCTCGAAAAAATGGCTTTAGTCTGTATACGGATAAAACAAGACACACCCCGGAACAGGTGTGTCTGCGTGTTTTCAGTTGGTGGCCGAGTATGCCGCGGTCAGCAGGCGGCGCAGCTCGGTGCACTCGGCGAGCAGGCCGGCACCCGTGCGCACATCCATGTCGTCGGTCAGCGTCAGCAGACGCAGCCAGTATTCGGTCTGCGCGGTTTCGTGCAGCGCGTCGGTCAGGCTTTCCGCGAGATCCGCGCGGTTCAGCGCGTAATCCGACCGTGCAATAGCCGCGCCGATTTTCGTTGCGTGCAGCAGCAGCGTATCGGACATATCGTCCTCGTGCTTGTGCAGCAGGCGGTGCAGCTTGACGATGCGGACGCCGAACTGCAGAGATTTTTCCCGAAGAATGCTGTTCTGAGCCATAGTCATACCTCGCGTATGTGATGATGGTGCGGGTAACAGGACTTGAACCTGCACGTCTGAGACACCAGAACCTAAATCTGGCGCGTCTGCCATTCCGCCATACCCGCGTCTGAAAATTTTCTCCCGCGCCGCGGCCCTCCGCAGCACACGCTTTAGTATAACCGCTTCGGCCGGTTTTGTCAATTTCGAGACCGCTTTTTCTGTATTGTCATCAAAAAATGAGGAAATTACTGTACCATATATGTGAAGTTTGTGCTATACTTAATCTGTATAGGCGCTCGCGAAAACGGGTGCCCGTGCAGGCAACAGAACGCGCGTTTCTTCGCGCGCAAGTTCGATACAAGGATTGGGAGCAAGCGATGAAATCTGTTCGTATACTGCCCGTGCTGATGAGCCTCATGCTGCTTACAGGCTGCACCGTGCCGTCCGGCGACGAGCTGCTGGCGGCGCCGCGTCCCTCGAGCAACTACCAGACCCTTCAGGTCAAGCTCGAGGAGCTTCTGGCGTCGGGCGTTTCCTATACCACCCCGGCAGCGGGGGAAAACCGCTCGTCCGTGCAGCTGGTCGATTTAAACGGCGACGGCATCGAGGAGGCCATCACCTTTTTCCGTGGTGCGACCTCCTCGACGAGCAACGACTTCAAGGTTTATATCTATAAGAAAAAGGGCGACGACTACCTGTGCACCGGCTCCATTGCGGGCAAGGCGGCCGCCATTCAGTCGGTCGAGTACCCGACTATCACCCCGGACGGCGGACGCGGCCTTGTGGTCACGTGGCAGCTCGCGGGCGGCGGCACGGGTGCGCTGACGATGTGCGACTTTGACGGCGACTGTGCGCCGCGCGTGCTGCTCGAAACCGACTACACCGCGCTCGAGCTTACCGACATGGACGGGGACGGCGCGAAGGACCTGCTGCTGCTCGCGACGAACGGCTTGGGCAAGCGCACCGCGCGGATGTATCACTACGCGAACGGCACGCTCAGCATGGCGGGCGAGGCGGCGGTGAGCGCCGGCACGGCGTCGGTCGAGCGCATGGAGGCCGGCCGCATCACGGACGGTCTGCCGGCGGTGTTCGCGGAGGAGAAAATGGCGTCGGGCGTTGGTCTGACGACCGATATTTTCGTTTACAGCGACGGCACGCTCACCAACCTCGCGCTTGACGGCGAGGACATCGCGAGCCGCAGTACCTACCGCCCGGTGCAGGTCTATGCCGCCGACATCAACAACGACGGCGTGATCGAGCTGCCGCGTGCGGTGCTCATGGCAGGCTACAAGGACGCGGCGGCGCATGACGCGCTTTATATGCTCGACTGGTACGCTTACGGTCTGGGCGCGACGCCTACACAGGTCAGCACGACCTACCAGAGCGTTTCGGACGCATGGAGTCTGCGCATCGACCAGAGCTGGCACGACCGCATCACGGCGGTTAAGTCCACGGACGGGGGACTGAGCCTTGTTTCCTTTTACGAATACTGCGGCGAGGGGCAGAACCCCATCGCGCTGTTCAACGTCTACTGTGTCACGGGTTCCTCGCGCGAATACTACGCGGGGCGAAGCGACCTTATTCAGCTCGGGGAGACCGCGCAGGCCGTGTATTTCGCGAAAATTCCGGACGGCGCCCAGACCGGCACGCTGAAGATGAGCGCGGAGGAAATCACCGCGCGGTTCTCGCTCGTCAAGCAGGCGTGGAATAACTGAAAACAATAAGGGAGGATTACATCCATGAAACGCAGGATACTGGTTCTTGAGGATGAAGAAAACATCCGCTCCTTTCTGGTGCTCAATCTGAAAAGAGCGGGATACGAAGTGATCGAGGCCGAGACCGGCGAGGAGGCACTCGAAAAATACCGTGCAAACACGGATATTTCGGTCGCGATTTTAGACGTCATGCTGCCGGGCATCGACGGCTACGAGGTCTGCCGCGCGATGCGCGCCGAGGGTTATCAGGCGGGCGTCATCATGCTGACCGCACGCACGCAGGAGGCGGACAAGGTAAACGGCCTGATGAACGGTGCGGACGACTACGTGACCAAGCCGTTTTCGGTCGTGGAGCTGGCGGCGCGGGTAGACGCGCTGTACCGCCGCGTTTCGGGTTCGCCGTTCGCGGAGGAGGACGTCATCAAGTCCGGCCCGTTCAAGCTCAATCTGCGTGCGCGCGAGGTACTGAAGAACGGGCGCAAGATCGAGCTGACGCAGATTGAATACGGTTTGCTCAAGGCGTTCATGGAGAACATCGGCAAGGCGCTGTCGCGCGACGAGCTGCTTGAGATGGTGTGGGGCCATCACTATGTCGGCGAGCTGAAGATTGTGGACGTCAACATCCGCAGACTCCGCATCAAGATCGAGGACGACCCGGCCGAGCCGCACCATATCGTGACCGTCAGGGGATACGGATACATGTGGGAGGGGTAAACCCTCTTCTTATAGGGGGGACTCCGTCCCCCCTATATACGAAAAAAGTTCCGAGGAAACTTTTTTCGATACCCCCCTCGCCCCTGCACGGCAGGGGCGGCTCGGGACACCGTGTCCCGAGGCAGAGGTAAAAAAGTCCGGCAGAGCTGGACTTTTTTGGGGAATTTTATGCGGCCTGCTGCGGCAGGCCTGTCCTGCCTGTTCCGGCGCTTCTCGCCGGAATGCGGCAGGAAATTGCGCGCTCCGCGCGCTCTCGCTGCGTGCGCTTTGCGCACGGACGCTCGGATGGACGGGAGATTATATGAGCGGCACTTACAGGACAGACATATGTTATCTGGACTGCACCCGTAGGGCAGACACGTATTATCTGGACTGCACCCGCAAGACAGGCATATGCTATCTGGACTGCACTCGTAGGGCGGGGTGACCTCACCCCGCCGCACTTCCGCTTTAATTTACTGGAAAGGTCACTTCCTTTATGACAAATCGCAAGCAACGTAAAAAGCCGGCACCGCCGCCGCAGACGGAAACGCCTAAGGTGCTGCACTCGCCGGGCGGTATTCGCGGCCGCTGGATGATGAACTCGCTCTCGTTCGTGCTCGTTATCCTTGCGGCGGTCATGATACTGATTTCGGTCGGCGTTTCGGGGTATTACTACGCGACCGTGCGCGACAATCTGGTATCGCGGGCGGTCACGGCGTCGGACACCTTCCGCAAATACTTCACCGACACCTACGACCAGTTCTACACGCAGGCGGAGTCCACCGTCACCACGTTTCAGGAGCAGAACAAGCTCGAGCAGCAGTTCCTTGACGCGAACGGCCGCATTCTGCTGTCCACCTCGGGATTATCGGGCAGCGGTCTGGCCTCGACCGAGGACGCCACGCAGGCGCTCACGAGCCAGAAAACCTCGGTGTTCACCGGCAGAGATCCTCTCTCGGACGAGCGGGTCATGAGCGTGACCGCGCCCCTGCTGTCCTCGCGCGGCGACCTCATCGGCGGCGTGCGCTTCATCACCTCGCTCCGCGTGGTCGAGCGGCAGATCTGGCTTATCGTCGGCGTGTCGCTGCTCGCGTGTCTGGTGTTCCTGATCTTCGTCGTCGCGTCCAACAGCTACTTTATCCGCTCCATCGTGGACCCGGTTCTCAAAATCAACAACATTGCCAAGGAAATCGCGGCGGGACGCTACGGCGTGCGCCTGCAAAAGACCTATGACGATGAGATAGGCGAGCTGTGCGACACGATAAACTATATGTCGGACGAGATAAACCGCGCCGAGCGCATGAAGAACGACTTCATTTCCTCGGTATCGCACGAGCTGCGCACGCCGCTCACCGCCATCGGCGGCTGGAGCGAAACGCTTCTCGCGGGCGGCGGCGAGGACCCCGAGGAGGTCATGCAGGGTCTGACCATCATCCAGAAGGAGTCTAACCGCTTAACACGCATGGTAGAGGAGCTCTTGGACTTCGCGCGTATCGAGTCCGGCCGCATGAAGCTCGAGGTCGAAACCTTCGACCTGTCCATCGAGCTGTACGAGGCGGTCTATATGTACGAAAATCTGCTCCAGAAGAGCGGCATCCGCCTGAACTACGATGAGGACGTTGAGGCGAACTACTTCGTCAACGGCGACCGCCACCGCATGAAGCAGGTATTCCTCAACATTCTGGACAACGCCGCGAAATACGGCGCGGACGGCAAGCGCATCGACATCACGCTGGGGCGCGACGGGGGCAAGCTCGTGGCGACCGTGCGTGACTACGGTCAGGGCATACCCGAGGCTGAGCTGCCGTTCGTCAAGGAGAAATTCTATAAAGGCTCGTCCAAGCAGCGCGGCAGCGGCATCGGTCTGGCTGTGACCGAGGAAATCGTAACGCTGCACGGCGGCACCATCGACATCGCCTCCACCGTGGGCGAGGGCACGACCGTGACCGTCACCCTGCCGTCCGCGAAGGCGGAGCAGGCGCTCGGCATCACGGGCACGCCGCCCCGCACCGAGGAAGAACCGTAAACCCGCAAAAGGAGAAACCTATGTCAACCAAGAAAACAACCATCGGCGGACAGGCCATCATCGAGGGCATCGTCATGAAGGGCCCGAAAAAGACCTGCACCGTCGTGCGCAAGGCCGGCGGCGAGCTGGTCACCAAGACCGAGGACGCACATCACCCCTCGGCGTTCTGGCGTCTGCCCGTTCTGCGCGGCGCGTACACACTGTTCACCGCGATGAAGGACGGCATTGTTGCCATCAACTACTCGGCGGAGTTCTTCGAGGACGAGGAAATCGAGGAGGAGCCGTCGGGGTTTGAAAAGTGGCTCGAAGCGAAGTTCGGCTCGGAAAAGCTGAACAAGATGATTCTCGGTCTGTCCACCGTCATCGGCATCGCGCTGCCGGTCGGCCTGTTCCTGCTGCTGCCGAGCTTTCTCGGCGGCTTCGTTCCGAAAAACTGGGGCGTTCTGGCGCGGAACGTGCTCGAAGGCATCGTGCGCATCGTCATTTTCCTGATGTTCATGTGGTCGGTGTCGCATATGAAGGACATCCGCCGCACGTTCGAGTATCACGGCGCGGAGCACAAGACGATTTTCTGCTACGAGGCAGGGGAGGAGCTGACCGTGGAGAACGTCCGTAAGCAGCAGAAATACCACCCCCGCTGCGGCACGAGCTTCATGTTTGTGCTCATCATCATCGCGACCATCGTTTCGTCCATCGTTTTTTCGATCGTCGAGGTCACGAACCCGTTCCTGCGCATGCTTGCGCACCTTATCCTGCTGCCGCTCGTTGTCGGCATCAGCTATGAGTTCAACCGCTATGCGGGCCGCTCGGAGAGCGTTATCTCGCGTGCGCTGCGCTGGCCGGGCCTGATGATTCAGCACCTGACGGTATTTGAGCCGGACGACTCGATGATCGAGGTAGCTATCACCGCCATGAAGGAAGTCATTCCGGACGACGGTTCGGACGAATGGTAAGGAGGAGAACCATGCACCCGTCTATGCATCGGAACGAGCGCGGCTCGTTTGTCTACTATACCTGCGACCGTCTGCCGGTCCGCCACGCCTTCACCACGAAGTTCGGCGGCGTGAGCCGGGGCGACTGCGAAAGCCTCAATCTCGGCTTCAACCGCGGCGACGAGCGGGAAAACGTCTATGAAAACTACCGTCTGATGGCCGAGGGACTCGGTATGGACGAAAAGCGCATCACCATGACCCGGCAGATCCACGACACGCAGATTTCGGTCGTGACTGAGGACAAAGTCGGCATGGGTCTGCATCAGCCGATGGCGTGGGAGTCGGACGCGATCGTGACCGCGCTGCCCGAAACGCCGCTCTGCGGTTTTTACGCGGACTGCGTGGTGACGCTCTTTTACGACCCCGCGACCCGTACCGCAGGCGTGGCGCACGCCGGCTGGCGCGGCATGGCGGCAGGTATCCTGCCGAAAACCGTGGACGTCATGGCGGAAAAGCTCGGCACAAAACGCGAAAGCCTCATCGCCGTGCTCGGCCCGTCCATCCGGCAGGAGTGCTTCGAAACCGACGCAGATGTTCCCGAGGCGATGGAGCGCCTGATGGGTGAGCGCGTTCATCCGTTTATCGCGGAAAAGGGCGTCAAGTTCCATGTGGATTTACAGGGCATCGGCGTGCGTTTGCTGACGGACGCGGGACTCCGCCCGGAGAACGTCATCGACAGCGGCATCTGCACCAAATGCCATGCGGACGAGTTCTGGTCGCACCGCGCGACCCACGGACACCGCGGCGTGCAGGGCGGCATCATATGCCTGTGAGGAAACGCTGTATGAGCTGGAAAAAATGTGCGCTCGCGGCCGTGCTGGCGGGGTTGTGCCTGCTTTCGGGCTGCACCCTGCCCGGCAGACAGCAGGACGACACGCCGCGCGACACGGTTGATGTTTCCGATGCGTATTTCGGTCTGGCGTGGTACAAAAACGGCACGCTCAACCCCGTGACCGACACGGACAGCGTAAACGCCATGCTGCGCGAGGCGTTGTACGAGGGTCTGTTTGAGCTGACAAGTGACTTTACACCGCAGAACGTGCTCTGCGAGGGGTACAGCGGCGATGGCACGACCTTTACCTTTACCCTCAAGCAGGGCGTGAAGTTCTGGTCGGGGCAGACGCTCACCGCGGACGATGTGATTGCAAGCTACCGCGCGGCGATGGATAACGCTTCCTCGCCCTACCACAGCCGTCTGGCCGAGGTGCAGAGCATCGAAAAGGCCGGGACGTATCAGGTGCGTATCGTGCTTTCCTCGCCGAACGCGGCTTTTCCGCGCCTGCTCAATATCCCGATTTACCGGGAGGGGAGCGCGGACAGCGGCAGCTTCGCGGACGGCACCGGCCCGTATGTGCCGGTCGAGAACGGAAGCGTGTGCACGCTCGAAAAGAACGAAAACTGGCACGGCGGCTTTCTCGGCACGATACGCCATATCACGCTTGTCGGCATCACGCGCGCGGACGCGGCGGAAACCAGCTTCCGCACGGGCGATGTTTCGGTGCAGCGCAGCGCCCGCATCGCGGCGGACGACAAGGCGACTGTCATCGGCGGCGCGGTCGACACGCTGCAAACACCGAGCACGGCGCTGCACTATATCGGCATCAATCACGCAAACGAGCAGCTGAAAAACGCAAATGTCCGCCGGGCGCTTTCCGCCGCCCTCGGCCGCCGCTCGCTCTGCGACACCCAGCTTCAGACCTTCGCCGACCCGGCGGTTCTGCCGGTCAATCCGCAGCAGCAGGTTTCGGGCGTTTCGCTCTCGACCGATGCGGATGTTGCCGGGGCGTATGCGCTGCTGCACGGGGACGAGAGTGCCGAAAACACCTCGGATACTTCGGACGGCACTTCGCAGGACACCGCAAAGACCGATGCTTCCGCCGAGGACATCACGATTTACTACGCTGACGACGGCACGCCTCTGACCGACGGGGACGGCTACTATATCGACGAGGACGGCGACCGCGTGCTGAACGCCGACGGCGAGCCGGTGCTCGACCCGTCCGCCGGAGCATCGGATACGGAGGACGCGCCCCAGACCGATGCCGCCGGGGAGAAAATCACGCTGTCGCTTCGGCTGCTCGTCAACTCGGACAACGCCTTCAAGGTCGCCGCCGCCGAGCAGCTCGCCGCCTCGTGGAACGCCATCGAGGGCGTCAGCGTCACGGTCGAGCAGGCGGATTACGCGGCCTGTGTCGAGCGCATCAAGGAGGGCTCGTTTGACCTCTACTACGGCGAAACGCGGCTGATGCCGGACTTCGACCTGCGTCCGCTCCTCATGACGGGCGGCAGCCTGAACTTCGGCGGATACAGCAGTCCCGACATGGAGAGCACGCTTCTCGCGGCACGCAAGAGCGGCGACATGAGCGCGTTCTACAAGCAGTTCGCGGAGGAAATGCCGTTTATCCCGATTGCGTTCGAGCGAAACCAGGTCGTTATCCGCAAGAATCTTGTCGGCGGCTTCGCGCCCGCTCCATACAACGTGTTCCTCGGCCAGCAGAACTGGACGCGCGTCTATGCCTCGGAGAGCGACGCCGCGACAGACGGCGAAACACAATAACCACCCGCACTTTCAAAGGAAACCGATATGCAGGATACAAAGAACAATCATCGCTTGCAGGGACACCTGCTCGGCGCGTTCAGCGTGCTCGTCTGGGGCACGACCTTCGTCGCCACCAAGGTGCTGCTGCGCACCTTTTCGCCCATTGAAATCATGGTCGCGCGGTTTGCGCTCGGCTTTCTCGCGCTGCTTGTCGCCGGGCGCGGTCTCATGCGCCCGAAGGAGAAGTGGCACGAGGTGCTGTTCGCGGCGGCGGGGCTTTCCGGCGTAACGCTGTATTTTCTGATGGAGAATATCGCGCTGACCTATATCTCCGCCTCGCTTGTCGGCGTAATCGTGGCGGCGGCGCCGCTGTTCACCGCGCTCATCGCGGCGGCGGTGCTGAAGGAAAAGCTGTCGCGGTGGTTCTTCCTCGGCTTTGTCTGCGCCATGGCAGGCGTGGCGCTCGTGTCGCTCGCCGGGGTGAGCGAGCTGCATTTCAGCCCGACCGGCGCGCTGCTGACCATCGGCGCGGCGCTCGTCTGGGGCATCTACTCGGTCATCGTCCGCGTGCTCGGCACGATGGGGTATCAGACCGTTCCGCTGACCTGCCGCATTTTCGGCTACGGCCTGCTGTTCCTGCTCATCCCGGCCGGAATCGAGGGCCTGCCTGCGGGAATCGTGGCGTGGGGCACGCCGGTGCATCTCGCGAACCTGCTGTTTCTCGGCCTGCTCGCGAGCGCGACCTGCTTTGTGACATGGAACCGCGCGGTCTTTCTTCTGGGGCCGGTGCGCACGAGCGTTTACATCTACGCCTCGCCCGTTATCACCATCATTGCGTCCGCGCTTGTCCTGCACGAAACCATGACGCCGGTGATGTGGCTCGGTACGGCGCTTGCGCTCGGCGGCCTGATGCTGAGCGAGAAAAAGCCGAAGAATGCCGAAAAAACGTAAAAAGATACTCCGGTTGCGCGATAGTTGGTGGTGCAACCGGAGTTTTTTCGATATACTGAGAGCGAAAAGGAGGGAACTGCCATGCTTATGACAGCGAAAACCATCGTACCCGTACTGCTCATCACGCTGCTCGTTCTGGGGGTACTCGGCTATCTCGTCGTGCTGCTCATCCGCGCCCTGCGGAAATATCTGCGCAGCGCCCCGGTGCGGGAGGAAAAGGCCGCGTCCGCGAAAACGCTCGGCGAAGTGCTGCGCCGCCGCCGCACGGCCTGCCACATGACGCAGGAATTTGTCGCGGAGTCGCTCGGCGTCAGCCGTCAGGCGGTGTCGAAATGGGAGAGCGGCGCTTCCGACCCGAGCACCTCCAATCTGCTCGCGATAGCGAAGCTGTTCGGGACGGACGCGAAAACCCTGCTCGATGAAGTGAAAGAGGCGGAACAATAGAAAAAAGCGCGTGGACACGGCAATCTGTCCACGCGCTTGCGCATTTATTCCTTTTTATCTTCAGGTTTATCTTGAGGCGTTTCGGCCGGGGGCGCAGGGGGCGTCTGCTGCATCTGGGCGTTCCAGGCGGCGAGGCGCTTTGCCTTGCGGCGGCGGTGGAGGATAACGCCTGCGGCCGTTCCGGCGATGACCAGAATCACGGCCGGCCAGAACATGACAACGCCGAGAATCGTGCCGCGCACAACGTCAGCCAGTCCGCGTGCGCCGGTTTTCGCGGCCTGCGTCAGCTGCGCGCCGAAGCCGGTGCCGTCCGCCGTCGCGGTCAGGGTCTGCACCTCGCGCAGGTTGATGCAGAAGGTCGAGAAGCCGACCAGATCGTCATAGTGGCGCTTGGAGCCGGTGAGCGAGTCGATTTCGTATTCGCAGTCGGCCAGCGCGTTTTCGAGCGAAATGATGTCCTCCATCTTGTCGGCCTTTTCAAGCAGGGAGAGCAGACGCTCGTGCTTGGTCTGGAGAGTGGCGAGCCGGGTTTCGATGTCGGTGTACTGCTCGGTGACGTCCTCGCTCGAGCGGGAGCGCGAAACAACGTGCATATTTTCGCCGAGCTGGGCGTAGAACTGCTCGAATTTCTCCTGCGGCACGCGCAGGGTGTAGTTCGCGGAGCGGCTGCCGGTATCGCCGTATGTACCGCTCGACTCGATGTAGCCGCCGGCCTCGGCGGTCATTTTCTCTATGTCGGCGGCGGATTTTTCGAAATCCTGCGTTTCGAGCGACAGGTCTGCGTTCAAGATCAGCTTGGCATTGCGCCGCACGGCGGAAAAGTCGGCGCCGCCTGCGGTGTCCGCCGCATCCATGGCGGCCTCGGCCCAGCCGTTATCGGCGGACGCATCTCCGGCCGCAGCGGAATTGGCGGTTCCACCGGAGGACGAGCCGCAGGCGGAAAGCGAAAGCAAAAGCACGAGAAACAGGGGAAGCAGTCTTTTTTTCATGACGGACACCTCATTTCATGGGTCGCGCGGCGCGTTGCCGCTGTTTTCTTCTGTTACCCGGTTAGACGAGGCAGGTTTAGGTTTGGTTCCCGTATTTTTCCGTTTTGTAAACAATTCTTTCGCGCCGATGACGAGCAGCAGTACGCCGAACAGCCGCCGCAGCAGGGAAACGTCGGTGTGAGAAGCGAGGAGCGCCGCCGCGAGAGAGGTCAGCGCCCCGGCAGGGACGCAGAACAGGACGGCTTTTCGGTCGATGAGGCGGTTTTTCACGTGGGAGACCAGCGCGGCAGGCGCACAGGCGAGAAAATACAGCAGATTGATGCCGCCGGCGGTGAACTGCGGCATTCCCTCGAAGAGCGTCAGCCAGAGCACGAGCAGCGAGCCGCCGCCGATGCCGCAGCCGCTCAGCACCCCGGTCAGCAGACCGGCGAGAAACGCCCTCACAGCAGCAGCACCGCCCGCACGCCGCCGTAAAGCAGCAGCAGGGCGAACGCCCGCCGCAGCCAGAGTGTGGGCAGCTTTCCGAAAATCCGCCCGGCGAGCACGCCGCCGGCCGCGCCGCCCGCAAGATAGCCGACTGACTGCGCAAACGGCAGGCCGCCGCGGACGTAATAGACCGCCGCCGACAGGGCGCACAGCGGAAAAATCACTGCGACCGAGGTCGCGAACGCACGCTTTTCCTCCATGCCGCACCATCTCGTGAGCAGCGGCACGAGAAACAGTCCGCCGCCGGCCCCGAAAAAGCCGTTCGCCGCCCCGGCGAGTGCGCCTGTCAGTGCGTATTTTATCTTTTCGCGCAAAAAAATCACCCTCTCCGTCACGAGTCTGTGCGGAAAGGGTGAAAATTATTCGTCGATTTCAAGGGACGCGCCGTATTCCTCCAGGGCGTTTTTGATGTCGCCCCACGAAAAGCCGCGCCGCTGAAGGGCGGCGACCGCCTTATCGACCTCTTTCCGGTCGGAAAGGTCGCCGTGCAGCCGCTTTTCGAGCACCGAAAGCATCTGCGGCAGGGCGGGGGAGAAGCTGTCCATGGCGGCGTCCGCGTCCTCGCGGGAAATGCCGCGCCGCTGAAGCTCCTGCCGGATGCGCGCCGCGCCGTAGCCGCGCCGGGTGTAGCTGCGAACCACGCTCTCCGCGAACTGCGCATCTGAGAGCAGGCTGCGCTCGGCGAGCCACGCGAGGGCGTAATCCGCCGCTTCCTCGTCGTGTCCCTTGGCAATCAGCTTGTCGCGCAGCATTTTCGCGCTCAGCGCCCGACAGGACAGCTGCTTTGCGGCGGCGTCGAGGGCGGCGCGGTATTTATCCGTGCTCATTCTTCGTCGTCGAGGTCGTCAAAATCGTCCGCGTCGATCGAAACCGCCTTCGCCGAGGACGGCTTAGGTGCGGCAGGCTTTTCCGCCGGGGCGGTCGCGACGCTCTCCGAGGGCTTCGCGCCGACCTTTGCGGCGTTCTTGCTGCGCTCCTCCTCGACCTTCTCCATGATCTGACGCTGTACGTCATTCGCAATGTCCGGATGGTCGTTGAAATACTGCTTTGCGGCATCGCGGCCCTGACCCAGACGGGTGTCGCCCATCGAGAACCACGCGCCGGACTTGTTGACGATGCCGTATTCTACGCCGAGGTCAACCAGCTCGCTCGTGCGCGAGATGCCCTGACCGTACATGATGTCGAACTCCGCCTGCTTGAACGGGGGCGCGACCTTGTTCTTGACGATTTTCACGCGGGTATGGCTGCCGATAAGCTCGGTGCCGTTCTTGAGGTGCTCCACGCGGCGCACCTCCATGCGGACGGAAGCGTAGAACTTGAGTGCGCGGCCGCCGGTCGTGACTTCGGGGTTGCCGTAGATGACGCCGACCTTTTCGCGCAGCTGGTTGATAAAGATAGCGACGCACTGGCTCTTCGCGATGGAGCCTGCGAGCTTGCGCATCGCCTGGCTCATCATGCGGGCGTGCAGACCGACGAACGAGTCGCCCATTTCGCCCTCGATTTCGGCGCGGGGGGTCAGCGCGGCAACCGAGTCGATAACAACGATGTCGATCGCGCCCGAGCGGACGAGCGCCTCTGCGATGTCAAGGCCCTGCTCGCCGGTGTCCGGCTGGGAAACCAGCAGGCTGTCGATGTCAACGCCGAGCGCCTTGGCGTAAACCGGGTCGAGCGCGTGCTCCGCATCGATGAAGGCCGCCGTGCCGCCGAGCTTCTGCGCCTCGGCAACGCTGTGCAGCGCGACCGTGGTCTTACCGGAGGACTCAGGTCCGTAGATCTCGATGATTCGGCCGCGCGGCAGACCGCCGATGCCGAGTGCAAGGTCAAGACCGATGGAGCCGGTCGGGATGTGCTCGACCGTCATGCCGGTGTTTTCGCCGAGGCGCATGACCGAGCCCTTGCCGAACTGCTTTTCGATCTGGCTGAGCGCGTTGGCGAGCGCTTTTTCCTTATCCGCTGCCGGTGCGACCGGCTCAAGCTGTTTTTTCGTAGCCATTAAAGTAGCCTCCTGTATGATAAATAGGGAAATCCTTTTCGCGTTTTTCGATACACCCATTATAACAGGGTGCCCGATGAATGGCAAGAAAAATATCGAACATTTGTCCGCTTGTTTTTGCGGTATAAAAATGCACCCCGGCAGAGCGGGGTGCAAGGGACGGTCGCACTGCGATATACGCGGCGGGCTGAGGGCAGCCCGCCCTACGGTGCGGAGCATCAAACGGTTCGCTTTTTATCTCGTTAAATCATCGTCCTCGCGCGAGGAACGGCCGGTCACGATGCGCGGCACGCCTGCGTCGTCCTTTTCAATGCGGACATCGGAAAAACCGTACCGCGCAAGGATTTTCGCGACGTCCTCCGCCTGCTTCCAGCCGCATTCGAACAGGATAACGCCGCCGTGGGCGAGGGTCTCGCCCCAGTTTTCGCAGATGGCGCGGTAGAAATCCAGACCGTCCACGCCGCCGTAGAGCGCCTCGTGCGGCTCGAAATCCGCAACGCTGTGGTCAAGCTCCGCCATTTCGCTGCGCGTGATGTAGGGCGGATTGGAAACGATGATGTCGAACGGGCCGACACCGTTCGGGGGAGGCATGGTCGCGTCCGCTTTGAGCACGAGCACGCGGTTCTGCACGCCGAGGCGGTGGGCGTTCTCGCGCGTCAGCCGCAGCGCCCCGTCCGACAGGTCGGCCGCGAGCACTCTGGCGTCCTCGACCTCGTGCGCCGCTGCGATGCCGATGCAGCCCGAGCCGCAGCACAGGTCGAGAATGCGCGGCGAAATGCGCGGCTTCGCCTGCTCGATGGTCAGCTCGCACAGCTTTTCCGTGTCCGCACGCGGAATGAGCACGGATTTGTCTACGCGGAAGGTCAGTCCGTAGAAATCCCACTCGCCCAGAATATACGCGAGCGGCTCGCCGCCGAGCACGCGGTCGCACAGCAGACCCGCGTAATTCACGGTCGCGTCGTCGAGATAGGCGTGCGCCCAGCCGGCGGTATGGTTCTTGTCCGCCCGGCACGCGAGCGCGGTCAGCTCCCGCGCGGTCATCGAGGGCTGCGGGTCGCCGCCGTCGCGCAGCCGGTGAAACAGCTGAAGATATACGTCATTTATCGTTTTTGCCACTTTTATCGCCCCCGAAAACCGATTTTTCTGCTCTCTCTGTGATACGCCCTATTATAGCAGACTTCTCAGATGTTCTCAAGGTTCGCCGCGGCCTGTTTTTAAAAAACGCCAAAATCCGCCGGGCGGAGTCCGTGTTTTTCTTGACAGTTTGACGAACAGGCTTTACAATTAGATGTATAATAATACTCATATGATATGGCTTCGGCTGCGGAGGCGTCCGCGTCCGGGGTCTACGGGCTGCACAGTGCCAGCGTGCAGCTTTTTTCAGGGGGCATTATTGCAGCCTGTCCGCATAAATTGATACGGCGGGACAGGCGCACTTTTCGGTGCGGCGCGGGGCGCTGCATCACCAGACAGCACCGGTCCGTTGAGGTCGGCGTTTTTTCTGAAATACCGCGTGCAGGACGCTTTTTCTTTTTCCGGTACAGCCGATGCCGGGGAAGGGGAGGGCGCGGCAGGCGGCGGGTCGGAAGCGCCGCCGGGAAACAGACGGGCGCTGTTCCCTAATTCCATCAACAGGAGGACACACCTTAACATGACCGAAATCATCGTACCGATCATCACCGGTATCGTATGTCTCGCTGTGGGCGTTGTCATTGGTTTTCTCTATCGCAAGAGCGTTGCCGAAAAAGCAATCGGCGACGCCGAAACCGAGGCTACACGCATTATCAACGAGGCGATCAAGGCCGGTGAGACCAAAAAGCGCGAGTCCATCCTCGAAGCGAAGGACGAGATACATCGTCAGCGCGTAGAGGCAGACCGCGAGCTCAAGGAGCGCCGCAACGAAACGCAGCAGCTTGAGCGCCGTCTCATTCAGCGCGAGGAAGCGCTCGACAAGAAGAGCGACACCCTCGACCGCAAGAACGAAGAGCTGAACCGCCATCTTGAGGCTGTACAGCACGAAAAGACCGAGCTTCAGCGCGTCAAGGACGAGCAGGTAGAAAAGCTCGAGCAGATCGCAAGCATGACCCGCGATGAAGCGCGTGAAATGCTCGTCAACTCCATCGAGGCCGAGGCGCAGCACGATGCCGCCGTCAAGGTCCGCGAAATCAACCAGAAGCTCAAGGATGAGAGCGAGCAGACCGCACGCGAAATCATCTCCACCGCCATTCAGCGCTGCGCGGCTGACCACGTTTCCGAGGCGACTGTCTCGGTCGTTCCGCTGCCGAATGACGAAATGAAGGGCCGCATCATCGGCCGCGAGGGCCGCAACATCCGCACGCTCGAAACGCTGACCGGCGTTGACCTTATCATCGACGACACGCCGGAGGCGATCACTCTGTCGTCCTTCGACCCGGTACGCCGCGAAATCGCGCGTCTGGCGCTCGAAAAGCTGATCGTGGACGGCCGTATCCATCCGGCACGCATCGAGGAAATGGTCGAAAAATCCCGCCGCGAGGTCGAGCAGATCATCAAGAGCGAGGGCGAACGCGCCACCTTCGAAACCGGCATCCACGGCATCCACCCCGAACTTATCAAAATCCTCGGCCGTCTGCGCTACCGCACGAGCTACGGCCAGAACGTGCTTCAGCACTCCATCGAGGTCGCGCATATCGCCGGTATGATGGCGAGCGAGCTGGGTCTGGACCCGGTTCCGGCACGCCGCGCAGGTCTGCTGCATGACATCGGCAAGGCGATCGACCATGAGGTCGAGGGCAGCCATGTCCAGATCGGCGTAGATCTCGCCAAGAAGTACAAGGAGTCCCCGGCGATCATCCACGCCATCGAGGCGCACCACGGCGACGTCGAGGCCAAGACCGTTGTAGCCTGCCTGGTTCAGGCAGCCGACGCGATCTCCGCCGCCCGTCCGGGCGCACGCCGCGAGAACGTCGAGAATTACATCAAGCGTCTGGAAAAGCTGGAGAGCATCGCGAACGAAACGCCGGGCGTTTCGAGCTCCTTTGCCATTCAGGCCGGCCGCGAGATCCGCATCATCGTCAACCCGGACAAGGTATCCGACGACGCAATGGTTCTTCTGGCACGCGACATCGCAAAGAAGATCGAGAACGAGCTGGATTACCCCGGCCAGATCAAGGTCAACATGGTCCGCGAGACCCGCGCCATCGACTACGCAAAATAACTGCGATTTTTCCGTCCCCTGTCTTACGGCAGGGGATTTTTTTACCGATAAAATCCGTTTTGAGTACGCAGTATACCGCGCGGCAGCGCGAATGAAATAGAACCGGCGCAGCCGGTTCATAAAAAGTCGGGGCGTGTACCTGACTTTTTATACTCTGAGAGGGAGAAAGTTTCCGAATGGGAACTTTCGGACGTCCGTGTTCTGCGGCGCCGTGCGCTGTCAGAACACACCTTGTCGGCGAAACGTCAGTTTCGCGACAGGTATTCACAAAAAATTTATTTGTTTATCCTTTATAATGTGGTATAATGAAAACGTATGAACGAATGGGGCAGCTATGCCCTTTTGAAAGGTTGAACACAAGTAATGGCAAACTTCTTTACCAAGATCTTCGGCACGCACTCCTCGCATGAGCTGAAGAAGATCTACCCCATTGCGGATAAGGTTGAGGCGCTTGAGGAGCAGTTCAAGAAGCTGAGCGACGACGAACTGCGCGCAAAGACCGATGAATTCAAGAAACGTTATCAGGACGGCGAGACGCTCGACCAGCTGCTCCCCGAGGCATTCGCGACCTGCCGCGAGGCTTCGTGGCGCGTGCTCGGCATGCGTCATTACCGCGTCCAGATCATCGGCGGTATCGTCCTGCATCAGGGCCGTATCGCGGAGATGAAGACCGGCGAGGGCAAGACCCTTATGGCGACCCTGCCGGCTTATCTGAATGCGCTGACCGGCAAGGGCGTTCACATCGTCACGGTCAACGACTACCTCGCCAAGCGCGACAGCGAGTGGATGGGCAAGGTATACCGCTTCCTCGGACTGAATGTCGGTCTGGTCATCCATGAGGTGCCGCCGCAGGCCCGCAAGGCAATGTACGCCGCAGACATCACCTACGGCACGAACAACGAGTTCGGCTTCGATTATCTGCGCGACAACATGGCAATCTACAAGCAGGCGATGGTCCAGCGCGGCCATGCTTTCGCTATCGTCGATGAGGTGGACTCCATCCTGATCGATGAGGCGCGTACCCCGCTTATCATTTCCGGTCAGGGCGAGAAGTCCTCGCAGATGTACGAAATCGCGGACCGCTTTGCCGCCGGCCTCAAGTGCCTGCGCGTCAAGGAAGTGGACGCCAAGGAGGAGCAGGACGACATCGACGCGGATTACATCGTCGATGAAAAGGCAAAGACCGCGACCCTCACCCCGCATGGTCAGAAGCGCGCCGAGGCGTACTTCAAGGTCGAGAACCTGTCCGACCCGGAGAACACCACTCTCCAGCACCATATCAATCAGGCCATCAAGGCACGCGGCGTCATGCAGCGCGACGTAGATTACGTCGTCCGCGACGGTCAGATCATCATTGTCGATGAGTTCACCGGCCGTCTGATGTTTGGCCGCCGCTATAACGAGGGTCTGCATCAGGCCATCGAGGCGAAGGAGGGCGTAAAGGTTCAGCACGAGAGCAAGACCCTCGCGACCATCACCTTCCAGAACTACTTCCGCCTGTACGGCAAGCTGTCCGGCATGACCGGTACCGCGCTGACCGAGGAGGAGGAGTTCCGCCACACCTATCAGCTCGACGTTATCGAGATCCCGACCAACAAGCCGGTTATCCGTAAGGACAACTCGGACGCGGTATACAAGAACGAGCGCGGCAAGATCAACGCCATCATCGCCCGCATCGAGGAGTGCCACGCCAAGGGTCAGCCGATCCTTGTCGGTACGATTTCGATTGAAAAGTCCGAGGAGCTGTCCAAGATCCTCAAGGCAAAGGGCATCAAGCATACTGTCCTGAACGCAAAGCATCATGAGCGCGAGGCGGACATCGTAGCGCAGGCCGGCAAGTCCGGCGCGGTCACCATCGCCACCAACATGGCAGGCCGTGGTACCGACATCATGCTCGGCGGAAACGCCGAGACCATGGCGCTCGATGAGCTTAAGCGCGGCATGACCCGCCTGGCCGCAAGCAAGGTCGAGGCAGGCGAGCTGGACGAGCGCACGGCGCAGATGTTCGTAGACAAGATGGTTTACGAGGCAAACGGCCATGCGGAAACCGACAACCCGGGCATTCTTGCCGTCCGCAAGAAGTTCGATGAGCTGTACAGCCAGTTCAAGAAGCTGACCGACGCGGACGCGGAAAAGGTTCGTGCGGCAGGCGGTCTGTATATCCTCGGCACCGAGCGCCACGAGTCCCGCCGTATCGACAACCAGCTGCGCGGCCGTGCCGGCCGTCAGGGCGACCCCGGCGAGTCCAGCTTCTATATCTCGCTTGAGGACGACCTCATGCGTCTGTTCGGCTCGGAGCGCATTCAGAATATGATGGATACGCTCGGCATCGACGAAAACGAGCCGATCGACCAGAAAATTCTGTCCGGCGCCATCGAAAGCGCACAGAAGAAGATCGAGTCCCGCAACTTTGCAGCTCGTAAGCACGTGCTCGAATATGACGATGTGCTCAACACGCAGCGCAAGATCATCTACGCGCAGCGTCTTCAGGTTCTCGAGGGCAAGGACGTCAAGGACAGCATCGTAAAGATGATCGACGACACTATCGCGCACGCAGTACACGCGGCGGTCGGCGAAAATCACCTGATTTCGACCGAAATGGTCGAGCAGGCGCGCCGTCCGTTCATCGGCGTATTCCTGCGTCCGGAGGACTGCGTATTTACGCCTGAGGAGTGCGACGACCTGACCGCTGAGCAGCTGACGAATGAGCTGGCTGACCAGGCGCACAAGGTCTACGACGCCAAGGAGCAGGCGCTCACCGCGCCCATCATGCGCGAACTTGAGCGCGTCGTTCTGCTCAAGAACGTAGACAGCAAGTGGATGGACCACATCGACGCAATGACCGAGCTGCGAAACGGCATCGGCCTGCGTGCCTACGGCCAGCATGACCCGGTCGTTGAGTACAAGCGCGAGGGCTTCGATATGTTTGACGCCATGATCGACTCTATCCGCGAGGATACCGTCCGCATGATTTTCCTTGCGCAGGTACGCACCCGTGAGGAACCCAAGCGCGAGCAGGTCGCAAAGGAGACCGGCGCGGCAGGCGCGTCCGACGGCTCGGTTATCCCGACCCCGAAGCGTGTCGGCAAGAAGCCCGGCCCGAACGACCCGTGTCCGTGCGGCAGCGGTAAAAAGTACAAGAAGTGCTGCTACCTCAAGCCGGACGACCCGTATAAGTAAGTAAAAAGTAACGCCGCACAGCGAAAACCTGTGCGGCGTTTTCTTGTGTCCGGACGAAAGGTTATCCCGAAAGTTTTACACAAAGCTGTGGATAAAAATGTTTTTTCCGAAGGAGAGGGGGATGCTGCCGAAGGGCAGCCGGCTTCTTGCAAAAGGGGGTACAAGACACCTGCGGTTTCTTATACCCCCTCTTGCGACACCCCCTAATCTTCCGCCGGCCGCGGCTCCCTGCGGTCGCGCGGCTAAAAGCGGGGCCGCAATTAAAACCGCGTTATCTTCCACGGCTCTTCGCCGCCGATTTGGGATGGCTTCGCCCGTGATTTGCCGCGCATGACAGTGCGCGGCCGGGTGGCACAGGTGAGATAATTTTCAGGCAAGGAAAATTGGGATTGCGCTTTCCTGTAGGGCGGGGTGCCCTCGCCCCGCCGTTTTGAACGGTCGGCACCCGAAAACCGTTTTTTCGGAAATATTTGCGTTACGATTTACACGGTCGGGAGCAGTCCAGATAACCCGAGCATACCGTTCCCAATCCATCAACCTTTCCGACCTGAACTCGCTGCCGCGCACTGTTATGCGCGGAAATCAAGCGCGAAGCCAACCCCAAACGGCGGCAAAAAGGCACCCGTCCTCCCAGGGTGGCACTCCCTGTCCCCGGGAATGGGGAAAATTTCGCGCTCTCCCTTGGAGGGAAAAAGAAAAGCACTCACTTTCGTGAGTGCCTGAACAGTGGTGGGGTTGGCGGGGCTCGAACCCACGACCTCTCGCGTGTGAGGCGAACGCTCTGACCAGCTGAGCTACAACCCCGTTCGGTTTACTCTATTATTATAGCAAAGCCGGGCGCGGATTGCAAGTCCCGTCTGCAACGCCCGTTGCGTCCTACGCTATTCTATGATATAGTAAAGGCAACACCGCACAATGAAAGCGGCGGCGCTTTGCGGAAATTTCGTGCCCTGACTTTGTTGCGATCTCACGGTAATACGTCAAGTATTGCCGCAAAACCGCCCATCGTCAGTACGCAAAATTTACTCGTAAACCGCTCTTATCCAATGATGCGGTATTGCCTAAAATCAGAAAAATCCGGGCAGCCGGTTTCGGCGCTGCCGCAGGGAAAACGGAGGGCTTTCCTATGTTACTTATCCAGAATGGCCGCGTGCTCGACCCGTGGACGGGGACGGACGCGCTGCGCGATGTGCTCATCGGTGACGACGGCGTGATTGCGGAAATCGCGGAGAAAATCGTATCTCCCGACGGCTGTCAGGTCTTTGACGCGGCGGGACTGACGGTTTCGCCCGGTTTCGTGGACGGTCATGTGCATTTCCGCGACCCCGGCCAGACGCAGAAGGAAGATGTGCTGACCGGCGCGGCGGCGGCGGCGGCAGGCGGCTACGCGACCGTCATCTGCATGGCGAACACCGTTCCGACCTGCGACACGCCGGAAATCATTCACTACGTCACGGATAAGGCGAAAAACTGCCCGGTTGAGGTTTTACAGGCCGGCGCGGTCACCAAGGGTCTGAAAGGCGAGGAAATGACCGATTTCGACGCGCTTCTCGCGGCCGGTGCGCCCTGCCTGACCGACGACGGCATCAACCTGACGAGCGCCGCGCTGTGCCGCCGGGCGATGGTCGAGGCGGCGAAACGGGACGTTATCCTCTCGTTCCACGAGGAAGAACCCTCGCTCGTGCCCTCTCCGGGCGTCAATTACGGCTCGGAGGCCGCGAAAAAGTTCGGCGTACAGGGCGCGATGGCGGCGGCGGAGACCTCGATGATCGCACGCGATATTGCGCTGTCGCTCGACACGGGCGCGCGTGTGCTGTTTCAGCACGTTTCGAGTGGGCAGTCCGCGGCGCTCATCCGTGCGGGCAAGGCGCTCGGCGCGAAAATCTACGCCGAAGTCACCCCGCATCACCTCAGCCTGACCGAGAACGACGTACCGGCGCACGGCACTTATGCCCGCATGAATCCGCCGCTCCGCAAGGAAGCCGACCGTCAGGCGCTCATCGAGGCGCTCGCGGACGGCACGATTGACATGATTGCCACCGACCACGCGCCCCACACGGCGGAGGAGAAGGCACGCGATTTCGCTAAGGCTCCCTCGGGCATCACCGGTCTGGAAACCGCGTTCTCGGTCTGCAACACCTATCTGGTTCAGACCGGCCGCCTGACGCCCATGCAGCTGCTCGAAAAGATGAGCCGCAACCCGGCGGAAATCTACGGTCTGACGGGCCGCGCCGTGCAGGCCGGCAACTACGCCCGTCTGGTCCTGCTTGACTGGGACAGCGAGAAGGTATACGAAAAGTATAAATCGAAAGGAATTAACACACCGTATACCGGCATGAAGCTGACCGGTGCGCCGCGCACCATCGTAACCGGCGATAAAGTGACTGAATAACGCAGAAAAACGCTCCGTTTCCCGGGAAATATCGGGTGAAACGGAGCGTTTCCTGTTACAGTTTTTCCAGCTGGAACGGCGTCGTCTGGTAGACGTAGTAGTTGATCCAGTTCGTGTAGAACAGATGCGCGTGCGCCTTCCACGTGACCAGAATATCCAACGAGGGGTCGTCGTCACGGAAGTAGTGGCGCGGAACATCCGGGTTCATGCCCTTGGCGAGGTCGCGCTCGTACTCCTTTTTCAGCGTGTCCGAGTCGTATTCGCCGTGGCCGAGCACGAAAATCTGGCGGCCGTTCACCGCTTCTACGATGTAAACACCGGCCTCGTGCGACTCCGCGAGCAGGCGCAGCTCGGGATTGCGGCGGATGTCCTCGGCGCGTACCTCGGTATGGCGCGAGTGCGGTGCAGAGAAAATATCGTCAAAGCCGCGCATAAGCGGTTCGTGCGGGAAAAGCACGTGATGCTTGAAAATGCCGCTCATCTTGTGCGGAAGCTCGTACTTCGGAATGCCGTAGTGGTAATAAAGGCCGGCCTGCGCACCCCAGCAGATGTGCAGGGTAGAGTGGACGTGCGTCTTGGTCCATTCCATGATTTCAACCAGCTCGTCCCAGTATTCGACCTCCTCGAACGGCATCAGCTCAACCGGTGCGCCTGTGATGATAAAGCCGTCGTAACGCTGGTCGCGGATGTCGTCGAACGTCTTGTAGAACGTCAGCAGATGATCCTCGGGCGTGTTTTTCGAGTGGTAGGTCTTGGTCTGAATAAGATCGACCTCGATCTGAATGGGCGTGTTGGACAGACAGCGGAGAATCTGCGTTTCGGTCACGATTTTCAGCGGCATCAGATTGAGGATGGCGATGCGGAGCGGACGGATGCGCTGCGTCGTTGCGCGGTGCTCGGTCATAACGAAAATGTTTTCGCTTTCCAGAACCGCACGCGCGGGCAGACTGTCAGGTATTTTTATCGGCAAAGAGAACAACCCCTTATATAGTGATGAATGCTCAGAACAAAGAAATCTGCGCCGTGTTTCGAAGCGCAGTGGTATTATATACATTATAACAGCCATAGCAGAAAACAGCAAGGTCAAAGAAAATCGCAGAAAAATGAAAAAAATTGTTGACAGGAGGGGAGTCCCTGTGGTATTCTATTAAAGCTGTCGCCGAGAGGCGCGGCGGTCGAACTGAAAAGATTTGAAAAGAATGAAAAAAGTTCTTGACAAAT